>CAZRKH010000028.1:0-5256 GCA_964600785.1 uncultured Chitinophagaceae bacterium
AACCGCCCCCGGCGGCCGCCCCCCCCCGCCAGGCCTCCGGCGCCCGGCCGAGGACCGCCGTGAGGTTGGTCACGCCGAAACGTTCGGCATTGGCTTCGATCAGCCGGTGATCATCAGGGTCCATCTCGATCGCATAGACCCGCCCGTGGCGGGCGATTCGGGCGGCCTCCAGCGATACCGACCCGCTGCCGGCCCCCACGTCCCAGACGATGCTCCCCTCGGCGAGGCCGAGCTCGGCCAGGGCCATCGCCCGCACCTCCGCCGGCGTGAGCAGGCCACGCTTGGGCCGGGCCTGGAGGAAGGTTTCGTCAGGGTTGCCGAAGAGCCGCGAACCGGCGGCGTCGGGCTGGTCGGCGGCCCTCGCCTTGCGGACGAGAATCATCACGTTGAGCGGGCCGAAGGCGTCCTTCGCGATTTCCGCCAGGCCGCCCTGAGTGACCCGCTCGTCGGGCGAGCCGAGGTGCTCGCAGACATAGGCGTGGAAGTAGTCGATGCCCTCGTCGAGCAAAGCCTGGGCCACCACCGGCGGGGTCCAGTGGTCGCTGGTGAACAGGCCCGCGGTCTCGCAGGAACGGATGCGGTCGATGACCCGCTCGATCGACTGGCCCGAGAGGTTGGCGAGGTAGGCGTCCTCCCAGCTTTCCTTCACACGCGCGAACGCCAACTGCATGCTGCTGACATGCGGCACGACCTCGAAGCGGTCCTTGCCAAGCCGCGAACAGACAAAGCGGGCCGTACCGTAGAAGAGCGGATCGCCCGAGGCGAGCACGACCGTCTGTCGCCCGGTCGACTGCTCGATCAAACCCACGAGCGACTCGAGGCTGGCCGCGGCCTCGAGTCGCCCGGCAAGCGGCGCCGGCAGCAGATCACGACAGGACTCCGGGCCGAGCAGCACGTCGGCGGCCTCGACCAGCCGCCTTGCCTGCCCGGTCACGCCCTCGAGCCCGTCGTCACCGATCCCGACAATATGCACCCTCTCCGCGGACACGCGTATCGTCACTCCTCGCGGTATCGGCGTGTCGCGGAGACCGCCACGGCTCTCAGGCCTGGAAGGAACTGCCGCAGCCGCAGGCCTTGGTGGCGTTGGGGTTGTTGAAGGTGAAGCCCCGCTTGTCGATGCCCTCGTGGAAATCGAGCGTGGTGCCGTCGAGGAAGAGATCGCTCTTCTTGTCGACGACCACCTTCACGCCATGCTGCTCCTCGCAGGAATCGGCAGCCTGGTCGTAGGCGGTGTCAAAGCCGAGCGAGTAGGAAAATCCGCTGCAGCCGCCTCCGGCAACGCCCACCCGCAGGACGGTCGTGTCCTCGAGTTTCTGGTCGGTGATGATCTTCTTGACCTCGCTGGCAGCTTTTTCGGTGAGGGTGATCGGCATCTCGTTCACTCCTGTGGGATACTGAAACAACCGTGAACAACCATGATGGGAGCCGGCGTCTGCCGCCTGCACCCAACCCCAAGTATATACCGTCCGGCCACACCGGCAAAGGCGGCTTCAGGCTCACCGCCGCAGCCGAGCCACCCCCGCGGCGATCAGGTCCACCGCCCGGTCGATCTCCGCGGGGCGTGTGAATCGTGAGAGGCCGAACCGCAGGCTCGCCCGGGCCTCGTCTTCACCAAGGCCGATCGCGGCGAGCACATGGCTTGGCCCGGGACTGGCCGAAGAGCAGGCACTTCCGCTGGAGAGGGCGAGATCTTCCTTGGCGAGGGTCGCCAGGAGCGTCTGGCCGTCGACGCCCGCGACGTGGAGGTTGAGGTTGCACGTCAGCCGCACCGCAGCGTCGTCAAGCGGCGGACCGTTAAGCACCACGCCGGGCACCTGCCGCGTGAGACCTTCCCAGAGCCGGTCGCGAAGCCGGCCGACAGCCTCGGCCTCCTCCCGCCAGCCCTCCGCCGCGATCGCCGCCGCCTCGCCCATGCCCACGATCCCGGGCACGTCGAGGGTGCCGCTGCGAAGCCCTCGCTCCTGCCCGCCACCGAAGACCCGACCCGCGATCCTCGCCGGCCGGAAGCGACGACGGACAAAGAGGGCACCGACCCCCTTGGGACCGTGAAACTTGTGGGCCGAGAAGCTCGCCAGGTCGGCACCGAGGGCGTCGACATCGACCGCCATCCGTCCGATGGCCTGCGCGGAGTCGAGGTGCAGCATCCCTCCGGCGGCGTGGATCAGCTCCGCCACCGCCGCAGCCGGCTGGATTGTGCCGATCTCGTTGTTGGCCACAAGCAGCGTGGCGAGGAAGGTTCCCGATGTGCAGGCTTCGCGAAATCGTTCGAGGTCAATGAGCCCGGGCACCGATTGGTCGCGGCCGGCCACCGGCAGGAGCACGACCTCCGCCTCCTGCCGCGAGGCAAGGTGCTCGAGCGGGTCGAGCACGGCGCGGTGTTCGGCGGTCCAACTGACGATGCGGCCGCCAGCAGCCCGACGCCGAGCTGCCGCCCCCAGGATCGCGAGGTTCACGCTCTCGGTGGCCCCGCTTGTGAAGATGATCTCGTCCGGCTCGGCTCCGACCGCCCGGGCGAACTTCTCACGGGCCGCCTCCACCGCATCGCGGGCCTCGTGTCCCATTCGGTGGGTCGTGCTGCCGGCGTTGCCGTAGTGGTCGGTGAGCCACGGCAGCATCGCCTCGAGCACGCGTGGGTCGAGACGGGTGGTGGAGTGGTTGTCGAGGTAGATCGCCATCGTCCTAGAGACTACCGGACAGGAGACGATCGGACTCGAGCCGCGAAGCACGAGCCAGGGGACAGGTGAATTGATGAGCGGGGCGGGTTGTTGCCGGTTGCGGCGCAACCGGCAAACGCCGGTGCGAGCCGCACCGGCCTACAGCGGCCGCGCCGGGCTACGGGGCGGCGAAGCCGCCTGCGGCGATGTGGTCGAGGGCGATCTGGCTCCAGGTCTCGAACCGCTCGCGGTCGGCCAGCAGAGCTTCGAGTGTGTCAAACCCACACTCCACGAGGTCGTCTTCACGGGATTCGACCTGGGCCACTTCGAGGTCGAGCAGGTGCACGATGCCCAGGTGCACACTGCCCACCGCCGTGGCATCGTCGTTGATCAGCCCCACGCACCGCTCGCGGTAGCCGCCGCCAAGGGCCACCTCCTCGTCGAGTTCCCGCCGCATGCCCGAGGCGTAGGATCGATCGTCACCATGCATTCCGTCGGTACTCGAGATGTGGCCGCCGATGCCCACCGACCGCTTGCGACGCAGACGGGCTTCGTGCTGCCCGCCGCCGCGGGTGTAGGCGAAATAGCGTGGCAGCCCCTCGGCATCGACCCAGCGAAGCACGCAGTAGGGAATCAGTTGTTTGAAGGAAGGATCCTCTTCCACGCTTGCCCGCGGCCGCCAGGAGGTGTTTGCCGGATCGAGCAGGGCCGGCAGGTAGCGGTCGACCTCACCGCAGAAGCCCTGAAAAACCCCCAGCCCCTCCAGCAGGCTCCGCGGCACCACGAGTACCTCTTCGTCAGCTGCCAATGCGTTCTCCTCCGTGGGTGTGACGGATGCTTCACAGAATGAGCATCGCATCCCCGTAACTGAGCATCCGGTATCGGTGCCGAATCGCCTCCTGGTAGGCCGCGAGCATCCGCTCCCGACCGACAAGGGCCGAGACGAGCACCAGCAGGGTTGTCCGCGGCAGGGGGAAATTCGTCAACAGGCAGTCGACGGCGCGGAAGGAAAATCCCGGCTGAATGAACAGTTCGGTCGGGCCCCGGAACACGCCGTCGGCCGCGGCGGCCGACTCGAGCGTGCGAACCGTGGTGGTGCCCACTGCCAGCACCCGGCGGCCGGCGGCTCGGGCGGCGGTGATCGCGGCGGCCGTCTCGGGCGGGCATTCACACCATTCCGCGTGCATCCGGTGGTCGGCGAGCGACTCCACGGCAATCGGACGGAAGGTGCCCAGGCCCACGTGAAGCGTGACGCGGGCATGGCCCATGCCCGCGTCACGACAGCCCGCGAGCAGTTGCGGGGTGAAATGCAGGCCCGCGGTCGGTGCGGCGGCCGAACCGACCCGCTCGGCGAAGACCGTCTGGTAGCGGTCGCGATCGCCCGGCCCTTCCTCGCCCCGACGGATATAGCCGGGCAGCGGCACGCGGCCGACCGCCTCGAGCACCGCCTCGGGGTCCGTGATTTTGCCTCCGGCGGCGGTTTCAACGGTCGCCAGCCAGCCGCCGTCGTCGGTTCGTTCACCCAGCACAAGCCGGGCGGCGTCGGCTCCCAGGCGGTCGGCGAGCACGATCCGCTCTCCGGGGCTGACGTGGCCACGGGTTTTCGCAATCAGTTGCAGACGATCCGCCTCGATGCCCAGCACGAGACCCTCCCAGCGGCCGCCGGTCGCCTCGCGACGGCCCGTGAGCCGCGCCGGGCGAACTTTCGTGTCGTTGGTGACCAGCAGGTCGCCGGGCCCGAAGAAGGCTGGCAGGTCGCGAACCCGGGCATGGGTGATCCGCCCGCTCGCCCGCTCCAGCACGAGCATGCGAGCGGCATCCCGCGGCTCGATCGGCTGCTGGGCGATGAGTTCGTCGGGAAGATCGTAGTGGTAGCGATCGAGTTCGGACATCATGCCGCAGACGTGTTCCGCGGTCTGCTAGCGTGGGGCGGGCAGCACCAGTCTCGTGCCCGGGATGAGGGGGCCGGGGGAGTGCCCGAGGAGATCGGCATTGGCCGCGTAGATCTCCCGCCACCGTCCGGACGAGCCGAGCGACTTACGGGCAATCGAAAGCAGCGTGTCGCCAGGCTGTACTGTGACGGCGTGTGCCGAGGCGGTCGTCACGCCACCGGAGGTCTCGCCGACCGAGGCAAGCACCACGCCACTGGAGGCCTCCGCGGCGGGAACAGTGGCCGGATGGGCTGCGGCGAGCCGCGCGGCGGTGGGAATTTCGAGGTTCGTCCCGGGAGCGAGCGAGACCTGCGGATCAAGCACGCGATTCCAGGCGTAGAGACCGCGGTAGAGGCGGCCGTCGCCGTAGGCCCGCTCGGCGATCGACCACCAGGTCTCCCCTGGTGTCACAACATGACGCCCCGGCGGAATCCGCTGCGGCTCGACGGGAAGGGGTTCCGCCACCGGCGGCGAGGTGAATGTCGCGGGGACCGGCGGATCGGCTGACGGCTCCGGGACCCCAGCCGTTGTGTCAGCCGTTGTGTCAGCCGTTGTGTCAGCCGTCGTGTCAGCCGTCGTGTCAGCCGTTGTGTCAGCCGTTGTGTCAGCCGTCGTGTCAGCCGTCGTGTCAGCCGTCGTGTCAGCCGTCGTGTCAGCCGTCGTGTCAGCCG
>CAZRKH010000029.1:0-33865 GCA_964600785.1 uncultured Chitinophagaceae bacterium
GCGGCCGCCGACGCCGGCAGGATTCCGATGCAGACCATCAGCCTGCCGATGCTCGGCGTGGCCGACAGCCTGAATGTCTCGGCGGCGGCCGCGGTGCTCGCCTACGAATCGCTGCGGCAGCAGACGGCAGGGTGACCGCGCCGGCTTCGCGTGCGACGCAGTGGTAGACTCGGGCTTCCCCACACCCCGCCCCGACGCCGTGCGCCAGCCACCCCAGAGCAATCCCGCCGACGAGACGAGCTTCGACCGGCTCGACACGCTCTTCGCGACCGAGGGCGGCAAAGCGATGCTCGAGGACCTTGCCGACATGCTCCGCAGGCGAGAGCAGTGGCATGCGGTTTTCGACACGCGGATCGTGCAGGCGAGGCTGGCCGCCGGGCTCACCGACGATGTCGACCCAGCAAGCCTCGATTCACGGCAGCGAGAAGCACTCGACGCCGCCTCGCGTGCCGCCGCGCTGGAGGTGGGCTGGCCGCTGCTCGAGGCGGGCCGGGTGGCGGAGGGCTGGATGTACCTCCGCGTCGCCGCCGAACCGGCCGAGGTCGCCGGGCGGCTTGCGGGATTCGCCGCTGAAAAACTCTCTGCGGCCGACCGCGAATACGGCGGAGCCGATTGCTCCGAGGCGGAGGAGGAACATGAGCGGCTGCTCGGTGAACTCGTCGAGGTCGCCCTCTGGGAGGGGCTCGACCCGGCCCTCGGGCTGCGGCTGGTGCTCGAGCACCACGGGACCTGCAACGGGATCACCGCCTTCGAGCAGTCGATCGCCCGGCTTCCACCGCGACAGCAGGAGCCGGCCGCGGCAACGCTCGTAAGGCACCTGGCCGATGAACTCTCGACAAACCTCGCGGCTGATCTCGCCGAGCGGGGTGTCTCGCTGCCGAGCGACCGCTCGATCGAGCAGCTGCTCGAGGCTGCCGGAGGGCTCGCCGACGACCCGGCAATCCACGTTGACGTATCCCACCTGCACAACGTGCTGCGGATCGCGAGAGTCTGTAGCGATGCCTCCGTGCTGCGGCTCGCCCGTGAACTGGCCAGCTACGCCTGCCGGCTTCCGGCGGAGCTCTGCTTCCCCGGGGATGGGCCGTTCGCCGAGATGCCGCGGGCCTCGTGGCTCTTCTTCTCAGGCTGCCTCGGGGAGCATCTCGACGAGGCGGCCGCGGTTTTCCGCGATCAGGCCGGGGCGGGCGGATCCCGCGGGGCATCAGGCAGCGGCCCGGGAGAGCAGCTTGCTGCGGAATACCTCGCAGTGATGCTTGCCAGAGGCGGGCGGGAAGCGGAGGCGGTCGATGTCGTCCTCGGGCTGCCGACCCGCGGGCCCGAGGCGGCCGAGCTGCCCACCACCGGCTTGGTGCCCCCCATCGTAAGCCTCGCAGCTGCCGCGGAGGCCAAGGCCCCCGGCAGTCTCGCCAAGCTCCGTGATGCCTGCCGGGCCCGGGGTGACCTGGTGACCTATGCCCAGGCCCTCACTGCCGGAATGACGGACGGCCGCTGATCTCTCAGCCGCAGCCGACTCACCACCAGGCGGCCGTGGGTGTTTTGCAGCCGCGGCAGACCCGCACCGGGCCGTAGCCGGCCGCGGACGGAGGCTGGAAGCCGCGGCACGGAGGCAGCTGCCAGGGCGTGAGCTTCTCGGGCATCTCGCGGCCGCCGCAGCAGTTGGCCCAACGGTTGGAGCAGTCGCAGGGGTCCTGCATCAGCGGCTCGCTGTGGTAGGCACCCCAATACCTCGGCCCACAACCGGTGTCACCGCTGGGGCTCTTGCGGCTGGCAAAGGGCCTGCAATCGGGACAGTCGAATCGCTCACCACCCCCGGCAATCGCCGTGGAGCCGGTCGCCGCGACAAGCAGGCCGACGACGATGACCACGCCCTGGCCGGCTGCCGGGTAGCTGCCTCGGCGATCACGCTTGCCTGCAACCCACTTGCCCTGCCGCACGGCTGTTCCCCCCCCGTGTGCCCGACCATCGACCCACACAAGGATTTATCGGCCGACAGTTCCGGAAAATTCGACAAAATCCGTATCCGCCGCCCGGCTGCGTGTCAGACCTCCACCGGCGGGGCGGCGATGGTCCGCTCGTACAGCTCGAGATAGGCCCGGGCACTGGCATCCCACGACCAGTCCTGCCGCATCACCCGCCGCACGAGTTCGTCCCACAGCCCGCGATCGGCGTGGGCGTCGAGACCGCGACCGAGGGCCTCTTCGAGGGCCGCCGAATCGAACCGCTCGAAGACGAAGCCGCTGGCGGTGCCATCAGCGATCGACTCGGGGGTGGTGTCGACGACCGTATCGATCAGCCCGCCGGTGGCCCGAACCACGGGGATCGCCCCGTAGCGGAAGGCGTGGAGCTGCGTCAGACCGCAGGGCTCGAAGAGACTCGGCACGAGCACGATGTCGCTGGCCGCCTGGACGAGGTGGGCGAGGGTCTCATCGAAGCCGATCACGAGGTCGATCGTGCCCGGATACATCGCCGCCACGCGGGCGAGCGATTCCTCGAGGGCCGTCTCACCGGTGCCGAGGATCACATAATGGGCCCGGCCGTTGCCCGCGCTGCGACCGAGCATCTCCACGATCAAATCGACCCCCTTCTGCGGCACCAGCCGCCCCACAAACGAGACCAGCGGTCGGGTGTCGGGAGCCGCGTGGCCGAGCCGGGCCGCCAGGGCAACCCGTGCGGCATACTTCCCCTCGGCAAGATCCGACTCGCCGTAGTGCCGCGGAATGTGGCGGTCTCTCCGCGGATCCCAGAGGGCCGTGTCGATGCCGTTGACGATGCCGGTGACCGCGTCGCGTCGGCCGGCGATCACCCCCTCGAGCCCGCAGCCGCCCGGGGCCTCGGTGATCTCGCGGGCATAACTGGGGCTCACGGTGCTGATCGCGTCGGCGAAGACGAGCCCCGTTTTGAGGAAGTTGAGCTGGCCGTAAAACTCCATCTGCTGCCAGTTGAAGTATTTCCAGTCGATGCCCGTCAGCAGCATGTCCCAGTGCCAGAAGGTGCCCTGGTAGGCCATGTTGTGAATCGTCTGCAGCGTCGCGGCCCGGGCGAGCATGGGCCAATCGTGGTAGACCAGCCGGCGGTAGGCCGGCACCAGGCCCGCCTGCCAGTCATGGCAGTGGACGAGATCGATCGGGCGATCGAGCCGCCCGGCAAGTTCGAGGGCCGCCCGCGAGAAGAAAATGAACCGCTCGGCGTTGTCGGGGTAGTCCTCGCTGCCGCCGTAGAGCGTGTCCCTGCCGAAGCACTCGGGGTTGTCCACGAGGTAGACCGGCACGCTCGAACCTGGCAGGGTGGCCCGTAGGATTTTCGCCGTGAGCCGCCGCTGGCCGATCGGGATCTCGAAGGCGAGGTCGGTCGGCTCGATCGGCACTCCCGCCTCGTGGGCCTGGCGGTAGGCCGGCACCACCAGCAGGCAGTCGCAGCCGAGCCGCTCCAACGCCGCCGGCAGCGAGCCGGCCACGTCGGCAAGCCCGCCGGTCTTGGCGAAGGGCACCGCCTCGCTGGCCACCTGGAGAATCCGCATCGCTGCACCACTTCCGCGGCGGCCGCCGCAGGCAACCAACCCTGGTCGATCCGGTCCGCGCGGTCTCGCGGAGTATACTGGTCCGTCTGCTGCCATGGCCGCCCCTCGCCTCGAGCAAGAGCCCCGTGCCCCCGCTTGTCCACCCGGCATCGCTGTTTCGCTTCCGGATCAGCTGTCCGCGGATATCCCGGAATTGGCCGGTGGATGCGACGTTTGCCAAGAAAAATCGGCTTCCCGATTTCTCCGGCATCCTCGGCGTGCCAGGTGTGGCCGAACTGGCAATCGGCTGGAGCGACGGGGGGCTGGCGGTGTGGTGCAAGGCCAGCGGCCTCGACGCCAGCCGCTGGTGCCACCCAGCCAAGCCGGAGGATTCCGACGGCCTGCATCTGTGGCTGGCCACCCGACCGACCGGCGACAGCCATCGGGCCGGGCGGTTTTGCCGTCGGCTCGCGATCCTGCCCCCCGGCGGCGGCAAACGGGCCGACGAGCCGGTGGCCGTGGCGGGCACGATCCCACGCGCCAGCGAGCAGCCGCCGCCGTTGCCCGCCGATGCGATCCGCGTCACCGCCAGCCTGCGACGGGATGGCTGGGAACTTGCCGCGGGGATTTCCTCTGCCGCCCTGCCCGGCTGGGATCCGGCCGAGCAGCCGGTGCTCGGCTTCTTCGCGGCCATCGTCGATCGTCGGATGGGAAAGATCCCGCTGTTTGCTCCACCGGAGTATCCCTGGGAGAGCGACCCGACGACCTGGTCGTTTCTCAAGCTGGCCGAGTGAACCTGGTGCGCTGCTTTCTGCGAATTTCCCGCACAGCGAGCTGCCCGTGGAAAAAGCCCTCCATGGCCCCCTGCCCGCGGACGAGGGCGAACACAGCCCACTTGAGCGACTCCCCAAAAAGCCGAGGTTTTCGGGGGTCGCTGGCCGCGTCCTGCGGCGGCAGACTTGTTCCACAGTCTGCCAGGGCCGTGCTTGTCGCGGCCGCGGCCCTGATTGCCTGCGACGCGACCGCCGAAGAACTCCCGCCGGGCCTCGACTGCTTCGAGCAGTCGCGTCGCATGCAGCAGCGGGTACATGAACGCTCGCTCGAAAAGCGTGTCGACCCCCGCAGCCTGGCCGGGCTTCACGAACGCTTCGCGGCAAGGCCCCACCGCGCCGGTACACCGGGCGACCACGCCGTGATCGCGGGGCTCGAGAAATTCTTTCGCGAGAACCGACTGGGGGTGCGTGTGGAGTGGCTTGACCTCCATCTCTGCGAGCCGGTCGATGCCACGCTCGAGCTGCTTGTGGATGGTGAAAAACCGCGACAGTTTCCGCTTCGTGAGCCGCCGTTGGATGCCGACCCCGCCACCGCCGACACCACCCTCGATGCGGCCTGGCATGCCTGGAGCGGATCGGGTGAGGCGACCGCCGAAGTGGTTTACGCCCACTACGCGAGGCCGGACGATTTTTCCCTCCTGGACAAACGGGGCATCGACCTGGCCGGGAAGATCGTGCTTGCCAAAAATGGCCGCGGCTACCGCGGCGGCAAGGCGCGGCGGGCGGAGGCGGCCGGTGCCGCCGGCCTGCTGCTCTACTCCGACCCGGCCCGTGGCGGCACCGACGCCCGCAGCCCGCAGACAGCCCCCTACCCGGCCGGACCGGGCGTGAACCCGCAGGCAATGGAACGCGGCTGCATCGCCACGCTCGAGTGGGACGGCGATCCGCTGACTCCCGGCGTGGCGGCTGCCGAGAATGCCCCGCGGCTGGACCCCGCGGAGGTCCCCTTCCCGCGAATCCTCTCCCAGCCGGTCTCCGCCACCGCGGCCGCTGCGATCGTCGCCGCAATGCGAGGCGAGGCGGCCGCGCCGCGGTGGGATGCCGGCCTGGGGCCGGCCACGCGGCTGACCTCGGGGCCCGACGTGCGGGTGCGGCTGGCGGTGGATCAGCAGCAGCGAATCCTGAGGTCGGCCAACGTGATCGGCATCCTGCCGGGGGCCGCGGAGGATCCAGCACTCGCCAAGCAGCTGGTGATCGCCGGCTGCCACCACGATGCCTGGACCCACGGGGCGAGCGACCCGACCGCCGGGCTGATCGTGCTCTTGGAGGCGGCGCGGGTGCTCGCGGCGGAGGCGGAGACCGGCCGGCCACCCCAGCGGACGATCCTCTTCGCCTGCTGGGCCGCGGAGGAATACGGCCTCGTGGGATCGACCGAGTGGGTCGAGGCCCACCGCGACCGGCTCGTCCGCGACGGCGTGGCCTATCTCAATCTCGACATGGCGGCGATGGGTCCCGACTTCTCCCCGGCCGCCTCGCCCGAACTTGCCGGGGCGGTTGTGGCGGCGGCCGGCTCGGTTCGCGGGATCGACCACCGCAGCATCCATGCCGCCTGGCTGGAGCGGTCGCTGGCCGCCGACGAGGGGCCGCCCCGGCCCGGGCTCCCCGGCGGCGGCTCCGACCACGTCCCCTTCCGCTGCATCGCCGGATTGCCGGCCTGCTCGCTCTATGCCGGCGGGTCGCAAGGGCTCGCCTATCACACCGCCCACGACACCCTGCGATGGTATCGCCTCGCGGTGGGTGACGACTATGCCCCTGCGGCAATGCTTGCCAGGCTGACCGCGGTCGTGCTCTCGCGGCTGGCAGGGGCCGACCGGCTGCCGCTCGACTCGTCGGCACTGCTTCGCCACCTGGCCGGAGAGTGCGAGCGGCTCGCCGCGGGTGCCGCCGACGCCGGACTCGCAACAGCGGCAACACAGCTTGCAAGGCTCGGCCGCCGGTTCGCCGATCCGCCGGAGGAGTTGCGTCGCTGTGATGCCTTGCAGCTTCGGCGGCGATTTCTCTGCGATGGGCTGCCGGGGCGGCCGTGGTATCGCAGCCTGCTCGAGGCGTCGTGTGCCGACGGCTATGCCGCAGTCTGGCTGCCGGCGGTGGCCGAGGCGATCGACGCGGCCGACCCCGCCGCCGCCGCCGCTGCGATCGGCGAACTCGAGGCGGCGATCGATGCCGCCCGCTGAATCTGTCGGGCCCGTCGCGCACTCGAGAGGCTCACTCCTCGACGATCCGCGGCTGCGGCAGGCTCTCGAGGAACAGCCGTCCGTAAGCCTTCGTGCGAATCCTCGGATCGAGCACGACCACGATCCCGCCGTCATCGCGACGGCGGATCAGCCGGCCGAAGCCCTGCTTGAACTTGAGCACCGCCTCGGGCAGCTGGTAGTCGAGGAAAGGATTGCCGCCGGTCTGGCGGATCGCCTCGATTCTCGCCGCGACCAGCGGCCGATCCGGCACGGCAAAGGGCAGGCGGGTGATGATCACGTTGACCAGCAGACGCCCCGGCAGATCGATCCCCTGCCAGAAGGCATCGGTCCCCAGAAGCACGCTCCGCGGCCCCTCGCGAAAGGCCTCGAGCATCCGCGAACGCGAGAGGCCGTGGGCCTGGCTCACGAGCCGGTATCCACCCTCGCGAGCCCAGGGCTCCAGCTCCCGCGTGGCACGGGCCACCGCCTCGTGGCTGGTAAAAAGCACCATCGCCGCCCCGGAGGTGCGATCGACATAGCGGCGGATCATCGCATGACTGGCCCGCTCAAACTCCCCCCGCTCCGCCGGGTCGGGCATGCCCTCGGGAAGAATCAGCTCGACCTGGGCGGCATAGTCGAAGGGGCTGCCCAGTTGCACGCCCGCCGCCCCGGCGAGCCCCAGCCGCCTGCGGAGGTGAGCGAAGGGATCGCCCGACCCCGCCTCCCCGCCGGCACCCACGCTCAAGGTGGCGCTGGCAAGCACCGCGGTGCCGACGCGGCTGAAGAGTTCCAGCTCGAGGGTCTCGCCGACATCGATCGGTGAGCCGGCCAGCCGCACCCGCGGGCCGCGACGGGTGGCATGCTCTTCGACCCACCACACGCTGCCGGGCAGGTCGTGCCCCAGCCAGCTGGCGACGGTTCCAGCAACCGCCTGCAGCCGATCGGCGGCGGCGTGCAGGTCGTGTCGCTCGGCCTCCGCCGAGATCCCCTCGGCGGCACCGCGAAGCCGCCGTGCCAGGCTGGCCAACGGGTCGGCGAGCGTGTCGGGCACCAACCCCGCCTCGGCGATCCTCCAGGGCCCGCCGCGGCCCTGACCGCCGCCAGGATCGGCAGCCGCGTCCCGCACCGCGAGAAAGAAGGCCTCCGCCTCGCGGCGACAACGGACCACGTCGGCCCGCAGGGCTTCCAGCTCGCCGTAGTGCAAAAGCAGGCCCCGTTGGGTGCGTTCGTTGTAGAGACGGGCGAGCAGGCGATCGACCGTGGTGCTCGAGAGGCTCACGCCGAGGTGCTCGCTGGCAACTGCCTCGACGGTGTGGGCCTCGTCGAGAATCACGATGTCGTAGTCGGGCAGCAGGCTCACGCCGCCGCGTCGCAGGGCCAGGTCACTGAAGAACAGGGCGTGGTTGACCACGATCAGCTCCGCCCGGGCCAGCCTCCGCCTGGCGGTGAAGTAATGACACTCCGCATGCCGCGGGCAGGCACGGCCCATGCAGTTGCCCGAGTCGCTCTGCACCTCCTCCCACACGCCCGGCGGCGGCGTGAAGGCCAGGTCGGCCAGCGAGCCGTCGGCGGTGGTCTTCGCCCAGGTGGCGATCTTCGCCAGGGCATCCACCTCGTCGTCGTCGCGAAAGAGCGTGTGGGCACGGCCGCGGGCAAGCTCCAGCCGTCGCAGGCTCAGGTAGTTGCCGCGGCCCTTGCCGAGCACCGCCGAAAACTCCCGCGGCATGACCGACGCCACCAGCGGGATGTCCTTGCCGATCAACTGCTCCTGGAGGGCGATCGTGTGGGTCGAGATCACGACCCGCCGCGGACGGCCTGGCGGGCCGGCCGACTCCGCCCCGCCATCATCATCGCGCTGCATCGGCTGCTGGTCGGCAGTCGCGGCGAGCACCGCGGGCACGAGGTAGGCCAGGCTCTTGCCCACGCCCGTACCCGCCTCGCAGAGAAGGTGCTTGCGGTCACGGATCGCCGCCTCGACCGCCCGGGCCATCTCCAGCTGCTGCGGCCGCGACTCCCAGCCGGCAAGCCGTACCGCAAGCCGCCCCTCAGGGGCGAGAAAGGCTTCGGGTGTGTGCGGGGGGGGCGGGCTCGGCATCGAACCGGCCATTTTCGGCTTTTTTCACGGGACTGGGAACATTACAACCCACAAGCCGGGCGTCGGGCATCCCGGCCGGGCACGTTGCGAGCCCTCGCGGGCGGCCCGGCGACACGCGGCACGGCAAGGCAGGGAATCGTGAGCGAAGACTCCTCGACACAAAAAGCCTGGGGCGGCGTGTTCGCCGAGTCGACCGACCCGCGGGTCGAGGCCTTCTCCGAGAGCGTCTCCTACGACCGTCGCCTCGCCGAGGACGACATCACCGCTTCGACGGCCCACGCCCGAATGCTCGCCGCCTGCGGGATCATCACCGCCGAGGAGGCCGAGCGGATCGCCGCGTCGCTCGCCGAGATCGGCCGCGAGATCGCTGAGGGCCGCTTCCCCTTCTCCACGGCCCGCGAGGACATCCACCTCAACATCGAGGCGGCCCTCACCGAGCGGCTCGGCGACACAGGACGCAAGCTCCACACCGCCCGCAGCCGCAACGACCAGGTGGCAACCGACCTGCGGCTCTTCTGCCGCCGGGCGATCGACCGGCTCGATGCCGGGCTGGCCGCATTGCAGCGGGCCTTCCTGGGGCTGGCCGAGCGGGAGCAGGACCTGGTGATTCCCGCCTATACCCACCTCCGCCGGGCCCAGCCGGTACTCGCCGCCCACCAGCTGCTCTGCTGGTGCGAACGCCTCGACCGCGACCGCGAACGCCTGGCCGACTGCCGCCGCCGGACCAACCGCCTGCCGCTGGGATCCGCGGCGGTGGCCGGCACGAGCCTGCCGATCGACCGCGAGCACCTCGCCGCGGCCCTCGGCTTCGAGGGGGTCATGGCCAACAGCGTCGACGCGGCGAGCGACCGCGACTTTGCCTGCGAACTCGCCTTCGTGATCGCCCTGGCCGCGGTCCACCTCTCGCAGTGGGCCGAGGAGTGGATCATCTACAGCAGCGAGGAGTTCGGCTTTCTCCGCCTGCCCGAGGCCTTCTGCACCGGCAGCTCGATCATGCCGCAGAAGATCAACCCCGACATGCTCGAACTGACCCGCGGCAAGTCGGCCCGCACGATCGGCAACCTGCAGGCCCTGCTGGTGCTGCTCAAGGGTCTGCCGACGGCGTACAACCGCGACCTGCAGGAAGACAAGGAACCGGTCTTCGACTCGATCGACACCCTCGAAGCGGTGCTCGGCATCGCCGGCCCGCTCGTGGCGAGAGCCTCCTTCGATCGTGAGCGGGTTGCCGCCGGGCTCGACCGTGGCTATCTCGACGCCACCAGTCTGATGGAGGCCCTGATCGCCTCGGGCATGCCGCAGCGGACCGCCCACGAAGCAGTCGGACGGCTCGTGCGAATCGCGATGGAGCAGGGACTGCCGCTCTCTGGGGTCTCCGATGAAGACTGCCGCCGGGTGATCCCCGGCTTCGATCTGTCGATCCGCGAGTCGCTCGGTGCGGCCGCGGCGGTGGCCAGGATGCGGTCGGCCGGCTCGACCGGACCGGCCCAGGTCGCCGAGGCCCTCCGTCGCTGGCGAACCCGGCTGGGCGAGGCCACGCCCGGCACGCCGGGCGGCCGGCCCGACCCCGCGAGCCCGCAATGACCACGCCCCCGCCAACCGGTGCGCGGCTGCGGCGCGTCGTGCTGCGGCTGCAAAGATTTCTCGTTCTCGCCCTGACGATCGCGGCCGGCCGGATCCTGCCGGCAGCCGAGCCGGCCCCGGAGCCGCCTCCGCTCGATCCACTCGCCGCGGCGGTCGTCGATTCGCTCGCCTCCACGCCGCGGAACACCGCCGCGGAACTGCTCGAGGCGGTCAACCGCGCGGCGGCCGTCGAGGCTCCCGACGTGGCCCTCGGCTATTTCCGCAGGCTTGTCGGGGTGATCGCGGAGGCGGGCGAGGGCGGACCCGATCTGCTTGCCGATCTGCTGGCCGATCTTGGCGACGCGGCCGATCCGGCCGAACTGGCGAGGACCGAGCGGCTGCTGGGCCGCCGCGAGCCCGACCTGCCCAAGCTCTTCGCCGAGATCCGCAACGCATCCCGGCTCCGCCGTCGCGATCCGAAGCGGCTCGAGGGATTTGCCGATGCCCTCGACGACGACGCCTTCGCCGTTCGCTCCGCCGCTGCCGACGAACTGGCCCGGGCCGGTCTCGATGCGGTCAGCGTGCTGGCCCGGAGGCTGACTCCCCCGCCCCCGCCCGAGGACACCGCCGACGCCAGGGCCAGGACAATCGTCCGTGGGCTCATCGAGCGGCTCGGCGAGGCGGCGGTGGAGCCACTGGTGGCCTGGCTGGGCAGCGGCGACACCGACAACTGGCCCGGGGTGATGCGGAGCCTGGCGGTCTGCGGCTCCGCGAAGGACGCCGACTTCCTGCTCGGGCCGTTGCTGGTGGTTGACTCTTCTGAGGAGATTCGCGCCGCAGCAGCAGAGGCCTACCGCACGCTCGTACCAACCGAGGGAGGACGGCTGCCGAATCGCTCCGAGGCGATCGTGCGGCTCTCCCGCCGGCTCGACGCCCTGCTGCGGCCCGCCGGCCTCCTGCCCGGCGTCGGCCGGGCTGGCCACGGCAGGCCCGATGCCACCCGCGAGGATCCGCTGTTGTGGGAGTTTCTCCCGGAGGAAATGCTCGTTGCAGCCCGGGATGATCAGGAGGAGGGCTTTCTCTTCGACCCCGACTCCGGCGTCCCCAGGCGGGCCATGCTCTCTCGCCGCTTCAATCGCGGGCTGCTTGCCGGTCATCTCGCCCGCGACCTGGTGGCCCTCGAGGCGGCCGATCCGGAGTCGGTGCGGCTGGTGCTGCTGGCACAGCTCGAAGGGGCGGTGGTCGCCCCGGGCAGCCTTGCTCGTCGCGGGTCGGCGGCGGTGTTTCGCGAGGCGGCCACCGGGCCGGACGGGTTCCGGCTCGATCTCGCCGCCGAGCTGCTCGATGCGGCTCTCGAGCGGGGCATGACGCATGCGGCGGCGGCGGCCGTGCAGGCGATCAGCGGACCGCTCGCCGACAGCCGACCGATTCCGGCGGTTCAAAAGGCCCTTGTCCGCGGCCTCGACTCCGACGACCGCCAGCTGCAATTCATGGCGGCCGCGGCTCTGGCGGCAAGCAGGGCCGAGGGCTTCGCCGGATCGAGCCGATTGATCGCCACGCTCGCCTCCTGCAGCGAGGCGGCCGGTGTGGATCGCGTGGTCGTGGCCCATCCTGTCGCGGCGCGGGCCACGAGCCTCGCGGCCCGTCTGGCAGCTGGCGGCTTCAAGCCGGTTACGGTCTCCAGCGGCCATGCCGCAGTCACCGCCGCGGGCCATCCCGACGTCTGCCTCGTCGTGCTTGCCGCGAGGCTTGCCGACCCGGACCCGCTCGAGACCGTCGCGGTTATCCGACGGGTGCCAAGCGACGGCCCTCCGCCGGTGCTCGTGGTGGTCGATCCGATCGATGATGCCGAGCCGGCGGAGTTTCGCCGGCGGCTGCTTGCGCGGCTGGAGGGATTCCAGGGCGAGCGGCTCGAGCGGGTGGCGGTGATCGACTCGCTCCGCGGCTTTTTTGAGCCGGCCGACGGCCCGGAGGGTGCCCCGCCGCGGCTGCCGGCGGTGCTCTCGAGGCTCGACGCCAAGGGACTGCTCGTGGGAGCGCGGCGGCGGCGGCTGGCCGAGGCCCGAGCCGCGAGGGCCCGTCGTGCCCTCGCGACGCTTGCCGGCGTCGCCGACCGCGGCTTCGGGATGACCCCCGCGATTGCTCCGGCCTCGCGGGCGCTCGCAGCCGGCAGACACACCGCCGAGGCGGCCGGGCTCTTGGCCGCGATTCCGGCCGGCGAAGCACAGCTGGCCCTGGTCGAGGCGGCCGCTGCTGCTGGCGGCGATCCGGCAGGGTGCCGGGTGGCGGCCGACGCTTTGACCACGAGTATCGAGGCTTTTGGCCTCCTGATCGGCGACGCGGAGGTGGCCGGGCTCGTCCGTCGGTACACTGGGAATTCGTCGGAGGTCTGCCGAAGCGTGATGCACCGCCTCGGCGAGGCCTCCCTCTCGGTCACGCCCGCCGACTCGTCGCCGTGACGCCACCGGCAGGTGCGGCTGATGCACCGCCCCCTGCCCGCTCCTGCCCATCCCACCGCCGGAGTTCGCCCGGCCGAGGCCTGCCGATGCTGCGTGACTCCAGCGACCCTCCGCCGGACCCTTCGCCACTCGAGGGCCTCGTCGGCAGCGGTGCGGCGATGCGGGAGGTGTATGCGATGACCCGGCGGGTGGCCGCCTCCAATGCCTCGGTGCTGCTCACAGGTGAAACCGGCACCGGCAAGGAACTCATCGCCCGGGCGATCCACCGCGTCTCGCCGCGCGGCAGCGGGCCCTTCGTGCGGGTCAACTGCGGGGCCCTCTCGGAGGGACTGCTGGAAAGCGAACTCTTCGGACACGTGCGGGGCGCCTTCACCGGCGCCGTGGCCAACCGCACCGGCCGCTTCGAGGCGGCCCATACCGGCACCATCTTTCTTGACGAGATCAACTCCACGACCCCCAAGCTGCAGGTCAAGCTGCTGCGGGTGCTGCAGGAGCGGGAGTTTGAGCGGGTGGGCGACACCGAGACGATCCGGGTCGATACCCGCGTGATCGCGGCGAGCAATCGCGAACTGCTCGACGAGGTGGCTCGCGAGAAGTTTCGCGAGGACCTCTACTATCGGCTCAATGTGGTGCCGATCTACCTGCCCCCGCTGCGGGCCCGCCGCGAAGACATCCCCCATCTCGCCGGCCACTTCCTGGAGTTGTACAACGAGGCCAACGACCGCTACGTGGTGCACATCCATCCTGATGTGCTCGAGGCATTCGCCGCCTACCACTGGCCCGGCAACGTCCGCGAGCTGCAAAACGTGATCGAGCGGTGCGTGGTGCTCGCCGGCGGCGATGAGATCACCCTCGACCTGCTGCCCCCGGCAATTCGCGGCGAGGCGGCCGCGGCGGCGGTGCCCGGCCGCGGCGGGGATCTCGACAGCCTCGCCCGCGAACTGGTCGAGCAGGGCCTGGCCACCTCGGCGGACGACGACGACACCCTCTTCGAACGGATCATCAGCCGCGTGGAACGCGAACTCGTCGCCCAGATGCTCGCCGCCTGCAAGGGTGTGCAGCTGAAGGCCGCGGCGAGGCTGGGCATCAACCGCAACACCCTCCGCAAGAAACTTCTCGAACACGGCCTCGATGAGGCCGCAGAACCATGAGTACTCGCCACATTGCCTCTCTGGCAGCATCCGGGCTGTCCATGCTGCTGGCATGCAGCTGGCCCGCCGCCGCAGCGGCTCCCCGGCCCAACATCCTGCTGATCGTCGCCGATGACCTCGGCTGGGGCGACGTCGGCTGGCACGACGGCTTCGCCAAGACGCCCGTGATGGACCGGCTTGTCGCCGAGGGTGTCGATCTCGATCGCCACTACGTGCAGCCGGTCTGCACGCCGACGAGGGCGGCCCTGCTCACCGGCCGTTATCCGGGCCGTTTTGGGCCGCATGTCCTCGGCCCGAGCAACCGCCGGGCCCTGCCTTCGGGCACCGCCACGCTGGCCTCAACGCTCCGCTCGGCCGGCTATACGATCTTCCAGACGGGCAAGTGGCATCTTGGCTCACGGCAGGAATGGGGACCGAACCACTACGGCTTCGACCACGCCTACGGCACGCTCACCGGCGCCGCCGACCCCTGGACCCACAAGTATCGCCGCGGGCCTTACGAGGACACCTGGCACCGCGACGGTGAGCGGCTCGCCGAGGAGGGCAACGCCACCGAACTCGTGGCAGCGGAGGCCGTGCGACGAATCCGGGAGGGGGCCGACCTGCGGGATGCCGGCGGCAAGCGGCGGCCGTGGTTGCTTTATGTCGCCTTCCACGCCGTCCACACGCCGGTCGACGCGCCGGAGGCCTTCAAGCGACTCTATGACGGCGTGCGGTTCGACTCCGATCCGGCCCGACACGACTCGCGGCTGCGGATGGCGGCGATGGTCTCGCAGCTCGACGCCAAGGTCGGCGAGATGGTCGCCGCCCTCGACGCGACGGATCAGCGAGAGAACACGCTCGTCATTTTCACCAGCGACAACGGCGGGGTCGAGTCGCTCAAAAACGCTTATGTGGGCGACGTTCCCGACTCGCCGCTCAACAGCGAGAACGACCCGCTGCGGGGCCAGAAGAATACGCTCTGGGAAGGGGGGGTGCGGGTCTGTGCCTTTGCCAGCTGGCCCGGCGTGCTCACGCCGCGGAAGTGCCCGGCGGTGATCCACGCGGCCGACTGGTTTCCGACGCTCGCCGGGCTGCTCGAGCTTCGTCAGGCCCAGAGCCTCGGCTGGGACGGCATCGACCGCTGGACCGCGATCACCGGCACGGGCGAGGCCGCCCGCCCCCAGCCACTGTGCATCGCGCACAACAGCGGCCGGGCGGTGTACGAGAGCCATCGCGACGGCGACTGGAAACTGATCCTGCGAAAGAAGGGGCCGGCCCTGCTCTACGACCTCGCGTCCGATCCCTATGAGCGGCACGACCTCGCCGGAGAGCAGCCCCAGGTGGTCGAGCGGCTGAGGGCGTTTGCCAAAGCCGATGCCAGGGCCGATGTCACAAACCTCCCGGCCGACCTCCGCGGAACGCCCCCATGACCGGCGGTGAATGACCCGGCAAACGGATGATAGTCGGGATGGTCTTTTCCGAGAAGTTTCGCGAGGCAGAATAGATTCATGGCAGCCCATCCTCCCCGCCGCCGTTCGACACTCCGTCAAATCGCCGACGAAGCAGGCGTTTCGATGATGACGGTTTCCCGGGCCTTGAACGGACGAGGACGCATCGCGGTCGAGACTCGGGAGCGGGTCCTGGCCGTGGCCACACGCCTCAAATATCGACCCAATCGGCTCGTGCGGGCGATCAAGCAGGGACGCAGCGGCACCGTGGGCGTGATGGTGCCGATTGCCCTGTCGTTCGCGTCGGAGATCGTGCGTGGCATCCACGACGCGCTCGCCGAGCAGCAGTACCTGCCGATCCTGCACTTCCATGGGGTTGGCCCGCAGGCGACGCGGGACGAGACGGAGCGGGAGTACCTCCATCGCCTTTTGGACCATCGTGTCGACGGAATCATCTTCTGGCCATCCGATGAGACCGTCTCGCAGATCTATCTTCACGAAGTCTGGGACCGGGGCGTGCCCCTCGTCGCCGTCGATCGCAACCTGCCGCGAACCAACGCCGACTTCAGCGGCACCGACGACATAGCCGGGGGCCGGATGGCCGCACGTCATCTGCTCTCGCTCGGTCACCGGCATCTGTGCCACATCGGTGGCGAGCCCTGGGTCTCGACCTACGCCGACCGCCGCCGAGGCTTCGAGGAGACCCTCGCAGAGGCGGCGAATGTCCGCTGCGTTGTCGCGGAGGCGGCTGATTGCCGGTGCCGAGACCTTGTCCGAGAGCTGCTCACTTCCCGCGATCGGCCAACCGCGGTCTTCCTGGCCTCCGACCGCATGGCAGCCGATGTCTACGCGGTGGCCGAGTCGCTCGACCTGCTCATCGGCCGTGATCTCTTGGTCCTGGGATATGCCGACCTCGCCGAATCTGCCGGGCTGCGACCGCGGCTCTCGACGATGCGGCAGGACCCCTATGCAATCGGCCAGGCGGCGGCCTCCCTGCTGCTCGACAGGATCGAGGGCCGCTACGACAAGCCCAAACCCCGCAGCGTCCGTGTGCCACCGCAGCTGGTGGAACGGGAATCGACAGGGTACCCACAGTGAGGGCCGCAAGCCCCGGAGGACTTGACGTTGTGATGCTCCATGACAACACACGGCTGATGCTTCCGACCTCACGATCACCATCACCGCGGCAATCACGCTCGCGGCCGCGAGCGTGGGGCTGCTGGCTCGCCCTTCCGACCCTATTTCTCCAGACGGCTGTCGCGGGTGAACGGCCGCCCCAGCCCAACGTCCTGCTGCTGCTTGCCGACGATCTCGGCTGGCAGGATGTGACGTGCTACGACATCGACGAGCCAACACCAATGGAAACGCCCAACATCGACGCTTTGGCTCGGCGGGGCGTGATGTTCTGGCAGGCCTATTCGCCCGCCCCGGTCTGCTCGCCGAGCCGGGCGGCGATCCTCAGCGGCCTGCATCCGGCCCGCGGGGAGATGACCAGCGTCGCCGGGGGCGAACCACCCTGCCCGGCCGCGAGCCGGGCACCCATGATCAATCCCTACAACACCGCCCGGATGCCGATCGAGCGATTCACGCTCGCCGAAGCCTTGAAACGGGAGGGCTACGCCACCGGCCATTCGGGCAAGTGGCATATTTCCAAAAACCACATCGACGACCCGAAGCCCTCCCATCACGGCTTTGACTTCTCCTGCCATGATCGGGGGGTGCAGGTGCCGATGGTCCCCGATCGGCTGACGGGCTTTGCGACCCGCGATGCCGACGATCCCTTCCGACTCGATGAACACGGATTGCCTGACGACGCGGCCCAGAATGCCGCGCTCGATTTTCTACGGGCCAACAAAGATCGACCGTTCTTTCTCTACTACGCCACCTGGCTGGTCCACGCGCCGATCGTGATGCGAAGCGAGCCACTGCTGCGGAAATACGAGCAGAAACTGGGGGTCACGCTGACGGAGGAACACGCCGCGTCCTGGAAGCAGCCAGGGCAGACCAATCCCTTCTACTGCGCGATGGTCGAGCAGTTCGACGCCTTCATGGGACAGATTCTCGACTTCCTTGCAACCACGCCGGATCCCCGCTGGCCGGGGCACGTGCTGGCGGACAACACGCTGGTGATCTTCACCAGCGACAACGGCGGAATGGAGGGAACCCCCGAGGAGATTTATACCGACAACGCTCCCCTCGACCGTGGCAAAATCTCGCTGCACGAGGGAGGCATCCGCGTGCCTTTGATCATCGCCGGCCCGGGAATCCCGGAGAATGTCAAGACCGAGGTAATGGCCAGTGGCCTCGACATCTATCCCACCATTCTCTCCCTTGTGGGAGCCGAGAAGCCTCCGGGGAAACGCTTCGACGGCTGCGACCTGGCGACGCTGCTGACCACCGATCCGACCGACCCGACCCTCGTCACAGACGCCGAGGGCATCGAGCGGGACACGCTGTTTTGGCACTTCCCGCAGTCGGAGACCAGTTCGGCGATCAGGGTCGGCGATACCAAGCTCTTTCGGCGGTATCGAAATACCTCGTGGGAATCGGTGGTCTATCGGCTCACCGAGAATGCAGGAGGGCAGGTGCGACGGTGTGACATCGAGGAACGTCACGATCTCTCGGCGGAAGACCCGCAGCTATGCGAGGCACTCGATGCCCGTCTGACGGAATTGATCGAGTCGGCCGGGGGCCGTCTTCCGTATGGCAATCCCCGCTCCCCCAGGGCCCTGCCGGGGAAGGAGCAGGCCCCCGAGATCGTGGCTCACCAGCGGCAGGACCGGGACGTGCGGGTCGTGGTCCGCAGCCATGGCGCCAGGCTCGAGCATGCCGACATCATCTACTCGCCCAACAACGGCCGCGAGTGGCTGCGGATGCCGGCGGAGATCAAAGACGAAACGACCGTCACCGCCACCTTGCCCGCCGAGGCGACTCACTACTTCATCAATCTGGTCGACACCAACAATTTCCTGGTGATCGACCCGTTCATCGATCGGCAGACGCTCGCCCGCTCGGGCCTCAGTTTTGCCGACGTGGCCCACCCTGCGGGCGGTGGCGGGCCCTGATTTCGTCAATCGATCGGTCGATGGGCCGACCGCGTGGCATGCCGGTCGGAGCTTCCCGATCCCTCCGCCATCTCGCGGGCGTGGTAGCTCGAACGCACCAGCGGACCGCTGGCGACATCGGCGAATCCCATCGAGCGGGCCAGCCGGCCGAGTTCATCAAACTCCTCCGGCGGCACATACCGCTCCACCGGCAGCGAGTCGAGCGTCGGCTGGAGATACTGCCCGAGCGTGAGAAAGTCGACGCCGTGGTCCAGCAGGTCGGCGAAGACGTCGAGCAGTTCGTCGCGGGTCTCACCAAGGCCGAGCATGAGGCCGCTTTTGGTCTTCACGGCCGGATCGATCCGCTTGGCCGCGGCGAGCAGCTCGAGTGTCCAGGCATAGATGCTCTTGCGACCACGGACCCGCCGGTAGAGCCGCGGCACCGTTTCGGTGTTGTGATTGAAGACCTCGGGCCGGGCCTGCATCACCGTCTCGATCGCCGAGGGCTTGTCGAGGAAGTCGGGCACGAGCACCTCCACGCTCGCGGCTGTCGCCTCGCGGACCGCGAGGATCGTCTGCCGGAAATGGTCGGCCCCGCCGTCGGCAAGATCGTCGCGGGTGACGCTCGTGATCACCACATGGGCCAGGCCCAGCCGGCGGGCCGCCTCGGCCACACGGTCGGGTTCGTCGAGTTCGATCAGCTCTGTCTTGCCCTTGGGAACCGAGCAGAAGCCACAGGGCCGGGTGCAGACGTTGCCGAGGATCATGAAGGTGGCGGTGCGGCTCGACCAACACTCCAGGCGATTGGGGCACTTTGCCGATGAGCAGACCGTCTCAAGCCCGAGTTCCTCCACCAGCCTTGCCGTCTCCCCGTGGCCGCCGCCGGGCTCGAGGTTGCGACGCAGCCAAAGCGGCAGTCGACGGCCGGCGGGGGCCGGCTGCCGGCTGTCGGCGGCGGGGAGCGTGACGATCGGCAGGCTCGTGGAGGCGGTGTCAGCCGACATGGCGGTGCTCCGAGGGAAGGACGGGCCGCGAGGGCCCGCGGGGAAAACCGGACTGGATCCCGGCCACCTCCGCGTCGAAGGCATCCGCGATCTTCTCGACGAGGATCGAGCGGGCGGCGGTCAGCCGCAGCGGACGCTGCCGCTCCGCCTCCACCGAGCCCATCGGCCTCCCGGCCACGCAACGGACCGAGGCAAAGGCATCTGGCCTCGAGGAGACGTTCAGATAGGCTCCGTGGCAGACGACGCTGCGGCGGACCGCGATCCCCACCGCCGCCAGCAGTCCGGTGCGGCCGAACACGCCCCCGCGATCAACCCGCAGCGGCCCGCATCGCATCGCCTGCAGCCCGCAGAGAATCCCCTCCTCGAGCCGCCGCTGGTAGCCGCCCACGTCAGACTCACCAAGCCCCAGGTCGGCAAGCCTGGCGAAGAGCGCCACCGCCACCTGGCCCGGAGCGTGGGGGATCGCCCCGCCGCCACGGCCCACGAACCGCAGCCCCACCTGCCTCGCCCGCAATTCCTCGTCACTGTAGCCCACGTCGCGGCGTGAGCCGCCTCGACCGATCGTGATCACACCGGCGTGCTCGCAGAGCACGAGCGTGGGCCCGCGGCCGCCCGGCTCCGAGACCTCCCAGGCAAGCCGCTCGACCGCCGCGAGGTAGTCTTCAAACGACACCCGTCCGGCGAGCCAGACCGAGAGCCGAGGCCGCGTTGCAGGACGGGCCGGCGGAGAGCCGGGAGCGATGGTCGGGCGATCCGAAGCAGTCATGACTCGTGAGGGAACTGGGGGCTCTCCGGCCGCGGAAAACCTTCGGCGTGCCACGGGAGCGGATACGTTCTTTCGGCTACCTTCCTTTGTAGCAGGTGGGACTGGCAGCGGGTGGAACGGGCCGCAGAGGGCTTTCCCACGGACAATTAGCCCGCCGACGGCAAGCCGTCGCCTTCGTCGAGCGAGGCCAGCAGAGACTCCCAGGAGAGCCGTTGCCAGGGAATCGCATCCGGCAGGCTGTCGGCACCGGCGGCCTCCGTTCGCTCCGCCGCCGTATCGACGCGGCGGCCGAGCCTCTCGAGCCATTCGGGAACCTCCACGCCCGACCCGGCCGCCACCCCCAACAGCGCCTCGGCCCGCTTCTCGAGCAGGTCGCCGGCCGGGCCGGCCTCACCGCGGCGGAGTTCGCGAACGGTCGTCTCCACCAGCGACTCCAGCTCGTCCTGTTCGAGCACGGCGGTGAAGGGCCGGCTCACGCGATCGGCCACGCTTGCCAGCCGCAGGCCCCACTGCTGTTCGGCCTCGGCCAGCCGGCGACGGATGCCCGCGGCGGTGGACTCGGTTTCCTCCCGCATCCGCTCCCGCCAGGCGGCCGCAGCGGCCTGCTCGCCACGGCTGGAGAGCACCCGGTGGGCCATGCCGACTGGTCGTAGCGTCCAGGCGACGCGGTCATACTCCGCCTTGACCCGCAGGAAGTCGAGCAGAATGTGCAGGCAGTCACCGCGGTCTGACTGTGTCGTCGTCGAATTCCAGTCGCGATACTCCGCATGGTTCTCCGCGATGCTCTCGAGCACGATCCGGATGCGGGCCGCCGCCTGCCGCAGCGAGACTTCCCCCGCGGCGATTCTCCCCACCAGCGGCGGCAAAAGATCGGCCTCGTTGCCAAACTCGGCCCGCTCGACGAGTGACTCCAGCCACGGCCGGACTCCCCGCCGCAGGATGCCCCGCAGCGAAGCCGGTGCGAGCAGGTGCTGGGTGAACAGACCGCGGCCGTGCTCTTCGACAAACTCCCTGACCGCGGCAAAGACACGGTCGTCACGCATCCGCTCGAGGACCGAGAGCCGCAGCTGGCGGGCATGCACCATCCAGGTCTCCAGTAGCTTCGGCACCGTCAACGCGAGCCCCTCGAGCATCCGCCTGCTTGCTTCGGAATCACCATCGGCCGATTCAGGAACCGACTCCCGCGCCGACTCGCAGATTCGCTCCACCAATGCCAGCGTGGCCGACTCAAAGACCCGATCGAACTCGCTCACGCTCGCCACCCCGGGCGGGCGGTGCTGCTCGAGCGACTTCGCCAGCCGCACGGTCTCGACCGTTTCGTGGACCAGGCCGAGCCGCGGCAGGCAGGCGGCAACCTTTGCGAGCAGCCGCTCGCGGCCGCGAGCGGCCACGATGCGATCCGGGCGACCGCCGCGTGAGAGCGGCACATAGAGCACCCGCCGGTCTGCAAGGCTCTCATGCAGCCTGGCGACAGCCGCCCGTGCCGCGGCTCGGTCGCCGGTGAGC
This sequence comes from uncultured Chitinophagaceae bacterium, assembly GCA_964600785.1. GTDB lineage: Bacteria > Planctomycetota > Planctomycetia > Pirellulales > UBA1268 > M30B53. Next base: position 21,519 of record CAZRKH010000029.1, read on the forward strand.
AGGGCCGCGAAGGTGCTGCCGATCACCGCCGACGAGGCGGCCGCCCCACGCCGGTGGTTGACCACGCGATGGGCCGAGAGGATCCAGTTGGTCTCCGAAATCCGCACCGCCGACTCCAGCAGCCGCTCGGCGGCGGCGTCGCGGGCCAGCCTCGAGGCATCCTCACCCTCGGTGCCTGTCGGTTCACCGGCCTGCTGAACGAGACCCGCCGCAGCCCGAACCATCGCATGCCGCAGCCGCCGGAAGAAGTGTCGCCACCCGGCCACCGAGTCGATTTCGGCCTCCTCCGCCCGCCGCCCGGCCCGGGCATCCTCGCGAATCCAGACCACCACCGTGCGTCGCACCAACTCCGAGACGCCGGCAAGAAATTCGGCGGCCTCGCCGAGCGATTCCATCGCCTCATCGGCCGCATCCCCGCCGGGCGTGCCCGCCTCGAGCATGCCGCCCTCGGTGCCGTCATCGGCCGAATCCCGCCAGACCATCGATTCATAGGCCGCCGCGACGTTCTCGTCATCGGCCTCCTCGTCACCCGCCGCGGCGTCGCTGCCGGACCATTCACGCGGATCGACGCCGCCACGCTCGATGACGTCGGCCACCGCGGAGGTGTTGGCCTCGACCAATTCCAAAAACCTCCGCTGCCGCGCGCGGCCCGTCGGCTTCTCGTCTGCCAATGACCTCGCCAGCCAGGCCTCGGCCGCCTCCAGCCACTCCTCCCCGCTCCGCTCGAGCAGGTCGCCCTCCAGCAGCGACGCCCAGTGCACGACCAGCCCCATCGCACCATCGAGATCCCCCTCACCCACCAGCGATGCGGCCGCCTCGGCATGGCAGCGTGTCGAGGAGAATCCGGCCACCTCCCGTCGCCAGAACCCCGGGGCCGGCGGCGACTCTCCCGAGGCCCGCCGCCGGCCGAGCGAGGCGATCACCTCCCGCGTCGAGTCGACGATCTCCTTCCCGGAGACCTGCGGCACCCCCGAGACGCTCGTGGTGGCATGCCGATCCCACCAGCCGGCGAACCGCTCGAGGCCGCCCTCGGCCCGGGCCGCGAGGGCTGTCTCCCCGGCCAACGCCGCGGTCCGCCAGCAGCCGGCCATGCCCTCGAGGATCGCCGCGGTCATCGACACCAGGTCGTCCACGCGGGGATCGGGGAGGCTCTCCCCGCCCGGCTCGTGGAGCGGAAACTGCCCGGCCAGGCCGAGGATGTTCCAGGGGTCGACCGCCGCCCCGCAGGCGACCGCGCGGAACAGCAGTTCGACCGCCTCGTCGAGCAGATCGAGTCCCTCGGCGATGCGGCCCTCGGCGACCGCCTGCTCGGCGGCCACCGTGCGGCCCATCACCCTGGAGACCATGCGGGCCGAGGCGGCCGGCACCCGATGGGCCATCCGCTCGGCAGCCTCGCCCCTCCCGAGCCTCGCGAACACCGACGCCAAGGCCACGCTCTCCACCTGCCTCGCACGCTGGGCGGCAAGCAGGCCGTTGATATGCCGCCGCACTCCGCCGAAAGGCTGCCGCAGCTGCCGCATCTCCTGCTCCAGCCGCTGGCGGTGGCCCGGCTCGAGGCGATCGAGGAGCCAGCGATAGAAGGCGTCGCGGTAGCCGGCGATCCTGGGCAGCAGCTCGGCCAGCGGCAGGGCCGCCTGCGGGGCGCCGGGGCCGTGGCCGGAGAGCCCCGCCGCCATCAGCATCACCCCGGCGAGCACCGCCGACGCCTCATACTGCCGCTGGCACCGCAGGGTCGCATCGTCCCGGTCGACCTCGCCCCATGTGCGAATGCCCTCCAGGGTCGCCTGCTGCACGACGAGCCTGCGATACCAGCCCTGCTCGTCGATGCGGGCGGGGTCCCAGAGCCCGAAGAGATAGTTCGGGCGGCTGGCGGCCGGATGCAGAAAGTCGAAGGCCCGGGTGTCGATCGACAATTCCTCGAGCATCGAGAGGTCGAAGTCGGCCTCGCCGACGAGCGAGGCGGGAGCCTCGGCGAGGATCGCGAGAGCCCCCGAGACGAGCCAGGCATAGCGGCCGTGGGCTACGCCGGCACCGGCCACGTAGAGCGGCAGGGGGCGGATTCGTTCGTGCGGGTAGGGTTCGGAGAGCCGGCCGTTCTCCAACACCGCCAGCGGCCGCCAGCCGACATAGTCGTTGAGCGAACCGATCGCCCGGTCGAGCACGGCCTGCGTTTCGCTCCAGGGGCCGCCGGTGGCAAGCACCGCCCGGGCCGCGGCCATCATGAAGAAGGGCCGCTCCAGGCTGCCGGGCGGCTGATGGGCAAGCAGGTCGGCATGGAACTCGCGGTAGGCCAGCGGCAGCCGCGTGAAGAGAATCTCCGTGACTGCCTGAGCCTGCGAGGCGTCGCGGAAGGCCGGAGTCTCGCGGGAGAGTTCCGCCAGCTTCGTCTGCAGCCTGGCGGCCACCGCAGCAGCGGCCCCGGGATCCTCCGTCGGCCCGCCCGGCCCGTCCGGCCCGTCCGGCTCGATCTCGGCGTAGAGCGCATTGATCGCCTGCCAGGCCGAGGGATCGAAGGCTCCGCTGGAGAAGTTGAGGTAGCCCAGCAGGGTCGCCGCGGGATCGGGCTGGGGTCGGGATGCCGGTGGATGGCTCATGCAGGGAGGCGGCTTTCCCGGCCGCACCGCCGCGGGGAGAGAGGATTTCCCGCACGACCGGTGCAGCCGTCACAAACGGCGAAGGCCTCCGGTGGTTCGCGACCCTCGCAGCCTTCGAAGGTATTCTTTCCGGAGCGATGATTGAAGCAAGCCTCGCTCCACACGGGAAACCGACGATGCCCCTCACTTCCCCGTCCCTGCGACCTCTCCTGACGTTCCTGTTTGCCGCAGTGCTGGCGGGCCCCGGCGCCCTCCCGGCGGCGGGCGGATGCGGATGCGAATCGGGCCCCTACGCGACCGCCGAGGGGATCGCCCGGGCGATCGGCTGGAAGCTCGAGTGGGTCGTGCAACTGCCCTTCGACACGGGCCGCTGGAGCCTCGAGGCGGTCAAGGTCGAAGACAACGCCGTAATTGGCCAGTCGACCGATGGCGGCGTGCATTTCATTCGCGGCGGCGAGGGCCCCGACCGCGGTACGGTGGCCTGGTCCGGGCGGGCCGGCAGGCCGAGCGATCCCGGCTACCCGCCGACTCTGGGGCCTTCGCTGGTGCTCGCCAGCCGTGGCTTCGACGTGGTCGCCTTCGAACGTGACTCCGGCGACATCCGCTGGCACGACCGCCTGGCACAGCCGACGAGCGGCCCGGCGGTGGAGATCGAAGACTGGGTCTTCGTGCCGACCAGCTCGCAGCGACTGCTCCGCCTGGCGGCCAACCCTCATGCCACACCACGCCGCGGGCCGCCGCCCGCGGCCGACGAACGCCGGCGGCGCGACGAGGCCGGCACCCGCCGCACCGGGCCGGTGCTCGAGTCGAAGACTCCGCTCTTGATCGACATGGGTGCTGCCGAAACCGACGGGAGCCTGCAGCGGGTGGGGCCCGGCCTGCTGTGCAGCATCGATTCGCGTGGCACGCTGGTCTCGCTCTTCGACGCGAACAGCGGTTGGGTGCGGGACGAACTGCGAACCGGCGGCCCGCCGGCCGACGGCTTTTTGCGACGCGGCACGACGCTCTGGCTGGCCACCAGCCTCGGCGACATCGCCTCGGTCGAGGCAGTGGCCGGCCGCGGCTTCACAATCGGCTGGCGACAGGCCCTGCGTGCAAAGCCCGACGGGCAACTGCTCGTCGATCGCAACGTGCTGGTCGTGTCGCTGGGGGCCTGGGGCGTTGAGGGCCGCGTCGCACAAAGCGGCTCACCGCTGTGGCGGATCGATCAGCCCGTCAGCCTGCTGGCAGCCGGAGGCGGGCTGGTCTGGTGGATCGATGCGACCGGGCGACTCTCGGCGGTCGACATCGCCTCCGGTGAGCCGAAGGCCCGTCTCCCGCTGGGTCCCTTCCGCTTTGCGGTGCACAACACCCGCTCGACCTCGCTGGCTCTGGCCACGCCCGAAGGCGTGATCGCCCTGCTCTCTCCGCCGGCCGGCGAGGCGGCCGGGCCCCCAGGTGGCGGAGAAGACGGCCCCCAGCCTGCCCGCGAGCGGGCCGATGCCGATGAAGCCGATGAGGCCGCCCCCGCCGACGAGATGCAAGACGGGGCAGATGACCGCGACGACGAGCCGGCCGACGAACCCTCAGAATTCGACGATCTCTTCGGCGACTTCGGCTCGTAGGCGAGTGCCGCGACGGGGAATCCAGCCGGCGGGATCCTGCCGCCAGGCCTCCACCAGCAGCCCGTGCAGCGACCGGTCGAAGCGGACGAGCCGGTGGGGATCCTGAAAGAAGCACTCGCTGGCCACCGCAAAGAACTCCGCCGGGCCTTCGGCGGCATAGGGATCCAGCGGCACCGCACGGCCGTCATCGAGCCTGACCATGAACCGCTCCATGCTTGCGGCAAACTCGCCGGCCCACCGCCGCCTCGCTCGGGGCGATGCCAGAGGCGGCACCCCGTCGACCTCGCCGTCGGCGGCGTCAAGCGCATGGGCCCACTCGTGCACGAGCAGGTTTTCACCGCCCCCGCGAAACCGCCCGCCCTCGAGCACCCGCGGCCAGGAGAGCACCATGCTGCCGCCCAGCCAGGTCTCGCCGAGCCGCGGCTCCTCCCACTCGAGCACCCCGCCCCCAGCCAGCGGCGTGCTGCGGGAGGCTCGGTAGTCACCGGGATAGACCAGGATCGAACGGAGATGGTCGAGATACTCGCCGCGGAATCCGGCCATCGCCACACCCGCGAGCGCCGCGATCGTGACCCGCACCTCGTCGTCGACCGCCAGCCCGCCGCAGCCCTCGAACCGTTTCTCGGCAAGGAACACGTTGACGAAACCTCGCAGCCGGTCGCGGGCATCCTCGCCCAGCCAGGCGGCATGCAGGACATTGCGGCGGAGAATCGTCTCCCAGGCCGAAGGAAAGGACGCCTGTTCGATCGCCGCCCGCCGACGCGAACGCAGCCAGCCGAAGAACATCCACCCACCTCCGTCGCCGCTCATGTCGGCGGGCAAGCAGCCGCGATCGATCACTCAGGGAGCGATCCGGGGCTGGATCTGAAAGTCATACCTGGCCAGGTCGAGGGCGAGCACGATACAGCCGATCGAGATCGCCAAGAAGGCAAGCACGAGCATCGCGGTGTAGACGTTGACCGCGGGCCTGCGGGAGCCTTTCTCGGTGGAGTCATCGTCAGCCATGCCCGCTGTCCCGCTAGCCGTCGAGTTTCGTGGCCACGCGGTCACCACGCTGGATGAAACCACGCTTGAAGTCCCGGAGCACCGTCGCCACCGCCCGGTCCGACCGCACGCTCACCACCCGCACCCGCCCGAGGTAGGTGCCGCCGCGGTAGACCTCCAGTTCATGACCCTTCTGCAGCCCATCGTCGCCTCCGAGCGAGAGTTCCACCGAGTCGCTGCCGACCGCGGTCACCACCCCCTTCACATTCGGCACGTGGTCCTTGGGCATCGACTCGACGGAGAGTCCGCTCTCCTGCAGGAGCAGCCGGGCGTTGGCGACCTGCTTTTCCAGCTGGGCCTGACGCTCCTCGGCGATCGTGAGAAACGACTCCTTCTCATGCAGCGTGACAGCCAGCTCGGAGGTTCGCTTGACCTGGTCGTCGAGCGTTGCCTGCTGGGTTTTGATCTCGTCGCGGAGGGCCAGGATCATGTCGTTGGCCTCCTCGAGCTCGGCCGACTTCGCCGCGAGCTGCTTCTGGGCATCGTCACGCTGCCGCTCCTGGTCATCCACCTTCTTGCGGAGTTCCTGCAGTGCCGCGTTCTTCTCCTCGATCGCGGTTTGGATCTGGGCGATCACGTTGTCGCGGGCAGTCTCAGACGCCTTCACCTTCGTCACCAGGCTGTTGATCTCCTCCTCGAGCTCCTCCCGCTGCTTCTCGAGGTTGGCAACCTGCTCCTTGTAGCCGAGCGGCTTGCCCGGCCGCACCTGGTCGCTGGTCCGCTCGATCTCCTCTTTCCAGTTGGTGTGGGTGGAGTAGAGCGCGACCGCGAAGCTCATGAACACAAGGCTCATGACGAAGACCGCGAAAACGAAGATTTTGCCGACGATATTCATGCCTGCCTCGCTGCAGCGACGGGTCTTTCCGGATCGGATTCAACCCTCGTTGTACCCTAGTCCTGCATCGGCCGGGGGGTCAACGCGACTCAAAACCCTCCTCCGGCCGTCGGTGAACTCGACGGCTCGAGCCGCGAACCCCGGGGTCCGCGGCGGGCGATTTTCAGGCCCGCGACTGACTGCCACAGCAGCACAATCCCCGCAGCCGTCGCCACCAGCCCCGTCGGCAGGGTTCCCCAGATGAGAAACGGGCTCGTGCGACCGTCGGCCACAGGCCGCACCCGCAGCGTGGCCGTGGCCCGCTTCGGGCCCCGGGCGAGCACCCGCCCCGAGCCGTCGATCCAGGCGGAGATGCCGGTGTTGGCCGCGACCACGATCGGCGTGCGGACCTCGACCGCCCGCAGCACCGCCGCGGCGAGGTGCATGTCGAGTTCACTCGATCCCCAGAACCAGCCGTCGTTGGTGAGGTTGGCGATCAGCTCGGGCCGGCGACCGGCGGCCTCGAGCTCCCGCACCATCCCCCGCACCGCGCGGGGGAGCGTCGTCTCGTAGCAGATGTTGACCGCCACGAGCACCCCGTCGACCTCAACCGCCACCGGGCTCTGGCCGGCCGAGAGCCCCGCCGGCAGCGGCGTCAGCCGGTAGAGCCAGGGGTAGCGATCGGCCAGCGGCACGTATTCGCCAAAGAGCACCGGGTGCATCTTTTCATAACAGCCCAGGGTGCGGCCCTGGGCATCGAGAAACAACCCGCAGTTGTAGTTGCGGTAGCCGGAGGCCGCCTCGGGGGTGACCAGCTGCTTGTCGAGGCCGACAAGCCAGGTGGTGCCGTAGCGACGGGCGAAGGCGGCAAGCGGCTCGAGCCGCTCTTCGGCGAGCAGCCTGCGGCAGCGGGCCTGCCGGCGGGCGTCGTCACCCGGCCGCGGGGCCGCGGGGGGGCGGAGCCGCTCGGCGACGAGATCCTCCGGCAGCCGTTCGGCCGGGTCGATCTCCAACAGTCCCCACCGCCACATCGTTTCGGGCCAGACGACGAGGTCGGGCAGGTCGCCGGGCTGCTCGAGCAGCCCGGCGGTGGTCAGCTCGTCGTAATGACGGGCTACCATCTCGGCCGCGGCGGGATCCTGCTTGAGTTCGGTGTCGATTGACCCCTGCACCAGGAGCACCTCGATCCCGCCGGCAGCCGTGGGCTCGCTCGCCAGCCGCCACCAGCCGTAGCCGAGCCCCGCGGCGAGCAGACCGGCGGCGGTGGCGACCGCCGCGATCCCGGCCCGCTTCGACCGGATTGGCAGTCCGGGCAGCGGCACGACCGCCGCAACGCCCGCCGCCACCGCCGCCACGAGGCCGCTGAGGCCCACCCCGCCGAAGAGGTCGGCCACCTGCAGGATCGGCAGACAGCGATATTGCGTGTCGCACAAGCCGCCCATCGTGAAGCCCCCGAAGAGCCAGGCCCGCAGGTGTTCGGTGGCTACCCAGGCCAGCATCGCCGCCGGCACGAAGGGCAGCCCACAGGCATCGCCTGCCCGGCGGGCCAGCCACACGAAAGCCGGGAGGAACAGCCCCAGATAGGCCGACAGCAGCAGCCAGCCGATCGAGGTCGCCGGATGGGGCAGCCGCAGCCAGTGGAGCACCGCCAGCCAGTGGAGCAATCCGGCGGCCCAGAGGATGCCCCAGTCTCTGCCGGTGAATCGTCGCGGCACCCTCAGCAGGAGCATCCAGGGCACCGCCGCCAGCCAGGCCAGCGGCCAGAGGTCGACCGGCGGCTGCACGAGGCTCATCGTGACGCTGCCGGCGAGGGCGGTCCCCGCCACGAAGCCCCTCGGAGCGGACCCGGCGGCAGCGGCGACACCTCCCGGCTTGTTCATTGCGGCCCCGTCCCGTCGCCGGTTGCACCCGGCCCGTCCGCCGCACCCGGTTCGCCCTCGGCAAACTCGGCGATCGGCTGCCCGGTGGCCAGCAGCTCGTCCTCCTCGGCGAGACATCGGCTGAGCCGACCGCTGACAGGCGCGGTGAGATCGACCGTGGCCGCCCCGGCCACCAGCTCCACCACGCGGTCGCCGGCCAGCACCGCCGAGCCCTCGGCAACCAGCCACAGCGAGAGGCTCACCTCGCCGGGCCCAAAGCCCAGTTCGGGCACGCACAGGCGGATTGCCCGGGGTGAGGCCGTCATCGTCGCCGGCCCGTGAGAGGCTCGCGGGTCTCGAGCCAGTGGATCATCACCCGACCGACTGTCTCCAGCGACTCTGCGGAACACTGCTCGGGGGTGTCGCGGGTGGTGTGCCAGTGCGGGTAGTCGAAGTCGATCACGTCACACGTCGGGATGCCGGCGATCGATCGCAGGGGTACGTGGTCGTCCTCCACGGCCGGCCCAGGGCGGGCCACGAATTCCCGCGCACCGATCTCGGCCGCCGCGGCCCAGATGCCCTCGACGAGGGGCCGGGTCTCCGGCCAGGTGATGCCATGCAGCTCCTGCGGAATCCGCAACCGTGCGTCGCCCACCATGTCGAGCACCACGCCGCAGCGATAGGTATGGCCGGGCGGATCATTGACATACTGCCGGGCAAAGTGGATCGAGCCGAGGCAGTAGGGATCCCGTGGGCCGACCACATACTCCTCGGCGTCGAAAAAGATGAAATCAATTCCCAGCGGTCCGGGCATCGCGGGCATGAACCGACCGAGTTCCATCAGCACCGCCACGCCGCTGGCTCCGTCGTTGGCACCGATGAAGCGACCGCGGGGATTTGTGGGGTCCCGATCGGGAAAGGGCCGGGTGTCGTAGTGGGCCGCGAGCAACACCCGCTCTTTTCTTTCGGGATGAAACCGCACGATCAGATTCTCCATCCGCACCGGCTTGCCGCTGCGCCGGTCGCGGATGGCGAAGCGCTGCCGCTCGACTGTCGCCTTCAGGGCGGTGAAGTGTTCGCTCAGCAGTGCCCGCTGCTGCTGCATCCCCTCCGAGCCGCTGGGTCGTGGCCCGAGCCGGCAGATCGCTTGCAGGTGGGCGAAGGCCCGCTTTCCCGAGAAGCCCTCCTCCGCCGGCTGGCCCACCGCGGGGGTGGCGGCGGCGGCAATCACCACGCACGGGACGAGGTGGCGGAGCCACCCGGCAACCGCATGGAGTGAGCGAGGCATCAGACGGCCCTGGGGAGCGTGCGGCACGAACGACAGCTGAGTCTAGCGGTCGGCCGTGGCAGCGATCCACGGACGTTTTCGCCATCAGCCGAAAGACTGCCACAGCACTGACAGCAGACTGGGGCCATGGAGGGCTTTTCGCACGGTCGTCCCACGGTCATATAGAATCGCGGTTTATGTTTTTCGTGCGGGTCATGCTTTTCATGCTTTTCATGCTTTTCATGGAAAGATACGGCGAGAGATACGGCATCAGGGAGAGCCGGGTCGATCCCGGGCGGCGGTGCGGCCCGGGTGGGCGCTGGTGTGCCTTGGCGATGGTCGCGGTCGTGGCTCTGCTTGCCCGCGCCGACTGCTGCCGGGCCGGCGGCGGGCCGGAGAACCTCCTGCTCGTCGTCAATCCACGCAGTGCCGAGAGCCTGGCGGTGGCCAATGCCTACGTCGATCTCCGTGGCATCCCGCCGATCAACGTCTTCATGCTGCCCTGGGATGGCAGCCGCGAGAAGGTCGATCTCGACACCTTCCGCGGCCAGATCCTGGGGCCGATCCTCTCCACGATCGATTCGCGGCGGCTGGCGCCCCAGATCGACGCGATCGTCTACTCCGCCGACTTCCCCTGGCGGGTCGACTTCAAGAAGAACCTGCCGGAGCAGCTCGCCTCGCGGGACAAATTCCCCTCCGGATCGCTGACGGGGATGACGATGCTCTACGCCGCGGTCAACAGCGGCCAGCCGGCCTGGCTCGACCGGGCGAGCAACGACTACTACCGACCGCTCGACCCCGCGGGCCTGCCTCGGGAAACGGTGGGATTTCGTGGCTGGTACGGCTGGGGCGACAACGGCGAACTCCTCGAGACCGGCGGCACCCGCTACCTGCTCTCGGTGATGCTCGGCGTGACCAACGGCCGGGGCAACACGGTCTCCGAAATCGTCCGCTACCTCTCCTCGGCAACCGCTGCTGACGGCAGCCGCCCGCAGGGCACGATCTACTATGTCACCAATTCCGACGTCCGCACCAAGACCCGCAGCGGGAGCTTCACCGCGACGGCCGAAGCGCTCGACAAGCTCGGCGTGAAGGCGGAGGTCGTGCCGGGCACACTGCCGGAGCGGAAGCCCGACGTGGCCGGGCTGATGACCGGCACGCCGAAGTTCGACTGGTTCGCCTCCGGCAGCACGATCCTTCCCGGAGCGATCTGCGAAAACCTCACCAGCTACGGCGGCATCTTCAAGGTCAACGCCGGCCAGACACCGCTCTCGGAATTCCTCCGCGGCGGTGCGGCAGGCTCCAGCGGCACGGTCATCGAGCCGTACGCCGACCAGTCGAAGTTCCCTCATCCCTCGATCCAGCTGCACTACGCTCGCGGGGCGAGCCTCGCGGAGGCCTTCTACCAGTCGGTGCACTCGCCCTACCAATTGCTGGTCGTGGGTGATCCGCTCTGCCAGCCCTGGGCGACGATTCCCCGGGTCGAGGCGGTGCTCGCCGGCAGTGATGAGCCGCTCACCCCCGGCGAGCGGCTGACTGGCGAGGTCGAACTGGTGGCCCGCGGCCAAGCGGCCGAGGGCGTGGCCGTCGACCGCTTCGAGCTGTTCATTGACGGCGTGCGGCTGGCCCAGGCCGGCGGCGAGGGTCGCTTCTCCTTCGACAGCCGCGAGATCGCCGACGGCTACCACGAACTCCGCGTGGTGGGCATCGCCGACACGCCGCTGGAAACCCAGGGCCGCTGGCGGATGCCGGTCTGGTTTGCCAACCACGACCGCTCGCTCGAGATCGAGGCCTCACCCCGGCAGGTCGATCGCGGCGGCCGGCTGCGGGTGCGGGTTCGTGGGACTGGTGTCGAACGCACGATCCTCTATGCCACCGGTCGCGTGCTCGGCCGGGCCGCCGGCAGCGAGGCGACCGTCGAGATCCCCGCAGAGCTGCTCGGCCGGGGCCGAGTCATGATCCATGCCACCGGGCGGGCCGAGCCCGGCGCCGCCGGCAGCGTGCAGGCGGTCCCCGTCACGGTCGAGGTCAGCGACGACTGAGCGGCTCTTCGGGCAGACTGGCGATCGCCTTGTGGTCGCCGGCCGCTGTTGGATGTGTGGCCGGGGCCTCCGCTTGATGGGCCTGGGAAAGATGATCGACGAAATCGGTCGCCGCGTTGTCGAGCACGAAAACCTCGCTGGAGGCGTGGGGATCACCGTGCGGCCTGACGATGCAGATCACCTCGGCCCGGCCACGGTGCTGGCGGACATGGTCGAGAAGGGCCTCCTCGCCGGCCGTCAGCGATCCGTCCGGCTCGGCGGTGGAGGCGGTCGGCACGGCGGCCGCCCGGTCGCGGCGATCGAAGGAGACCGGTGGCATCGTTTCGGGCATGCTCGGGGTCGACGCGGCGAGGGGCGGTGGTGACCCGCTGGGGTAGGTCTGGCGGTAGACGAAGGAGAGCCCCGCTTCGTCGAGCTGTTCGTGGACGGTGGCAAGTGCCGCATAGAGTCCCTCGTCATCGGCCGGGTCGGCGGCATTGCAGACCCCGATCAGCTCGCCGGCGAGCGAGAAGAGCCCGCCGCCGCTGCGGCCCTGCACCGGCTGGCCGGCCACCTGCACGTTGGCCGGACCGAGATACTTATCGACCGCAGTGATCCGGCTGAAGTGCACCGTGGCGTCACCGCCGCCGTCGCAGCCGGCGGTGGCCACCGGCTCGCCCACGTCGAGCGTGCGGTCGGGCCCGGCGACGGGCACCGGCTCGATCACCGCATCGGTGAACACGCTCACCAGCGCCACGTCGCGGCGGAGGTCCCAGTCGACAAGCTGGCCGGCGAGCCCCCGCGGGGCATCACCTCCGAAGAGGTCGACCTCGATCCGCCCCTGCCCATCGCAGTCGCGGAAGATGTGGCCGCAGGTGAGAATCAGGGCCTCGCCCTGCCGGCAGTCGATGACCGTTCCGGTGCCCCGTGACGTGCCCTCGCCGTGGGCCACCCGCAGCCGGGCGGTGGCGGCAAGCAGCCGGGCCTCGAGCTGACCGCGGTCGATGGCTCCCGAGCCGGCAGCCGATCGTGTTGGAACCGCCGCAGGTACTCCAGCCGCCACGGCCGCTGCGGGCGGGGCCGCGGGCAGTCCGCGGGCGGAGGTGTTGGCAGCGAGCGTGGCGGCCGGCGGGTCGAGCCGGCC
>CAZRKH010000030.1:0-8653 GCA_964600785.1 uncultured Chitinophagaceae bacterium
AGCGGCTCGACGAGGCGACCCGCGTGGACCGAGCCGTGTATGAGCGCGCCAGATCACTCGCTGCCTGAAGCCGCAGGGGTCTGACGGCTCCCTCCGCGAACAACAGCGGCCACGGCGAGGGCATCCGCCTCGCCGCAGCTGGCGGCTCTGACCGTCGCCATCACCCGCCCGGGGCCGACCGGCTCTCCGGTACTCGGATCGATCGGCGAGCGACCCGGCCGCCGCGTCGAGCTGGCCATTGCCTCGCCGTCGGCAAGCTCGATGATCCGCGATGTGCCGCGCCGACCGTCGGCCGCCGGGTGGGTCAGCCAGACCCGCCAGGGCATCCCATCGTTCCGCCGCCCCCAGGCCCGAGTCTCACCGCCAAGTTCGACGAGATGACCGGCCGAGCCGACCTCGGCAAGCCGCTCGCCGATGCGATCAACTGCATAGCCCGGTCCGATGCCGCCAAAGTCGAGCCGCACCCCGAAAGCCCGCTTCCGGATCGCAGCCGGTCTGCCGCCCGAGGCCTCCCGCAGGTCGATCAGGTGCATCGCCCCGCGGGCTCCGGCGGAGGTTGCCGTCGGGTCGAAGGCCCCGTCGGTGCGGCCATGGATCTTCCTGGAAAGCTCGACGAGCCTCGCCAGGTCGGCCGATACCTCGACCCACTCACCCACTCTCGCAGCATTGAAACGGGCCAGGCACGAGTCGCGTCTCCAATTGCTCACAGCCTGGTCAATCTCGGCAAGCACCGCTTCGATCTCGGCATGCACTTCACCAGGATCGAGGCCCTCGGGCCGTGCGGCGAGCCGCACCCGATAGGTCGTGCCCATCGCGGGGCCGGCAAAGACAATCGCCCCCACGCCCCCCGGCGGAGCGGCAGGGCCGAAGCAACAGGCCGCCGCCACCGCCAGGCAGGCCAGCAGCAGCCCATCCTTCCAGGTCAGCCGGCCGCTGCGACGGTTGAGCCTCAGCTGGTCGAGCAACGCACCGGTCGGACAGCCGTGGCGGCAGTAGGCCATCGGGTAGCGAGCACTCGCCGCCAAGCCGACTGTGAAAATCAGGATCGCCGGCAGACCTGCGACCATCGGCAGATAGGCATCGAAGGGCTCGAGATCGACCAGAGACAGCGGCAAGGGGATCGCCACCACCAGGATGGCGAGAACCAGCAGCCCCCAGGGCAGCACCGCCAGCACGGGCCGCCAGCTTGTCGGGACCTGGCCCTTGGGCCGGAGGAATCGCAGGATCAGCTGCTGTGCCGCCCCATGGGCACACAGGTGGGAACAGTAGATATTCCGCCGCGTCGTCGCCGGCGAGAGGATCGCCACCGCGGTGAGCGTCGTGAGCACCGCCGCCGAGGCCGGCACACCCGCTGTCACCCAGCCGAGCAGCTGCGCCTGGGAGAGCAGGGCGCCGCTGCCAAATCCGAGATAGGCCACGACGGCAAGCGGCAAGGCAATTCTTCCGAACCAGCCTCCGCGGGCCCGCGTGAAAGCCGTGACCGTGGCGACCACCACAAGGCCGATCGCACCCCACTGTGGCGGCTCGATGCGACCGAGCCGCGCGGTAAGCCCGGCGAGAGTTCCGGCTGGGCCGGCGGCCGTGCCGTGATGGCGGGTCCGGGCGGCCCTCAGGATGCCCTCCGCCACTGCCCGGCTGGTCATCGTGGCCCCGCTGACCCCCTCGATTCCGCTCGCCGCCGGATCGATGCCCGCGAGCTGCTCGATCGTCATGCCCCGATAGACGCCGCAAAAGGCCGCGTCATCGCGGACGTAGCCGACATACGGATCGTTGTCGAACGACTCGAGCACCGCCACGCCGCAGACCCGGTTGCGGGAGTCGAAGCCGACAACCGTATCGGTGGGGCCCTGGTAGCCGAGCACCGCGTCGGCAGCCGGGCTCGTCCGCAGCAGCCAGCCTGCCGGCAGTCCCCCGGCATCACGGACACGAATCACCGCCGCATCGCCGGCGTCCTGTTCGATAGCCGCCGCGGCGGGGAAGATCCGCCGGGCATCGGCGAGCGTGGGCTGGGAGGTGAAGCGGCTGCCGGAGGTCTGCCCGCCGACCCGCATCGCGAGTGACTCGACAATGGCCAGGCTCGTGAGCGTCGAGCCGGCCACCGCATCGAAATCCCACGGCCCCAACTCGGCCAAGTCGGCCAGCGGCATGCCGATGAACGACTCGAGAAAATCATGGTCCTCCTCGACCGCCCGCACGTGGTCTCTGGTGTCACCGCTGGAGAGGATCTCCATCCCGACCACCCGCAGGCTGCCGTCGCAGACAACGAGCACATCAGTCGGGCCGGAGAAGCCGATCGCGTCGTCACCGGCGGGGCTCGTGGTGAGCAACGTTCCGATCCGCCTGCCGTCGGCATCGAGCAGGTCGCGGCCGCCGGCGACCGCCGGCGAGGGCCCGCCGATCGCTGCGGTTGCGGCGAGGTGGTGTTGCACGGCCGCAAGCGGCACCGCCGCCAGATCGACCGCCTGCCGTGTCGCCTCGCGGCGGCCTGCGGCGGCATGCAGCAGGAAACCGAGCAGGGCGATTGCCGTCAGCCGGGCGGCATGGCCGACGAGGGATCCACGATTCCCGGGGATCGTGACGTGCATGCCGGTGAGTGTAGCGAACGGAGGCCGGTGCGGCCCGCACCGGCGTCAGCCGGTTCCGGAGGAACCGGGCTACAGGGCCCGAGCCGGTTCCGGAGGAACCGGCCTACAGGAAGAACCGGCCTACCGGCGGGTTTTTCCGGGCAGCTTCAGGAGCGTGTCGAGTTCGTCCCAGTGTTCCTCGTAGACCCCGCGTGGCGTCGTGTCGCGGGCGACCGCCACGCTCGCCGCCTTGCCCACCACCTCCCCCATCATCCCGCAGGTCTTCATCACCCGCACCGTGCCGAGGGCCTCGTGGGTCACCGAGATGCAGCGGCCGGCCATGAAGAGATTGTCGATGTCCTTCGAGTAGAGACATCGGTAAGGCACGGGATAGCCGTAGGCACGGTCGACCCGCCGATCATGCTCGGCGATCGAGATGAACGGGTTGTCGGGAAACTTTTCGGCGTACTGACGCTTGGGATAGTGGAGATCGATCGACCAGGTCGAGGGCACGCAGCCATCGGGAAACTCCCGCTTGGTGACGATGTCTTCAGCGGTGAGAACCACATCACCGAGCACGCGGCGGCTTTCCCGCGGGCCTCCGATGAAGGCCACCCAGGTGAGCACGGCACGGGGATGGTCGGCGGCGCCGTCGCCGTTCTTCATGGCGCTGAAGGCTCCGAAGACCGCCCGCAGGTTCCAGTCGCGAATGCCTTCGGCGTCGTGCAGGGGATCCTTGTCGAAGCCGCTCTCCCAGAACCACTGACCGTGGAAATCTCGTGGGTAGGGAAAATCCGCCATTGAGAGCGGCAACGCCCAGGGCGTTTCCGGGAAAGACTGCGGGGCATCGCGATTGGCCCATCTCCACATGTTGCTCATTCCCATGCGGCCCTTCTCTTCCATCACCGTCTCGGCCCCGGCGAGGTGGGCGATCGTGGCATGGCCGGTGGCATCGCAGAAGAATCGGCCGGTGAACACCTGCTCGCGGCTCGAGCGGGTGTTGAGGGCGGTCACGCTCCTGATCCGGTTCCCATCGCGTGTGACGGCGTAGGCGTGGGTGTTGAGGAACAGGTCGATCTTCGGCTCACCGCGGACGATCCGCTCCTTTTTGGCATCCTCAAACTCCTCGTAACTGCCCGGGCTCTTGGCGGCGGAGTCGGCAAACTCCTCGACGATCTCACCGATCCGCGGGTAGCGACCCCGCTTGATGAGCCCCTGCGACCAGACACGCACCTCGCTCGAGCCGTTGCCACCGAGCACGGGCCGGTCTTGTAGCAGGGCCACCTGCAGTCCCATGCGGGCCGCCGAGATTGCCGCAGCCATGCCGGAGTAGCCGCCGCCGACCACCACAAGATCGTAGGGCTCCTGTGCCTGTGGTGTGTCGGGCAGCCCGAGGGCCTGACGTCGCCAGCCCGGGAGGATTGCCGAGTCGTTCGGTGGCGGCTCGGGGCCGGCTGTGAAGGCGATGCAGTCGCAGCGGCCGTCGAAGCCGGTCAGGTCATGCAGGGCGAGGCTGATCTCGCCGGCAGGAAGCGGCACCTTTCCGCCGGCCTGCCAGCCCCACTGCGCCCCTTCGCTGCCGAAGGTCGCCTCGAGCGGACGCCCATCGACGAGCAGTTGGAAACGGCCGGGCGTGCCCGCCGCCTGCCAGCGGGCCACCCAGTCTTTGGTTCGCACCCAGACATACCACTCGCCTGCGGCGGGAATCGAGGCCCGCGTCGTCGCATCGGCCACCGGACTGCCCAGGCCGTGGGCAAGCAGGTAGGGCGAGCCCATCTCGTGGATGAACTGCGTGTCGAGCTTCCAGCCGCCGTGATCGGCAAAGCTCTCCGCCTCGACAAGCACCGCCGGCGGCTCTCCGCGGCCATCTGCCGCAAGCCCAACGGCGAGGGTCATGAAGAGAGAGCACGCCACACGCCACACGCGGCAACGGCCACCAACCACCACGATGGGGTGATCACGGCGGACCCGAGATTTACGTACCCCCGGCACGGTATCAGACGCATCCGCCCCGCAGGTTGTCCGCCACGTCGAATTTCGCATTGTTCTCGGCAAATTGTAGTGGAATTCGGGCAACGGGCATTTTTTTGATGGAGGGTTGTTCGATCAATGGATCCACGGTACACTTTGAACCTAGGGGCCCATCCGGTTTACGTGTAGCGATAGCCGCAGTGTCTCAAGCAGGAGCTGGACATGGGAAAGGTAGTGGGAGTCGTGACAGCAGTCGTGGCTGTTGCGGCCCTGGCCGGATCGGCCAGTGCGAGTGTGATAATGCACGAGCAGTTCAGTTATGCGGACGAGGCTGCGTTCGATGCGGCCTATTCAAACGGAGGCGGTGACACGGAGTTCAACCCTACTGGAATGACCTCGCCTAATCTGAACGGGGAAGCCGGGGGCAGCGCCCGCATCTATTCAGAGCGCCCTGGCCGCTCGATCGGTGCAACCTTCGGGGACGAGAACGAGACGGTTTTCGTTTCCTTCCTGATGCAGTCGGATACGAATGCCGGATCTGGGCGGGCAGACGAAGGCATCTACCGATCTCTCGAGCTCTACGACGGTGGCAATACCTCTAACGGTAGTGGTCGTGAATATATGATCGGTCTGCTGCGAGCAACCGGCGATTCCAACAAAGACTCGTCGGACTTCGAGCACCGTGATTATAATCAAAGCGGAACAGGCCGTTCCGCCATTCTTGGTGATTTTAATTCTGATGTGAACCTTTTCGTTACGAAGTTCACCTTCACTAACGGGGGAACGGATTTTACCGCCGATGCATGGCTTAATCCGACGGCGGCGACGGATTTCAATGCCGCCAGCAATAGGATCTCGGGAACTGGTCTCGAGTTCGACGCTTTTGCAATGGCATCATTCGCAGAGCCGAGCAAATCCTATGCTAACTTCGACGAGATCATGTTTGCGACCTCCGCCACGGATATCGTCCTTGTCCCAGAGCCAGGATCCTTGGGACTCATCGTCTTCGCCTTTGTCGCAACAGGTCTGCTGGGCAGGTTTGTAGGCAGGGCGAAGTGTTGATGACGGATCGGGCGGCCCGCGGGCGGGCGAGACTGGTGGAACCCCGGGGCGGTTCACCCGAGTTCGTGAGAATCGTGTGGATGATTCCCGGGATTCGCTGGTAGGGAATCCGCAGCAACCGGAGGCTGACAAGAGTGCAAAGTCCGGAGATGGTTTCGCGCTCGTAGAGCAGTCTGTACGCGATCAGTCACATGTCGCCGTCACACGGCGTGAGTTCGACGACGCCATTGGCCCCAGGCCGCGTGGACTTCCACCCTCGACCCGGCGGCTCTCCGCGGCCATCTGCCGCAAGCCCAACGGCGAGGGTCATGAAGAGACCGAGCAACGACATCCACCCGCCGCGATGAGCATCTTCTGTAATCATTTCGTCGTTGCTCCGTGGTGATGATCTCCGCACCCACACGCCCTTCTCGCAGCGTAGAGGGTATTGTTGACAATTGCATCTCGTTTCTGCTGATCTCGGTCACGACGTCCACCCGCGGCGTCACTGCCCAGCCAACGTGAGCCCTGCCGATGACCGCCGAGCAGTATTTTCAGGCCACCAACACCCTTGCCCTGGCTGCCTGGATCGTGCTGGTGGCCCTGCCGGGTCGGCGGATCGTTTCAGGAATGGTCTGCGGGATCGCGGTGCCGGCAGTGCTTGCCGCAAGCTACGTGGCGGTGATCGGCTGGAAGATCGCCTCTGGCGGCCCGCCGCCGGAGGATGTGATGACCCTCGCGGGCCTGCAACAGGTCTTCACCGATCCCTGGGCTTTTGCCGGAGCCTGGACCCACTACCTGGCCTTCGACATGGTGGTCGGGGCCTGGATTGCCCGCGATGCGGTGCGGCTGGAAATCCCCTGGCCGCTGCGGACGGTGAGCCTGCTGTTGACCTTTCTGGCCGGCCCGGCGGGCTTTCTGATCCACGTCATCGGCCGTTTCCTCCTACGGCGGCAACTGGCCGCCGACGCAGGGCCGCCGAGGCCGCACTGAGGCCGGCAGGCACCGCGAGGAGAAGCACCCCGAGGGCCAGCAGGGCAGCGGAGGGGAGCGTGGCGTCGAAGCGACCAAGGCCTTCGAGCGTCTGGAGGAGAGCATAGGCGGCGACCAGCAGCGTGCCGAGCGTCGCCGCGGCGATACCCCGCCAGCGGGCCTGTT
Organism: uncultured Chitinophagaceae bacterium; assembly: GCA_964600785.1. Classification (GTDB taxonomy): domain Bacteria; phylum Planctomycetota; class Planctomycetia; order Pirellulales; family UBA1268; genus M30B53. The sequence goes on from CAZRKH010000030.1 coordinate 6,735, forward strand.
CACCCACGCCCACTCGCCGCATCGTCCAGGCGAGAAAGGGCAGCCACTGCAGGGCATGGATCACCGCACCATGGGCAAACTTCGGCACACCTGCGGCTCCGAAACGATCCGGCTCGAGACCCTGCTCGAGACGGATCTCGCCATTGACACTCACCCAGATCCCCAGCAGACACGACCAGACAAGCGCCACCAGACCGCTGCGGATCGCCAGGAGCATGTCGGGGCTGCAGGCGGCAGGATCGCTTGGTGGCCGGAAGAAATACCGCAGCATCAGGTCGAACGACACGGCCGTGACCCACAGGATCAGCACGCCCATCAGGTCGTAAACAATCGAATCGAGAGGGGTCGTGCGGTTGAAATGACTGGCCACGCCCCGCAGTTTTTGCAGGTCGATCAGGCCCACCTCCACAAGCAAGGCCACCGTCGCAATCCAGGCCAGCGGCACGTCCCACCGCCGTGTCGGCAGCTTTGCGAAGGCCCAGCCGATCGAGATCGCAGTCAGGCCGCCGGAGATGCCGAAGAGTATCGGCTTCCGCCAGGTGATCGGCCCTTCCCAGGGGCCGCCGAGCACCGCCCACACGCCGAGGAATCCAAGCCCGCTCGCACACAGCAGGAGGCCCGAGGCTGCCAGCGGCCAGGCACGGGCATCTCGATACCACTGTGAGGTTGAGTGGGAATCCGCCACGGCCGACCTGCATATCAGGACAAGAAGCAAGAATCGCGGAAGCGAGACCGCGGCTGTCGCTCACGATACACTCGCCCGGCAGATTGTATTGACGAGGTTGCCGGCGAGCGATGCCGTGGCCACCGGGAAGCGTGGAGGGTTGGATGGCACCGATGCAGACACGACGTTTCGGACGCACCGGCTGGCAGGTTTCCGAGGTCGGCTTCGGGGCCTGGGGAATCGGCGGCGGCCAGTGGGGCGGGGCCGACGAGGCCGAATCGATGGCCGCCCTGCACGAGGCCCTCGACCGCGGGATCAACTTTTTCGACACCGCCGATGTCTATGGCGACGGCCTTTCCGAGCGGCTGATTGCCCGGCTTGGCCGCGAGCGGAGCGAGCCTTTTCGCGTGGCCACCAAGGCCGGGCGACGTCTCAAGCCCCACTCGGCCGCCGGCTATACGGCAGAAAACCTGGCGGCCTTTGTCGACCGCAGTCTGGCCAACCTCGGGACCGAGCGGATCGACCTGTTGCAGCTCCACTGCCCGCCCGGCGAGGTCTACCGTCGCGGCGAGGTCTTCGAAGCCCTCGATCGGCTGACCGAGGCGGGCAAGATCGCCTTCTACGGGGTGAGTGTGGAGACGGTCGACGAGGCTCTCGCGGCGATCGAGCAGCCGAGGGTGGCGAGCGTGCAGATCATCTTCAACTGCTTCCGTCAGAAGCCGGCCGAGGTGTTCCTGCCGGCGGCCGCGGCGAGGAACGTAGCGGTCATCGCACGGGTGCCGCTGGCGAGTGGGCTACTCACCGGCACGCTCACGCCCGAGACGGTTTTTCCGGAGGAAGATCACCGGTCTTTCAATCGCGAAGGTGCCGCCTTCGACAGGGGTGAGACGTTCTCGGGCATCGACTACGAGACAGGCCTGGCCGCGGTGGAGCGTCTGCGGGAGGTGGTGCCCGAGGGGGTCACGCCCGCTCAGTTCGCGCTGGCTTGGATCCTCTCCCACGGGTCGGTGTCCTGCGTGATCCCCGGGGCCCGCCGCCGGAGCCACGTCGCTGCGAATGCCCTGGCCTCCGGCCTGGCGGTCTGCCCGTCTTCCCTCACCGAGGTGCGGGAGTTGTACGACGAACGCATCCGCCCGCTCGTCCACCACCTCTGGTAACCCCCCCAAAAAAATGGGGACGGGAGCGATTTATGCTGAGGCAGTCGGAAAACGGGGACGGGAGCGATTTATGCTGAGGCAGTCGGAAAACGGGGACG
>CAZRKH010000031.1:0-6497 GCA_964600785.1 uncultured Chitinophagaceae bacterium
GGTGCCCTCCCCGGCGCCCCGCCCGGCAGGCCCGGCGGGCCGCACCGCCTCGTCGGGGTCGACCCCGGCGAAGGGGGGCGGGGCCGGGAGCCGATCGGCGAGGTCGTTGGGCCCGCCTTCGCGGATGCCTGCAGTGGCGGCGTGGCTGTGGCGACGGAGGGACTCGTGGAGTTCCTGGCGGTCGCCGCCGGCGGTCGTGCCGGCCATCAGGATCCGTTCCGCGGCCAGAAACGGGAGCCGCTCGGCGAGGTTCCGCTCGATGATTCCCGGCACCACCACCAGGCCCCCGGCGATGTTGGCCAGCAGGACGAGCACCGCGTCGGTCGCCAGGAACGCCTGCGGCAGCACCAGCCTCCGGCTTGCCGAATCGTCGAGCGTCCGCTCAAACCACTGCACCGCAGCGGTCTGGCCGGCAGTGACCGCCAGGCCCATCACGTACCTCGCCAGGCTGCACATCCTCTCGCTCCGCATCGGGTTTCGCTTGTAGGGCATTGCCGATGAGCCGACCTGGTCGCGTTCGAAAGGCTCCTCCATCTCGCCGGCGGCCGCGGCCAGCCGCAGGTCGTTGCCCGTCTTGTGGGCCGACTCCGAAATGCCGGCGAGCATCTGCACGATCTGTGAGTCGACCTTGCGGGTGTAGGTCTGGCCGGTCACGTCATAGGAGGCCTCGAAGCCCAGCTTGCGGGAAACGATCCGGTCGAGTTCGCGAACCTTGGCATGGTCGCCGTTGAAAAGCTCCAGGAAGCTCGCCTGGGTTCCGGTGGTGCCTTTCGTGCCGCGGGCTCGCAGCCGGCTGCGGCGGTTGTCCGCCTCCTCGAGATCGAGCAGAAGATCGTGGATCCAAAGGCAGATCCGCTTGCCGATCGTGGTCGGCTGGGCGGGCTGCAGATGGGTGTAGCCGAGGCAGACGATGTCGCGGTGCTCCACCGCCCGCGCCGCGAGCTGCTCGATGGCCGTGGTCAGGCGGGCGATCACGAGGTCGAGCGATTCCCGCAGGAGCACGAGGTCGGTGTTGTCGGTGACAAAGGCGCTGGTGGCCCCGAGATGCAGGATCCCGCGGGCCTCCGGGCAGGCGTCGGCGTAGGTGTGCAGGTGGGCGAAGACGTCATGCCGCATCCGACGCTCGTAGTCGGCGGCGAGTTCGAAGTCGACCGGCTCGAGCCGCTCCCGCATCGCGGCGAGCTGCCGCGTGGTGATCGGCAGCCCCAGTTCCGCCTCCGCCTCCGCCAGGGCCAGCCAGGTCCGTCGCCAGTGTCGGTAGCGATTGCGGTCGCTCCAGATGGCCGTCATCTCCGCCGAGGCGTAGCGGGTGGCCAGCGGGTTGTCCCAGACATCGTGCGGGTCGTGGGGGTGTTGGGAGTCCACGCTGTCGATCACCTTGGATGGGATGAGCGGCCTCGGCCAGCCCCTGCCCGGGAGCTGCCTTGTGCGGCTCCCTTGGCCGCCATCTTGCAGATCAGCCGCTCGATCGCCAGTCGCGCCCGCAGCCCCCGCGAAGCATCGCCCTTGAGGTCCCGGTCGGTCTCCAGGAGCCAGATCGGCAACGCCCTCGCGCGGCGTCCGAGCTGGTCGAGGGAAGCCGCCGCCGCCTCGAGGGCCTTCGGCCAGGCGGCCACGCCCGCCTCCTTGACCGCCTCGCGGAGGCTCGCCGGCCGGCCGGCCCCGGGTGGCAGAGCGAGCAGCCTGGCGGCCGTCGAGAGTCGGCGAAGCACTGCCGCGGCCTGGGCGGTGAGGCCAATCGGGTTTTCGCCCGCTTCGAGCAGGTCGTCGAGCAGCCCCAATGCCTCGGCGGAGCGACCGGCCGCCGCCGCCTCGACCATCTGCCAGGCCGACTGCTCCCGAGGCGAGCCGGCAAGTTCATCGACCTGCTCCGGCGGGATCGGACCGCTGCCGCCGGCGGCAGCCAGCCTGGCGATCGCCTGGTCGATCTGGCCGAGGTTGCCGGCGAGCCGCTCGAGCAGCCGCTCGGCGGTTGCCGCCGCCAGGGGCCGGCCGTGCCGTGCCTTGGCCCACTTCCTCAGCCAGGCGGCGAGCTTGGCCTGCCTGGGAATCGTCGCCTCGATCAGCAGGCCATGCCCGGCCACCGCCTTGGCCAGTCGTGTGTTGGAGGGGAGCGAGCGGACCTCGAGGATCACCAGTCCGCGGCTGCCCCGCGGTCCAGCCGCAATCTGCTCGAGCAGGCCGCGTGTCTTTGAGACGAAGCCGTCGGCGGCACGAACCACGGCCGACCGCGTCGCCGAGGCGAACAGCGGCACGGTCGCGGCCTCGTCAAACACGTCCCGCGGGTCGTCGACCGCATCACCGGCAAACTCTCGCCAGGCCCAGCTGCGATCGGCTTCGTCGGGGCAGAGCCGCTCCCGGATCACCGCCAGCGATTCCGCGGCGAGAAAGGGCTCATCGCCGGCGACCACAATCAGCGAGGCCGAGGCGAGGGCCTCCGGTTCGGGCGGCGTCTCGAGCAGGTCGAGCGCGTTGAGGGCGGATGGCATGGACCGGAACACTCCGTCGGCGTGGTGCAGATCCCGACGGAGTCTACCGGTTTCCAATCGGCGGAGAGCGACAGGGCCGAGCCGCTGCGGGCCGCAGCGGCCTACGGCTGCTCGCTCGGGAGCGGGCGGATCGTGCCGAGGCGGCCGGATTGCCGCGCGGGGCAGACGAGCACCGCGTGCGGTGTCGTCGTGTGGCCGGTGTTGCCGGCTGCGTCGGAGGCCTCCACCCGCAGATAGACCCGCGGCGGCACGCCGCGGCCGGGCGTCCAGCGATGCGATCCCGAGGCCTCGAGGCCTTCGGCGACGGTCGCCCAGGGCCCATCGGTGCTGGGCGAGAAGAGAATCCTCACGCTGCCGGGTGAGAGCAGGGGATCGCTGGCCGTGTAGTGGATCGTGACCGACTCCTCGCCCGAGTCCTCGGCCGGCTCCACTTCGAGGTTGGCGACCTGCGGGGGCGTCGTGTCGACCCCCACCCACGCCTGGGGTTGCTCGCCGGTCCGCGGGCCGCTGCCGAGCCCGCCGCGGTCGGGCACCACCAGCAGCATGAATCCGTAGAGCCCCTCGGACTCCAGCGAAACTTCGATCGGGCTCGAGACGTCGTCATCGACCGCCGCCCGCTGCCAGGTCACGCCGGCGTCGCGGGTGCTCCAGAGTTCCACTCGCAGCGGCTCGCGGTTGTAGCGGGGGAGGTCGACCTCGTAGTCCCAGTTGAAACGGGTCGAACTGGAGAGCATCAAGGGCTTGCCGCGATACTCGCTGGCAGCAGCCACGGCCGCGGCGGTCGATCCCGTGCCCGCCGGCAGGCTGCCGCCGGCTCGAGGCGGTCGGGCGTCGCCGCCGGGTTCGCGTTCGAGCGGTAATCCCGGCAGCCTCGGGGCACCCCCAGGCTGCTCTTTGGTCGGGCTCGCTTCGGGAGGGGCGGGCGTGGGCCGGGGCCCGGACAGGCCGGCCCGGGAGAGCACGCTGCGGGTCGGCGAGGAGGCCCGCGTGCGGGTCGGTGGGGCGGCCGCCCGTTCCGGCGCCCAGCCCCCCTCGCTGCCGCCGGAGAGCCAGGATGGCACGCCCGCCGGTCGGGATGGCGAGCCGGTGGCGATCGACGCGGGGGCCGCCGTCCGCGGCAGGGGCGGGGCACCGATCTCGCGGGCGAGGGCCGCCTGGTCGATGCCGGGGTCGGTCGGCTCGAGGGCGAACTGTCGGACCGTCTCGCTGCCGCCGGCGTCGCTGATTGCAATCCGTACGGTCAGCCCGTCGGTCTCGTCGCCGGCCCACCAGATCTCCTCGCCGATCATGTGGGCCGGTGACTCTCGGGAGAGAATTCCCTCCGAGGCAACAGAACGCCACTCCGGTTCGGCGGTGGTGCGGTACTCGATCTTCAGGCGGTCGACCGCGAGCGAATCATCGACTGCGGCGTACCGGCAAATAATCTCACCGTCGGCACCCCGCCAGACCCGCGCCGCAAGCCGGGGGCCGCCCGCATCGACCACCACGCGGATGTCCGGCCCGGCCCCCCCACGCTTGCGGCCCTTGGCATCGATCGCCCGCAGTCGAAACCAGTATTCGCCGTCCGCCTCGGCCCGGTAGGTGAAGCGACCGGCCTGTGGACTGACCTCATCGATCTGCTGCCAGGTGTTGCCGAGATCCTTCGAAACGCTCAGCACAACCCGCTGCGGGGCCTCGTCGGGTCGCCGCGGCTCGGGGAGCCGGAAGGGGATCGTGAACAACGAGCGATCGGTGCGGATCGCCGCCGGCAGCGAGGCCCGCCCCCGGCCAGACTCGTCGGCGGCCGCGGCGGCGCAGCACGGTCCGGCCGCCACAAGGGCGAACAGGAACATCCCGGGCAGGCCGGTGGCCGGCTGCCGGGGGCGAAAGCCACGGACTGTGAAATACCGCATATTGTGTGAAATCGACCCGTGGCCGGGTGCGGGTCGCACAAAGCTGCCCTCGCCGGTGAGGCCCGCCGGTTCCACCGGAATTTCCAGGGTTCCCCAGGGTCGCAGGCGACCGGGCTGGCAGAAGCGGCTGACGCGTCGGTTGGCAGAATCTGGGCAATCTCTGCTGGACCCCGAGGCTGCCTTCCGGCCATACTGCCGCCGTGGAGGCCAGGTTTCCGACCGCCACGGAAATCAGGCGGCGGATGCAACAGTTCCTCGACCGGCCATGGGCGGCGGCGGCCCATGGCCGCCATTGTTGAGCCGGTGTGAATTCGTCAGTGCTCAGCGGGCTGATTCTGGTGGCGCTGCTGCTGGCCGGAATCGCTACGATCCTCAAGATTCGAACCTGGGCCCGAAGTCATGACGACGACTGTAGCGATTGGAACACCACACTTACCGAATACCGGGATTTGCGAAACAAGGGTGTGCTGAGCGAGGAGGAATTCCGAAGGATACAAACACTCGTTGAACCACGCGGGTCCGCGGACGTATCAAGGCCGTCCACGGAACGTCGTCGAGGGGGGAACGGCCGCTAGGCCCGGCCTCCCCGGCGGTGCCGCGGGGACTCGGCGGGATCGGGGAGTGTCGCCGGGCGGCGTTTCGGCGGCCGTCACAGTTACTGTTTTTATTTCAAGGACCACCCACGAGGGGAACAACGCACATGCCATCGGGGAAAGACGTGAACATCGGGCGCCGCGGAGGCGGTGGCACGAACAAGAAGAACGCCTTCTGCTCGTTTTGCCGCAAGAGTTACCGCGATGTCGGCCCGCTCGTGGAAGGCCCCGGTGATGTCTATATCTGTGGCGAGTGTATCGAGCTGTGCCAGTCGATTCTCGATCAGGAGAAGCGGCGGCGTGGATCGAACCGCCAGTTGTTCAGTTCCGTGCCGGCCCCCCGCGAGATCGTCAAGCATCTCGACGAATACGTGATCGGCCAGGATCACGCCAAGCGGGTGCTCGCCGTGGCCGTTCACAATCACTACAAGCGGCTGATGCTCGGCAGCGAGGGGGGCGATGTCGAGGTCGAGAAGTCGAACATCATGCTCCTCGGCCCGACCGGCTGCGGCAAGACGCTGCTGGCACGCACGCTGGCGAAGATTCTCAACGTGCCCTTTGCGATCGGCGACGCCACGACCCTCACCGAGGCGGGCTACGTCGGCGAGGACGTCGAGAACCTGCTGCTGAAGCTGCTCAATGCGGCCGACTACGACATCGAGGCGGCCCAGCGGGGCGTGCTCTACATCGACGAGATCGACAAGATCGGCAAGACCAGCCAGAACGTCTCGATCACGCGAGACGTTTCGGGCGAGGGCGTGCAGCAGGCGCTCTTGAAGATGCTCGAGGGCACGGTCGCCAACGTGCCGCCGCAGGGGGGCCGCAAGCATCCCGAGCAGCAGTACATCCAGCTCGACACTTCCAACATCCTGTTCATCTGTGGCGGGACGTTCGTGGGGATCGACAAGATCATCGCCAAGCGGCTTGGCCAGCGGGCGATCGGCTTCAGCCAGCGGACCGAGAACCGGGGCGAGGCGGAGATGGCGGAACTGCTGCCGCAGGTCGATGCCGACGACATCCTCGAGTTCGGGCTGATTCCCGAGCTCGTCGGCCGGCTGCCGGTGATCTCCTCGCTCAAGCCGCTCGACGAGGCGGCGCTTGTCAACGTGCTTCGCGAGCCGAAGAACGCCCTGGTCAAGCAGTACCAGAAGCTCTTCGGGATGGAGAACTGCACCCTCGAGTTCACCGACGAGGGGCTGCGGGCGATCGCCAGGCGTGCCTTGGCCCGGGAGACCGGTGCCCGGGGCCTGCGGGCGATCATGGAAGACGTGATGCTCGACTTGATGTACGACCTGCCGGATCATGCCGGCAGCACCTACGTGATCGACGAGCAGAATGTCGAAGCCGGCAAGCCGGTCGTGCCGATCCCGCCGGCTCGCCACAAGAGCGCCTAGCAGATTGTGGAAAAAGCCCTCCGTGGCAATCCTGTTCGGCACGAAACGTGCCGCCCCAGGTGGCCGGTGTTGGAGAGTTGTTTTTCAGAAGGGGACACAAGCGTCCAGTGTGGGTCGGGGTGCCCATGC
>CAZRKH010000032.1:0-3029 GCA_964600785.1 uncultured Chitinophagaceae bacterium
CGGCGATGGCCAAGGCGTGGCCTGAATCGCCCTCTTGTCTCTAGGCCGCACTGCGCCGGCCCCGTGGCCCCACCGCGTGATCTCCCTGCCATGCGAATCCGTTTCCCAAGACCCGAGTTATGGGTTCGATTTGGGTTCACCACCTTGACCTCGGGAGCCGCCCAACTCCCGAGGATCAAAAACCCCTTATGACCCCCTAAAACCCCTTGTCTTCCAATGCCGGAGGTGGGACTTGAACCCACACGCCCTTGCGGGCAACGGATTTTGAATCCGTCGCGTCTGCCATTCCGCCACTCCGGCCCGCGGCCCGGCCCGCAGAGGCCGTGGCAAGGAAAGCCTACGGCCAGGCACAAGTCACCGCCAGCCCTCGACACCGGGCTCGCTCACCGGCGATCCCCGCCGCGGCGCGGTAGAGTTTCGGTCCTCGAGCCCCCACGGAACGCCCGCGATGAACGTGATCGTCTTTGAAGATTCGGCGGTACGAAGCCTCGGGGTGCTGACCGCTGCACGGCCCGCGTCCGACCTGCTCATCGGGGGCACCACGCTGGTGGAGTCGCTCGCAGCCTTCGGCGATGTGCACCGCTCGGTCCGGCCGCTGCTCGCCCGCTACCTGGCCTCGCTGTCCGCTGACCGCCTGCCGCTGTGGGGTGGGCCGGGCCGCAGGCCGCTGGCGGCGCCGGCATCGCGACACGGTGGGCTGGTGCTTGTGGTCAATGCCCGTCTGGTGCCGTCACGGGAGGCGATCGCCGCCCTCCGCGGGCTCATCGAGGCGGGCCACCGCGGTATCGTGTATCGCGGTGGTGCGGTGGTGGCGGCGATTCTGCATCGGGGAGGCGGGCCCACCACCGCTGCCGACGAGGCGGCGGTTGCGGCGATGCTCGAGCCGGCGTCGAAGGCCTCGCCCTTCCCCGCCCCTGCCGCCCTCGAGGCTCTCGTGGTGGAGGCGGGGCTCGAACCGCTGGCCAGCGACGAGGCGGCATTCCGTCTCGTCGAGCAGGCCCATGAGGTGATTACCGCCCACGAGCATGCCGTCGAGGGGGTGATGGCGGCGCGTATCGACTCGGGAAACTATCGCCAGCTGCGTCCCGGTCTGCATGTGGCCGCCACCGCCCACATCGATGACTCGGTGGTCGTTCGCGGCGGGCCGGTGCTCGTCGAGGAGGCCGCGGAGATCGGGCCATTCGTCTGCCTCGATGGTCCGTGCTGGATCGGCCCGCGAACGCGGGTCAACCCCCACGCCTGGCTCCGCGGCTTCACCGCTGCCGGCCACGACTGCCGGCTGGGAGGGGAGATCGAGGCCAGCGTGATCGAGCCGTGGAGCAACAAGGCCCACGAGGGCTATCTCGGCCACAGCCACCTCGGCAGTTGGGTGAACATCGCGGCCGGCACGGTCAGCGGCAACCTCAAGGCGAGCTATGGTCCGGTTCGACAGCATTCCCTGCTGCCCGACGGTGGTCGGACCACGATCCATACCCATCGGCAGTTCCTCGGCGCCATGATCGGCGACCTCGCCCGCACCGGGATCAATGCCTCGCTGGCATGCGGAACACGCATCGGCGTGGCAGCCACCGTGGCCGGCGATGTGCCCGAGCAGGTGCCCGCCTTCGCCAACCTGCTCATCGGCGGCGACCGCTCCACGCCCGCCCAGGCGGCCACCGTGCTTGAACGAATGATGGCCCGTCGCGGGATCAGATTCGAGCAGGCTGATCGCGATCTGCTCGCGGCGATCCACGAAAACCTCGTTTGAACCACCCCGGGGCCCGATTCGATTGCCCCGTCAAAACGGCGTTGGGCGGCGGTGCGGATGTCCCTACAATGAATGCTACGCCGGACCGCGGAGTGCTTCCGCCGGCCCCCGCCAAATCTATTCAGCGAGGTTTTCGGCCATGTCGATCAAGGATGCCTACACCGACGGCCGCTTCGGGCTGTCGTTCGAACTCTTCCCGCCGAAGACGCCCGAGTCGGAGACGATGATGTGGGACACCGTCGGCGAGCTGATGCAGTTCGAGCCGACGATGATCACCTGCACCTACGGTGCCGGAGGCTCGACCCGCGGCAAGACCCTCGACGTGGTCGAGGAAGTGTATCGACGTTTCGAACTTCCCGTTGCCAGCCACCTGACCTGCGTCGGCAGCACCGCCGACGAACTGCGTGGCTATCTCCGCGAGGCGATCGCTCGCGGCGTGTCGTCGATCATGGCCCTGCGGGGAGACCCGCCCAAGGGGGAGACCGAGTTTCGCCCGGTGCCCGGCGGGCTGCGGTATGCCTCTGATCTGGTGGCCATGATCCGCGAGGAGTTTCCCGACCTGGGCATCCTCGTGGCCGGCTATCCTGAGACCCATCAGGAGGCGGTGAGTCCCGAAGCCGATCTGGAGAACCTCAAGCGGAAGTGCGAACTCGGCGGCGAGGTGGTCGTGACGCAACTCTTCTACGACAACGTCGATTTTTTCCGCTTCCGAGACGCCTGCGAGAAGCTCGGGATCGACGCCCCGCTGGTGCCGGGGATCATGCCGGTGACCAACTTCAAGCAGATCAGCCGCATTGCCAGCCTCTGCAAGGCTCGGCTGCCCGAGGACTTCACCGCCGCTTTCGAGGCGGCCGGTGACGACCCGGAGGCGCAGTTTGAGGCGGGGGTGGAGTTTGCCACGCGGCAGGTTCGCGAGCTACTCGACGAAGGCGTGCCTGGGATCCACTTCTACGTGCTCAACCGCTCGCCGGCCACCTGCCGTGTGCTCGAGCAGGTGGGCCGCACCCGTTGCGCGTAGTCGCTGTCTGAAAATCCGCTACCCGGGCGTCGAGCGGGCCATCCTGGCCCGGCGGCGTATGAAGCGGCCGGCATCCTGCCCGCTGTTGCCGGTTGCGGCGCAACCGGCCTACTCCGGTGCGGGCCGCACCGGGCTACTGCGGCGCAACCGGCCTACTGCGGCGCAACCGGCCTACTGCGTCCGCACCGGCCGCCTTGGATGTTCGCGAGGGGTGGAGCCCGTGCCGATGAGCCGGCGTTGCTGGCGAGCGGAGGCCCTGGAGGG
>CAZRKH010000033.1:0-11923 GCA_964600785.1 uncultured Chitinophagaceae bacterium
GCCGGTGCGGGCGGAGCCGGTGCGGGCCGCACCGGCCTACTGCGGAAAATAGGGACGGGAGCGAATTAATTTGACGAGTGGAGCCGGTGCGAGTGGAGCCGGTGCGAGTGGAGCCGGTGCGGGCGGAGCCGGTGCGAGTGGAGCCGGTGCGGGCCGCACCGGCCTACTGGGCGTGGGCACGCGGAATCTTCAGACACGGCGTCGCAGGCCCTTGCCGATGCGGTCGAGGGTGGTGCTGTGGTCGTCGAGACCGATGTGCACGCGGATCACGCTCATCGCCGACTCATCGGCAAGCGACTTTGCCAGAGCGTCGTCAAACTCGCCCTCGGTGCGCACCTCGTAGCCCGTGCCGCCGCCGAGCAGCTTCGGAAGCAGCTGGTATTCCCAGGGGTTGATGTCGTTGAAACTGCCCTCATGGATCACCCGCTCGGTGCCGTAGCCCTTGTTGTCGAGCACGATCACCGTCACCGCCAGACCCCGCTTGACGATCGTGGAAAGCTCCATGCCGGTCATCTGGAAGGCCCCATCGCCCACCAACGCCACCACCTTCATCTCTGGCTGGGCCACCTTGGCCCCCAGGGCCGCAGGCACCGCAAAGCCCATCGACGTGTAATAGGCGGGCGCCAGAAACTCGGTGTGCCCACGAACCACCAGTTCGCTCGAGGCAAACAGGGCATCCCCCACGTCGGCCACCACGATCGTGCGGTCATCGAGCGATTCGTTGAGCCTCGCCACCAGCCGCGTGGTGGTGATCGTCGCCTCGGCATGTAACGAATACGGTCCCAGTGCCTCGGCCGGCGGCGTGGGCAGCGGCCGCGGCGAGGCCTTCGGGCAGGCGGCGGTAAGACCACGCAGGAAGTCGTCGAGGCGAACGTCGTGGAAATGGTGGTGGCTGATCTGCAGCTCATCACTGGTGGCAAAGATCGTCTTCGACGGATCGAGCTTGGCGGTGAAGATCCCCAGGTCGATGTCGGTCAAAAGGGCTCCCAGCAGAATCATGCAGTCGGAATCCTCGACGAACTGCGTCACTTCCTCCCGGCCGAGCGCCCCCTCGTAGAGCCCCACATAGAGCGGATGCACCTCGCTGATCACGCTCTTGGAGAGCATCGTGGCCGCCACGGGGATGCCCGAGGCCTCGGCGAGGGCGAGCACCTCACGCTGCAGCCCGTAGCGGTGCAGCTCGACGCCGGCGAGGATCACCGGCCGCTTCGCCTTTTCGATGCGGGCGGTCGCCTCTTTGATCGCCTCGGCGAGGGCGTCGGGATCGCTCTCGACCTTGGGGCAGCTGTAGGGGCGAATATGGTCGGGCACCACCGCGACCATGTCGCGGGGCAGTTCGAGGTAGACCGGCCGTTTCATCCGGAAGCAGGTGTCGAGCAGATGGTCGATGTCGCGAAACGCGGTGGCCTGATCGGTGATCTCGAGACTCACCTCGCAGAGCTTCTCAAAAACTTCCAGCTGGGTCTGCCACTCGCGGACGCGGTGGTGGAGCAGCGGGTTGTTGGCCCGCTCGGCAATTCCGGGAGCCCCCGAGATGAGCACCACCGGGCTCTTCTCCGCATAGGCCCCGGCAATCGAGTTGGCCAGGCTCAGGCCGCCCACGCCGTAGGTCACGCAAACCGCACCCATGCCAGCCACGCGGGCATAGGCGTCGGCTGCAAATCCGGCACAGTCTTCGCGGGTGCAGTTGACCAAGTCCAGCGGCCCGTGCTCGAGCATGCTGTAGAAGCCGAGCACGTAGTCGCCGGGAAGTCCGAAGACGTGGCCGACGCGGTAGTCGGAAAGACGCCGGATCAAATATTGCCCGATGGAGAGGCTCGTGACGCTCTCGGCCCGCGAGGGCTCCTGCCGGCCATCGGGCACCACAGCCAAGCCGTTGTCGAGGCTCGAACCCAACACGATCGACATCCGACACGCTCCTCTCTGCCGCACAGGCGACATTGCCAACCTGCCGGTCGCTCCCTCGGCACACCGGCCTTGCGTCAATTATTCGCGGGGCTGCCCGCCATCGGCAACGCGGTGGGCCAGGCGTCGCCGGCGTGCGGCGAGCATCGCCACCCAGAAGCCGAGGAAGCCTCCGACACATGCGAGCACCACCAGCGGCCGCCGCGGGTCGTAGTTGAGCGTCCAGGCGCCCGCCGCGTGGACCACGCCCCACACCACCAGAGCGACCATGATCCAGCGGAGGATCCGCTCGCCACGAACAGGCGGCGGAAGATCACGGTGCGGCATCGCGAAGGAATCTCTGAACCGGCGGGGCATGCGGCCGGCGCACGGGGCCGCCACAATCAAGGACGTTGTAGCCCGAATCCGCCCGGGAGCAAAAAAAAGGCCCCCGGAACGGTCCAGATCCCAGGGGGGCGGAGAACCTGAACCGTTTCCGGGAGCGATTGGTCGGCCTGCGAATCGTGTCCTGCCAAAGGCCCGCGAGCCTGCGGCTCACCCTCCTGCGGGAGACCCGTTTCGAAGGTGGGCGGACAGTAGAGATGCTTTTTTTTCGAGTCAAGGCCGGTCCCAGACCGAGAAAAGCCTGCTACAACAAGGCCGCAGGTTTGACTGGCTTGCCCAAAAATCCCGGCCGACAAGTACGCACGCACGCGAAGGAGCCCCAGCCGTGTCCCATTCACAGCCTTCTGCCGCCACTCTCCGCGTTGAAGCATCGTCCGGCCCGGAGTTCTGGAGCGAGGCCTTCGCATCCGCCCTGAGTTACGAGGCTTTTCTCTCGCACCACGCCACGCCCGATCAGCGGGGCCGCTGGGAGGCTTTTGCTGCGAGGGTCGAACTTGACGAGCCCCAGCGGTCGCTCCTGGCCGGCTTCCAACGTCGCATGCCGGTGCTCGTCGTGGCGGGGGCATGGTGCGGCGACTGCGTAAGCCAGTGCCCGATCTTCGAACGCTTCGCGGCGGCCTCACCGGCGATCGACCTCCGCTTCCTCGACCGCGATGCTCGCCCCGACGTTGCCCAGCGGCTTGCCGTGTGTGGTGGTCAGAGGGTTCCGGTGGTTCAGTTTCTCAGCGAGGACTGGCACCCTGTGCTGGCCTATGGCGACAAGACGCTCGCCGCCTATCGCGAGGCGGCCAGCGGGCTTGGAGAATCCTGTGCCACCGGGCTGATCGGCGAGGCGGAAAAGATCGCCGCGGTGGCGGCCGATTGGCTGCGGGAGTTTGAACGGGTGCAACTGCTGCTCCGCCTTTCCGGTCGGCTTCGACGGCTGCACGGCGACTGAACGGCCCCGTCCCGCCCGAAGGACCCTGCCGATGACCTCCCGCGAACGATGGACGATCTACCCGCTGCTGTTTCTCACGCTGGGGCTGGCGGTGCGGTCGATCGTCGCTCCTATCGTCGACATGCCGGTGGCAAAAATCGGCGAGCTGGAATGCGTCCGCCTCAGCTGCGAAGAGATCGTGATCACCGATGAGAGCGGCACCACGCTTGTGCATCTGGGGCGGCAGTCCGCCGAAGCCGGCGGCGGCGGCCGGATCGAACTGCACGATGCCGAGGGAGAAATCGAGCTGGCGATTGGTGGTGACGAGGGGCGGGTCGACTCCGACCGGGAGCCCCCTGCGGCCGGAGAACCCTGAGCTGCAGCCGGTGAGATCAGGACGGGCTGATCACCAGGATTCGCCCAGAGCGGCCCCCCGCTTTCCACTACGCCCGGCAGGACTCGAACCTGCAGGCTGTCTTCCTGGCTGCGCGATCCCTTCGGGCGTCGCTTGCCGTTGGAAAACCGTGAGTACGCCCGGCAGGACTCGAACCTGCAACCCTCGGTTCCGAAGACCGATGCTCTATCCAATTGAGCTACGGGCGCTCCCGGACAATCGGCAGCGACCGATCGTAGCGGTTTTACGGGCCCCGGCCCAGCCACCGGGCCGGGTTCATTTTCTCGCGGGCGAGAGGTAGGCTAAGGTTGACCGAGGGGCGTTGCGGCAGGGGCACGCCGACAGCCGCTCGGGAAATGCCAGATGGCCGACGTCACGCTGAGAGTATTGCACGGCTCCGACCGCGGTCGGATGTTTGAGCGTCTGCCCACACCCGTCACGATCGGCCGCGAGGAGGGCAACACGATCCAGCTCAACGACGAGCGGATCAGCCGCTACCACCTCAAGCTGCAGGAAGACAGCGGCAAGATCGTGCTCACCGATCTGGAAAGCACCAACGGCACCAAGGTCAACGGCGAGGACGTGCAGGTGCGGATCGTGCGGCACGGCGACATGATTTCGCTCGGCCGCTCCCTGCTGCTGTTCGGCTCCCGCAGCGAAATCGACCGCCGCATCGCCGAGGTTGCCGCCAAGCTGCCCTCCGGCAGCGGCGAGCATGCCAAGCAGCTCGGCGATCGGATCGAGCGGATGGCCCGTCATTCCGACGCGATCGCCGATGTTGCCGAGGTTCGCTCGCCGCTGTTGCCCTCGGAGCCGCCGCCGCTGCCCGACCGGCTCGGGCCGGCCCAGGCGGCCCAGCTCGCCGAACTGCTCGACTACGTGCAGGGCGTGCTGCACGATGCCAGCGAGGGCGTGATGGTTCGCAGCGGCCACGACAAGGTGGAGCTCGACTTCGCGGAGTGGCAGACGATCCTCGACCTGCAGAGCCGGCTGGCGGAACTGCTCCGCCAGATCGGCAGCCCCGAAGCCTAGGCCCTGGCCCGATGGCGCCGCGGGACAGGCGGCGTACAATGACGGCTTTCCCGCGAGGAGCCCGTCACGGATGCCAGACGTTTCCTTCGCCCATCTTCATTGCCACAGCCACTACAGCCTGCTCGACGGGGCGAGCAAGATCGGGCGGCTCGTGGAGCGGACCGCCGAGCTGGGGATGAACGCCCTGGCCCTCACCGATCATGGCAACCTGCACGGGGCGCTGGAGTTCTACCAGTCGGCCCGGGCCGCCGGGATCAATCCGGTGATCGGCTACGAGGCCTACATCGCCCCCGGCAGCCGCTTCCAGAAGGATGCCGGCAACTCCAAGGACGCCAGCTACCATCTCACGCTTCTGGCCGCCGACCGCACCGGCTTTCAGAACCTGCTCCGCCTCGCCACCGCGGCGGCGCTGGAGGGCTTCTATTTCAAGCCGCGGATCGATCGCGACCTGCTCGAGGAATGCCGGGAGGGCATCATCTGCCTCTCGGGCTGCCTCTCCAGCGAGTTCTCCCGCACCCTCATCGGCAACGGCAGCGGCCAGGCGGCCCAGCTCGAGCGGGCCCGGGAGGTGGCCGGCTGGTTCCGGCAGACCTTCGGCGACCGCTACTTCATCGAGGTGCAAAACAACGGCCTCGAGGTGCAGCAGCGGGTGATGGAGGCGGCCCTCGACGTCGCCGACGCGATGGGCATCCCGGCGGTGGCCACCTGCGACTGCCACTATGTGCGGCGGGAGGATGCCGAGGCCCAGGACATCCTGCTGTGCGTCAACACCGGCCGCTTCAGAAACGACGCGGCGCGGATGCGGATGGATACCAGCGAGTTCTATCTCAAGAGTCCCGAGGAGATGCTCGCCTCGATGGGCGGCCGCAGCGATCTCGTCGAGAGGAGCCAGCAGATCGCCGACTCGGTGTCCCTCGAACTCGATCTCGACAAGCGGCATTTCCCCGGCTTCGAGGTGCCCGCCGGCCGCACCGCCTCCGAGGAGCTGCGGCGGCTCTGCCTCGAGGGCCTCTGCCGGCGGTACGAGGGCGTTCCCGAGCGGTGGGCCGAGCCGGGCTTCGCCGACCTGCCCGAGGCGGAGCGGACGCCCGAGCGGCTGCATGCCGACGTGCTCGAACGGCTCGACCGCGAACTCGGCGTGATCGACACCCTCGGATTCGCGACCTACTTCCTGATCGTCTGGGATTTCGTGCGGCATGCCCGCGAGCGGCAGATTCCCGCCGCGGCCCGCGGTTCGGGCGTGGGGGCGTTGGTGGCCTACGCGCTCTACCTCTCGCATGTCTGCCCGCTTCGCTACGACCTGCTCTTCGAGCGGTTTCTCGACATCAATCGCCTCGAGGCGCCCGACATCGACATCGACTTCTGCAAGGATCGCCGCGGCGAGGTGATTGAGTATGTGAAGCAGAAGTATGGCGAGGCCAACGTCGCCCAGATCGGCACCTTCGGCACGCTCGCGGCCCGGGCGGCGATCCGCGACGTGGGCCGGGCCCTGGGGATGCCGATCCCCCGCGTCGATGCCGTGGTGGCGTTGGTGCCCGACCAGCTCGGGGTGACCCTCGAGCAGGCGACCGTTCCCGGCAGCCAGCTGGCCGAGGCCTGCCAGCAGGATCCGGAGGTGCGGGAGCTTGTCGATCTGGCTGGTCGCATCGAGGGACTCGCCCGCAACGTGGGCACCCATGCCGCGGCGGTGGTGATCGCCGACAGGCCGCTGGTGGAATACGTGCCGCTGCAGCGGGTGACCGGCAAGGAGGAGGTGATCACCCAGTGGTCGATGGGCGATGTCGAGCGGGCCGGGCTGATGAAGATGGACTTCCTCGGCCTGCGGTATCTGACGGTGGTCGCCAAGACCCTCGACGTGATCGAGCGGGCCGCCGGCAGCCGGCCCGACCCCTTCGCCTTCCCGCTCGACGACGCCGAGACCTTCGCCCTGCTGTGCCGCGGCGAGACGAAGGGCATCTTCCAGCTCGAGAGCGGCGGGATCCGCGACCTCCTGCAGCGGATGAAGCCCGACAGCTTCCTCGACATCGTGGCCGTGAATGCCCTCTACCGGCCGGGCCCGCTCGAGGGCGGCATGGTCGACGACTATGTGGCGGTCAAACACGGCCGCAAGGCCGCCGAATACCGCCATCCGGTGATGCGTGAGGTGCTCGAGGAAACCCACGGGGTGATGGTCTACCAGGAGCAGGTGATGCGGATCCTGGAGCGGCTCGGGGGCATCGAGCTCTCCAAGGCCTACACCTGCATCAAGGCGATCAGCAAGAAAAAGCTCGAGACGATCGCCGCCTTCCGCGAGCAGTTCGTGGCCGGGGCCGGCGAGCGGGGCCTTGCGACGGGCGAGGCGGGCGAGCTGTTCGGACTGATCGAGAAGTTCGCCGGCTACGGCTTCAACAAGAGCCACTCCACCGCCTATGCCCTGCTCGCCTGGCAGACGGCCTACCTCAAGACCCATCATCCGGTGGAGTTCATGGCGGCCCTGCTCTCCGGCGACATTCCGGGGCGAAACTTCAAGAAGAAAGACGCCCTCGTCGAACACATCGAGGACTGCCGGCGGATGGGGATCGAGGTCGTGCCGCCCGATGTGAACCGTTCGCGGGACGAGTTTGCGGTGGTGGAAGGACGGATCCTCTTCGGGCTCGCGGCGATCAAAGGCTGCGGCGGGCAGGCGGCCGCGGGGATCGTCGCCGAGCGGGAGCGGGGCGGGGCGTACCGCGATCTCGACGACTTCTGCGGACGGCTCGATCCTTCACTGGTCAACAAGACCGCCATCGAGAGCCTGGCCAAGGCGGGGGCCCTCGACGGCCTGGCCCCCGGCGGCCACCGCGGGCAGCTGCTCGCGGGAATTGAGAAGGCGATGTCGGCCGGGGCGGCCTCGCAGGCCGACCGCAAAAGCGGACAGAAATCACTCTTCGATGCCGCCTTCGAGGAGGCGGCCGCGGAGGAGCCGCAGCCGGCCGCGCTGCCCGACGTGCCGCCGCTGTCCGATGCTCAACTGCGGGCCTTCGAGAAGGAAGTGCTCGGCTACTACGTCCACAGCCATCCGCTGGCCGAGCATCTTTCACTGCTGTGTGCGGTTCGCTCCCATGCCACAGCCGACCTCCCCCGGGTCAAGGCCAAGAGCGAGGTGGTCGTCGGCGGCCTCGTCGCGGCGGTCAAGCTTTCCAACGTCAAGCAGCCGCGGAACGGCTCGACCCACACCCGCTACGCGATGTTCGATCTGGAGGACATGGAAGGACTCGTGCGGGTGATCTGCTGGCCGGAGGACTACGCCCGGCTCGGCGAACTGATCGAGGCCGAGCGGATCGTGCTCGTGGCGGGCACGGTCGACCGCCGGGCGGGCAGCGAGGAGACCAACCTGATCGCCAACGAGATCGTGCCGCTCGACGAGGCGACGCGGCTGCCGGTCCGCAGCGTGACGGTGCGGATCGACGAGGGACATCACGACACGTCGACGCTCGAGTCGCTGGCCGAACTCACGAGGCGGCATGCCGGGAGTGTTCCGCTGCGGCTGGTGCTCCGTCTTGCCGACGGCCGCCGGGTGCTGATGGAGGCCGATGGCCGGCCGGTCGACTGGTCGGCCTCCCTGCTCGAGGGCCTGACGGCGATGCTCGGCAGCGGAGGCGTGCGGGCGGCGGTCGCGGTGCGGGATCGCGGCCGGGAGCCGAGGCCGCGGCGGCGGCAGTCGGCGGGCGAATCGGTGCCGGCGTAGCCTCTGTTCGGCCGAACTCGGCTCTGATAGGGGCATTATCCGCATTGCTCCGGGACCGGCCGAGCAACTACCCTCCGCCAAGATGCCGTTGGCCGTCCCCGGCCCGATCTCCCTCACAACGAGCGCACGAGGAGCCGCAGCCTTATGCCCCGCTTCCCGACCATCCAAGCCACCCTCGGCATCGCCGGGCTCGTCTTGCTGGCCACCGCCGCCGGCACCGCCCACGCGCAGGTCCAGCCTTCCGGGGTGGCGATCGACCCGCAGGGCGTGCTTCGCGTGAAGCTCGTGCCGGAGGAAAACGGCCGGCTCCCCGCCGAGCGGCGGCGGGCCGCCGAGGCGTCACTGCCGCAGGAACTCCGCCGGCCCTCGCCTTTGCGGAAGGTGGCCCTCTCGAGGCTCGAGGCCGAACTTGCCAAGCATGCCGCCACCGGCCACGGCATCCCGGAGGAGATCGCCAACCTCGCCGGGCTGACACGGGTGCGGTATGTGCTGGTCTATCCGGGCAAGGGGAAGGAACCGGGTGAGATCGTGCTCGCGGGGCCGGCCGAGGGCTGGATGCTCGATGCGGCCGGACGCACCGTGGGCGTGGGAAGCGGCCGGCCGACGGTGCTGCTGGAGGATCTCGCCGCAGCGATGCGGGCCTTCCCGCCGGGCCAGCCCGCCGACCGCACCCTGCTGTGCTCGATCGACCCGACCGATGCGGGCCTCGCCGCGATGCAGCAGTACCTGCGGCAGCTCGGCCGGGTGAACCCCGCGGCCGATGCCGGCCAGATCGTGGCGGGTCTCAAAGAGTCGCTCGGCCTGCAGGACGTGCGAATCGACGG
Source organism: uncultured Chitinophagaceae bacterium (assembly GCA_964600785.1). GTDB lineage: Bacteria > Planctomycetota > Planctomycetia > Pirellulales > UBA1268 > M30B53. Next base: position 9,162 of record CAZRKH010000033.1, read on the forward strand.
CGTGCCGCCTGCCAGCCATTTCGCCCAGGTGATGGTCGAGGCCGACTACCGGATGAAGCTGATCGGGATCGGCCTCGAGCCGGTGCCGGTGCGGATGCGGAGCTGGATCGAACTGGCCGGCACCGCGTCGGTCGCCGCCAACGCCCTCCAGCGGTGGTATTTCGTGCCCGACTACCAGTGCGTGCGGATCGCCGAGGACGACCTTGCGATCGAACTGGTCGGGGAGGGCGTCAAGCTCGCCGGTGCCGACGAGGTGGTGCTGCCCGACGGCCGGCGACAGGCCGCCGACCGAGAGGACCGGGCGAGCAAGACCTTCACCGAAACCTTCACCAAGAAATACCCGCAGATCGCCGCGGCCCGCCCGGTGTATGCCCAGCTGCGGTCGTTGGTCGATTTGGCGGTGGTGGCGGCCTATCTTCAGGAACACGACGGCTACGGTCGCGTCCGCTGGGCGGCGACGACCCTCCTCGACGAGCAGGCCTACCCTATCGAGACCCACCCGGTCCCCACGCATGTCGAGCCGGCGGTGCACGCCGTCTGGCGGGGCCGTCGCCTGCTGACACCGATCGGCGGTGGTGTGATGATGCAGCCCCGGCGGGCGCTTGACGCGGAGAACCTGCTCGCCGACGAGGAGGCCGCGGTGGCCGCGGTGCACGGCGGCTCGCCCGAGCTTCCCGAGGGCCGCTGGTGGTGGGACTGAGCCCGGCGTGGGCCACGTAGGCCGGTTCCGCCACGTAGGCCGGTTCCGCCACGTAGCCCGGTTCCGCCACGTAGCCCGGTTCCGCTGGAACCGGCTGTGTAGCCCGGTTCCGCTGGAACCGGCTGCCGGCGCGAGCTATCTACGCCGGTGCGGGCTATCCAAGCCGGTGCGGGCTATCCAAGCCGGTGCGGGCTATCCAAGCCGGTGCGGGCCGCACCGGCCTACGGGGCTGCCGGTGCAAGCCGCACCGGACTACGGGCCGGCCAGCCAGGTCTTCGAGGGCTCGCCCGGCAACTCGCGAACCAGCCGTGGCACCGCGTAGCCGGGAAGCCTCGCGAGCACCGCCGCCTGCAGGCCCCGGGCCCGTCGTTCGTCGACCGCAAAGTGGGCCGCCCCGCGGACCGGATCGAGCATGTGCAGGTAGTAGGGAACCACGCCGATCTCCAGGAGCCGCTCCGAAAGCCCGACGAGCACCTCCACCGAGTCGTTGACCCCCGCCAGCAAGACCGCCTGATTGAACAGCAGCGACCCGGCCGCCGCCAGCTGCCGCATCGCCGCAGGCACGCCGCCGGTGAGTTCGGCCGGGTGGTTGGCATGGATCACCACCACCCCCCGCAATCGACACTCGGCAAGCAGCCGCACCAGCCGCTCCGTGACCCGCTCCGGCAACACCACCGGCATCCGCGAGTGGATCCGCAGCCGGCGAAGGTGGGGAATCTCCTCCAGCCGCCCGAGCAGCTCCGCGAGACGTTCGTCGTCAAGCAGCAGCGGGTCGCCACCGGAGAGGATCACTTCCTTGATCTCTGAGTCGGCGGCGATCGCCTCGAGACCCCGCTGGAGTCCGGCCCGGGAGACCCCCGCCTCGTCGTAGGGAAAGGACCGGCGAAAACAGTAGCGACAGTTGACCCCGCAGCCGGAGGCGGCCAGCAGCAGAGCTCGACCGGCATACTTCCGCACCACCGCCGGGGCGGCAAGCTGCTCCCGTTCGGCGAGCGGGTCGGCCACGTAGCCGGCCACCTCCTCGCGTTCTGCGGCCTGAGGCAGCACCTGCAAAAGCAGCGGATCCTGCGGGTCGCCCGGCCGCATCCGCTCCACGAAGCCCCGGGGCACAAGCAGGGGAAACCCGCCTTCGGCGTCGCTGCCGCCGAGCCGATCCGCCGGCAAGCCGAGCAGCTCGAAAAGTTCCGCACGGCTGCGAACCGCCTCGGCGAGGAGTGTTTTCCAAGAGACCTCGGCAGCCGACTCGACGCGAACGAGGGCCTTCTGTGGTTCCGAATTGACAGCCCGGGTCGCGCCGGCAACGCTTTGCATCGTGTCGTCCGCTTGGATTGTCCGCGACGTGGGTGCGGCGGGCGGCCGCCGCAGGTGGTGTGCAGCAAGAAGGAGCCGGCGTGTCATCCTACAACACGAGCGAATTCAAAAAGGGACTCAAGGTCCAGATCGACGGCGATCCCTATCTGATGATCGAGTGCAACTTCGTGAAGCCAGGCAAGGGGCAGGCGCTCTACAAGTGCAAACTGCGAAACCTGCTGCGAAACACCGTGCTCGACCGCACCTACAAAAGCGGCGACTCGCTCGAGGCGGCCGACATCACCACCATCGACGCCCAGTTTCTCTACCGACAGGCCGACCAGTTCGTCTTCATGGACAACGACTCCTACGAGCAGTACGAACTCACCCTGGAGCAGGTTGACGACGCCTGGAAGTGGATCAAGGAGGGCACGATCTGCTCGATGCTGCTGTACAACGGCAACCCGATCTCGATGGAGCCGCCCAACCACATGACCCTCAAGGTCGAATACGCCGAGCCGGCCGTTCGTGGCAACACGGCCACCAACCTCACCAAGCCGGTGAAGCTCGAGACCGGAGCCGAAGTGACCGCCCCGGCCTTCATCGAGCAGGGCGACATGCTCAAGATCGACACGCGAACAGGCGAGTATCTCGAGCGGGTCAAGGGCTAGCCGCGGCTCGCGTAGGCCGGTGCGGCTCGCGTAGGCCGGTGCGGCTCGCACCGGCTGCTATACAGCCCGCACCGGCAGCCGGTTCCAGCGGAACCGGCCTA
>CAZRKH010000034.1:0-10834 GCA_964600785.1 uncultured Chitinophagaceae bacterium
CTGCCAGCACCTGCTCCACCGACGACTGACCCTTGCGGTAGGTGACGGCGAAGGCGCCGTTGGACCGGCCGACGACCTCAAAGCCCTTCAACTTCGGCAGGCCGTCGAGGGTACCTTCGGGGGTGACCCCGACATTTCGGGGGTCGGGGCGCCCCCGCCGCATGCGGGGCCCGCCGATCAGTTCGTCCATCCAGCCGCGGACCATCCACAGCCAGTTGAAGGCATACCAGCCGTGACGGCCGCCGATCCGCTCGATCGCGGCGAAGGCCCGCTCCGCGGAAACCGCAACCACCGTATGGCGATGATCGACCAGCCGGCGGCCGGCCGCCGCCCCGCCGTAGCCGGAGCGGGTTTCGGCTATGTCGGCCCACCGCCGATCGGCAAACTCGCTGTCTTCCTTTTCGATCGCGTCGGCGATCGCCTCCCGCATGCCGCGGGGACGGATCGTGAACTCACGGGCGGCGGCGGTGTTGGTGACGACGGTGGGGTTTTTCAGGCCGTCGATCAGCTTCCGCCCCACCTTCGAATACTCCGGAGCCACGAGTTTCAGCCACAAGCTCGAGAGCCGCGGCGTGAGGACCGGCACGGGAATCATCAGCCGTGTCAGGCCCCGCTGCCTGGCATACTCACGCATGATCGCGCCGTAGCTCTCCCTGTCGGGACCGCCCACCTCGAACACGCGGGCGTCGCCCGGAGGCAGGTCAAGAGCCGCTTCGAGATAGGACAGGATGTCGTCCACGGCGATCGGCTGGGGCGGCGTGGCGAGCCACTTCGGGCAGATCATCACCGGCAGCCGTTCCACGAGCGTGCGGACCAGATCGAATGAAAAACTCCCCGCACCGATGATGATCCCGGCCCGGAATTCGATCACATCAAGCCCGTCGGCCCGCAGGATCGCGCCGACCTCCTGACGGCTGCGGAGGTGGGCGGAGAGCCTGTCATCGTCGGCGCCGAGCCCGCCGAGGTAGATCACCCGCCGCAGGCCGGCATCCTTCGCGGCGGTCGCGAACCGCTCCGCCGCCAGCCGGTCGGCCCGCTCGAAGTCGACGCCCGACTCCATCGAGTGGACCAGCCAGTAGGCGGCCTCCATTCCCTCGCAGGCACGGGCGAGGTCGGCCGGATCCGAGGCATCACCCCGGCAGAGTTCGGTGCCGGCGGCCACGCGACCGGCAAGCTTCTCGGGCCGTCGCACGAGGCAGCGAACTGCATGGCCCGACCGCTCGAGCCTGCCGAGCAGCTGCCCGCCGACATAGCCTGTTGCACCGGTCAGGAGAGTCCGCATGCGGACAATATAGCGGCTGGCCCCGCCGGTCGCGTTTCGCGGCGGCGGAGTCGCTTGACAGCCTGCGAGGGCTCGTCCGGCGCTCGTCCGGCTCTCGTCTAGGGCTCGTCGACCTGAAAGGCCCGGTCCATCAGCTTGGGGTCGCCCTCCTTGAAGCCGTAGAGAAACCACCGCACCCGCTGCTCGCCGGTGCCGTGGGTGAAGGCATCGGGCACGACATAGCCTTGGGTCTTCTTCTGGATGCGGTCATCGCCGATCGCCGCGGCGGCATTGAGGGCCTCGCGGACGTCGTCCTCATCGATCACGCCTTTGTATTTCGCGAGGTGGTGGGCCCACACGCCGGCGAGAAAGTCGGCCTGCAGTTCCATTCGCACCGAGAGTTTGTTGGCCTGGGTTTTCGGCATCCGCGAACGCTCCGCCTGCACCTTGTCGGCGATGCCCAGGAGTTTCTGTACATGGTGGCCCACCTCGTGGCCGATCACGTACGCCTGGGCGAAATCACCAGGGGCTCCAAACCGCTTCTGCAGTTCGTCGTAGAAGGAGAGATCGACATACACCTTCTCATCGAGGGGGCAGTAAAAGGGCCCCACCGCGGCGGATGCCAGCCCACAGGCGCTGCCCACGCGGCCGGTGAACATCACAAGCGTCGGCGGGCGGTAGCGGGCCTTGAAGTACGCCGGGAAGAGCCTGCCCCACACGTCCTCGGTGTCGGCGAGCACGACCTTCGTGAAGTCGGCGAGTTTTTCTTCGCGGGGATCGATCTTTCCTGGCTGGGCCGGGGCGGCCGGAGCACCGGCCCCGGCGAGCTTCTGGGCAACCTTCGGATCGACTCCGAGAAACATCAGCCCCACAAACAGCAGCAGGGCCATCAGGCCGCCGCCCACCGCCACCGGACCCACCCTCCGTCGACGGTCTTCCACATTCGTGCTCTGCCGCCTTCCTTCCCACCGCATGGTCGTTGTCTCCGCGTGCCGGCGTTGATCGCCCGTCACCCTCCGCGAGCGGCGACACCACCGTCGGCCGGGGGCCCGCGAAAAGCCTGTTGAGTCTAGCCGGCCTGTGGGGCCGTCCAAAGCCCCGGGAAACAGCTACGCGTCGGGCAGCGGGCGGCCGCGGGTTTCCGGGGCGAAGGCGAGGGCCACAATCCCCACCAAAAACACCGCCGACATCGAGATCCCCGCATATCGCCAGTTGAGCGGCGTGGGAAAGTCCGGCCCGGTGAACACGCGGCTGGTCAGCAGCCCGAAGAGCAGCGGACCGAAGGCGGCGACGTAGCGGCCGACGTTGTAGCAAAAACTCGTGCCGGTGCTCCGCAGGTGGGTCGGGAAGATTTCCGGGAAATAGACGGCGTAGCCGGCAAACAGTGAAAACTGAAAGAAGCCCATCAGCACGATCATCCAGAAGTCTCGCGGAGCGGCGAGGCTCGCAAAGACCAGGGCCGTGGTCGCCATCGCCGCGATGAACGCGATCAGGAAGCTCGCCCGGCGACCGATCCGCTGGGCCAGCCAGCCGAATCCATACATCCCCAGAAAGCCGCCGATCTGCTGACAGACGAGGGTCAGGCTCTGCCAGCGGGTCAGCCGGCCGCTGACACGGTCGGCGAAGGCTGCCGCCAGCGGTTCCTCGGCGGCCTCGAGCGAACGGGCCTCCTTGGGCGTCATCGCCTCCTCCCAGCCGGCAACCTTCGTGATCGTGGCGAGTTGTGCCGGGTCGTCGGCCGCTTCCTGGCGGAGTTCGGCCGCGATCTCCGCGGCGATCTCCCGGCGAAACACCGTTCGCGTCAGGTCGCCCGCGAAGAAGCCGATGCCCCACAGCCCCACCACGCCGGGGATCGCGAGGCCCAGGCCGACCAACGCATTACGCCGCCAGCGGGGATCGCCGAAGAGGGCCGCGTAGCTGCCGACCGTTCCGCGGACCGAAGCTGTGTCGGCCACCTCCCGCCAGCGGGCCGGCTCCTCGAGTCGGGATCGGATCACCAGGGCCAGCACGGCCGGAATCGCCCCGATCAAAAACATCACCCGCCAGGCGGCGAGCCCCTCGGCCTCGAACGAGGCCAGGCTCCAGCCGATGGCCGCGGCCGATACGTTGCCCACCGTCGAAAGTGCCTGCAGCAGGCTCAGGGCCCGCGGGCGGGCCGCGTCGGGCATCACTTCGGCGACCAGCGCCACCCCCACGGCAAACTCGCCCCCCACGCCCAGCCCCGTCAGAAAGCGGTAGGCCGAGAAGTCCCAGACGCTCGTCGAGGCCGCGCTGAGCCCCGTGCACAGGGAGTAGACAAGGATCGTGATGACCATCGTCTTGGCCCGGCCGATCCTGTCGCCGAGGGCCCCGAACACGAGTCCGCCGGTGGCCCAGCCGATGATGAAGATGCTCGTCACGTAGCCGCCCCACTCGGCGATCGCCGGGTCGCCCGCGGGCACCGCAAGCAGGTCCCGCATGGCGGTCGGGCGGGCGAGCGTGAAGAGCTGCTGATCGAGGCAGTCGAAGACCCAGCCGAGCGTGGCCACCGCAAGCACGAACCAGTGGTAGCGGTTGAGTTCTTTCCACCAGGGGCCGGCCGATGTGCTGGCGGTTGCGTTCATGGACCCTCCGGGCGTTCCTTGCAGACTGCGGCAGGAGTAGCGCTCAGCCGTTCGGAGAGGACACGGCCGGCTTCGGGTCGGCCACCTTCACAGGCCGTCCGGTGCGGGCCGACTTGTAGCAGGCTTCGACCACCGCCACCGCCTTGCGGCCCTCGAGGCCGTCGAGGGCGGGCCGGCGTCCTTCGCGGATCGCGTCGATGAAGGCCTCGAAGTTGCGGGTGTGCATCGAGTAGTTGATCGCCATTGGGTCGGCGGCGCCGCCGCTGGTGCTGCTAGCCCCGCTGAAGCGATCGCGGATCACCGCGTCGTCGGGCTGCTCGCCGCGGAAATGCCAGCAGGTGAGCTGTTCCTCGACGACCTCCGCGGTGCCGTCGCGGCCGCCCACGAGCAGCCGTCGCAGCTGTCCGGGAAAGAGGCTCGTGGCGGCGAGCAGCTGGCCGAGACCGCCGTTGCGCAGTTCGAGCACCGCCACGCAGGTGTCTTCCACTTCGAGCCGCTCGCGGTCGTGGGCCCGCACGGCGGTCATCGCCACCACCCGCTCGACCGGGTTGGCCGCCGGCGGCAGGTCGGGCATCGTGGCCCCGGCCACCCAGACGAGCGAATCGACACCGTGGATCGACTGGTTCATCAGGGCGCCGCCACCGTCGAGGGCGAGGGTGCCCTGCCAGCGGCCCGGGCCGTAGTAGGCGTCGTCTCGCCACCAGGGCACGTAGCTCGCCGCCACCGCAAGGCTCCCGAAGCGACCTTCGGCGGCGGCCGCGTGGACCGCGGCGATGACTGGGTTGAATCGCTGCGGGAAGATCGCTCCGAGGGTGGCCCTGTGCTTGGCGGCGGTGGCGATCATGCGGTCGATCCGTCGCAGATTGATCTCGAGCGGCTTTTCGCAGATCACGTGGACGCCTTTTTTGAGGGCGGCGACGGCGGGCTCGAGATGGGCACCGGAGGGGGTTGCGATTGAGACGAAGTCGGGCTTCTCGCGGCGGAGCATCTTGGCGGTGTCGGGGTACCAGCGGCATCCGAACTCCCGTTCAAAGGCCCGGCCCTTCTCCTCGGTGCGACAGGTGGCCGCCACGAGTTCCACGCCTGGAATGTCCCGCAGCGCCAGCGCGTGCAATTTCGCGATCGCCCCGATACCGATGATCCCCGCCCGCATCTACCACCTCCCTCAAAATAATGGGGACGGGAGCGATTTTTCTCGCCCGCCGCTTGCACGCTTCGTCACGGATGCTACCATGCCGGCCATGCCAAGACGTAAACGCCTGTACACCGGTGGGCTCGTGTGCCACGTGCTCAATCGCGCTGCCGGTCGAAAGACGATCTTTCACCGCGATGCGGATTATGCCGCATTCGAGCAGTTGCTGACATCCGCAGGGGCCATTTCGCGGGTCAGGCTGCTCACGTTCTGTCTCATGCCCAACCACTGGCACCTCGTGCTCTGGCCGCAGAACGACGGCGACCTCTCAACCTACATGCACTGGCTGACGATGACCCACACGATGCGCTGGCACCGCGTGCATCAGTCACTGGGAACAGGCCCGCTCTACCAGGGGAGATTCAAATCCTTCCCCGTTTCCAACGACCACCATTTCCTGACAGTCTGCCGCTACGTGGAGCGAAATGCGTTGCGAGCCGGTTTGGTTGAGCGGGCCGAGCAGTGGCGGTGGTCAGGCCTCTGGCACCGCGAACACCGAGGGAGCCTCGACGAGGCAACCCCCTGGCCGGTGCCGGCCCCGAGCGACTGGGTGAGCCTCGTCAATCAGCCGCAAACACAAGCCGAGCTTGATTCCCTGCGGCGTTCACTCAGGCGAGGCACGCCGTACGGCGGTGAGGCCTGGGCGCAGGCCACGGCAGACCGCCTCGGCATGTCCTTGAGAAACAAACCTCGCGGTCGTCCGCGGGGTGCCCGCCGGATTCGGCAGTTTCCGATTCAACCGCAAGCGGGTCCGGGGTAGGGCCGCGGCGTGAGAAAAATCGCTCCCGTCCCCCTTTTATTTGGGGGTGTAGAACCAGTCGAAGAGGCGGTCGTACATGCGGCGAAGGGGCAGCAGGCCGGCACTGTGGCTGCCCGCACGGGGCTCGCAGGGACCGCGGTAGATCGGCCCGCAGCTCGGCTCCCCCCCGACCCCGATCAGGTCGTAGGGATGCGGCGGCTCCGCAGGATGACAAGGCGGCGGCGGCACGCAGGGGGAGAGGGCCCGCGGCTCACAGGGACCGTAAAGCGGTTCGACCACCGCAATCCAGTCGCTCGGCGTGTCGGTTCGCGGCGGGAGCGGCTCGTCGGCCCAGGCCCTGCCGTCGCCCAGCACCAGGACAAGTCCCGCCGCAAGTCCCGCAACGATGATTCCCGGGATTCCGCTGCTACACTTCATGAAGATTTCGCCGCATGTCGCCACGGCCGGCACACCGCGGCCGACCACCGATTCATCGGCGAACCGTGCCGCAGGATTCGAACCGCAGCGGCCGAACGCCACGCGTTCCTGGCAAATCACGCAACCCTGGTAGACGAGGCTGGCTTCCGCGATGACACCACACGCGGAATCGGGCGTTTCCGACCTTCTCGAGGCGTTCGCTGATCTCGGCCTCCGACTGGTCCTCGTGAGCACCGGGGGAGGCTGCGAGGCGATCGCCCGCCTGGTCGCCACACCCGGGGCGAGCCGCAGCGTGGTCGAGGGACTCGTGCCCTACGCAACCGGCTCGATCGACCGACTGCTCGGCGGGCCCCAAGAACGCTACTGCTGCCAGCAGACCGCCCGCAGGCTCGCCGCCGTCGCCTGGCAGCGGGCCGCGGCAATCACCGGCGAACCGGCAACCGCGATCGGAGCGGCGGTGACCGCCAGCCTGGCAACCACGCGGCCCAAGCGGGGCAACCACCGGCTGCATGTCGCCGTGCAGTCGCTCGCCTCAACCGCCACCGCCTCGGTGGAGCTCGTCAAGGGCCGCACCCGTGGCGAGGAAGAGCAGATTGCCGCCGCGGCGTTTCTCCGAGTCCTCGCCGACTCGGTCGGCCAGGATCATCCGACCGCGTCGCTCCCGAAGCTTCCGCTGCCGCTCGCCACCGCCGAGCAGCTCGTCAGCAGCCGTCTCGAGGCGGCCGACCCCTGGCGGAGGGTGTTCGCCGGTGAGCTTTCCGCGGTGCGGGTCATCGATCCGGCCCTCTCCGACCGCTACCCGCCGCCCGGCCCACCCGATGAGCCCCGCGAGGGCATGCTCCTGTTTCCCGGTTCCTTCGATCCACTCCACGAGGGCCACCGCCTGATGGCCCGCATCGCCGAGGAGGTCGCCGAACGGCCGGCGGAATTCGAGCTGTCGATCACCAACGTCGACAAGCCACCTCTGGACTACCTCGAGATCGACGAGCGGCTCTCGGCCTTCCACACCGGCCAGGGCGTCTGGCTCTCGCGGGCGGCGACCTTTCTGGAGAAGGCGGAGATCTTCCCCAAGGCGACCTTCGTGATGGGGGCCGACACCTACGCCCGGCTGGCCGATCCGGCCTACTATCACGGATCAGCCGATGCCGCCAAGCGTGCGGTGAAGCGGTTTGCCGAACGGGTCGCGGGCCTGATCATCTTCGGCCGCGAGCATGACGGCGAGTTCGTCGATCCCTCGACGCTGCCGATGCCCAAGGCGGTCCGCGGGAAGGCGTATTTCGTCAGCGCCCGGGAGTTTCGCATGGATATCTCGAGCAGCGACATCCGCAGGAGGGAACTGGCATGCGAATCCCCGTGAGTCTGAGCCTGCCGATCGCGGTTGTTGCCGCGACGCTCGCAGCCGCCGCCCCAACCGAGCCGGTCGATGTTGCGGAGGCCCTCGAGCCGTGGGTCGACCGTGTGATCGACCTCGTCGAACTCCGCACCGGCGGACGCTTCGTGCGGCCCACGCTCGCGGGCGTCACCGAGCGGGCCGGGAAAGTGACGGCGATCCGGATCATTCCCGAGGGCACCCGCGGCGTGAAGAGCCTGCGAATCTCCGGCGTGGTCAAGATCATCGCCGGACGCGAGACGGTCTACGAGTCGGAAGCCGACGGCGGTGGTGCGGCCGGAGCCCGGGCCCGGCTGGCCCGCGAGCGATACCAGCAGCGGCTCCGCGAGAGCCAGCAGCGGATGGAGGCCCATGGTGTCTCGCCCTGGCCGGAGCTTTCCGCCGAGGAGCATGCCCAAGAGGTGGAGGCCCTGGAGCGGTTTTTGGTGCCGGTGGTCGCGGCATTTCCAAAGCTCGAGCTCACGCAGACCCACGAGTTTCTCGTGGCCACCGACATCCCGCCGGAGCAGATGGCCCCCTACGTGCGGAGCCTCGACGCGATGCACGACTTCCTCTGCCGCCTCTATGACATCCCTGTCGGCGAACCGGTCTGGAAGGGCAAGTGCCTGGTGGTGGCCTTCCTCGACGAGGCCGACTTCACCGCCTTCGAGGGCCGCTTCATGAACACCCAGCCCCAGGGGGCCCACGGCCTGTGCCACCAGCGGAGCGACGGACGCGTGATCATGGCCTGCTACCGCGGCAATGATCCGGCCGCCTTCGCCCACATGCTCGTCCACGAAACGAGCCACGGCTTCAACCACCGCTGGCTCTCACCGGCGAGGATTCCCTCCTGGCTCAACGAGGGGCTCGCCGAGTGGGTCGGCACCCAGGTCGTGCCGGGTTCGGGCCAGGTGCGTCGCAAGGAGCTCACGGCGGCAGGCTACATGCGACAGACCGGTCGGATCGGTGACGGCTTCTTCGACGAACGCCCCCAAGCGCATATCCAGCCGGTGCAATACGGCATCGCCTCGGGACTGGTGAGGTTTCTCGTCTCACGCGATCGCCGCCGGTTCACCGAGTTTGTCCGCGCGGTGAAGGAGGGGGCCGACGTCGATGAGGCCTTCAAGACGTCCTTCAACGCCACGCTCGACGAACTGCTGCAGATCTACGGCCGGGCCGTCGGGGTGCCAAACCTTTCGCGGTGAAACCGCAGCCGTCGACAGGCCGGTTCCGCGTGTCGCCCTGCGGCTCATTCGGGGAGCGTCAGCTCCACGGCAGGCTGCGGTTCTCCGTCGTCCGCAGCGGTCAGCGGGATATCGACGCTCGCCGACGAGAAACGACACTCACCGCCGTCGTTGCTGCAGATGCCGGCGGAGACCTCGAGCCGCACCTTCACCGCACCTTTCGCCGCGGCGAGCGGCACGCCGACGGCGAACTCTTCCGACGGCTTGGGAAGCTTGACGCGTCCGCGGAGCCGGCTGGTATCGACCGGGCCGGCCTTGCCTTTGACCGAGAGTTCCCACGACATCGCGGCGAGGTCGTTGAGCTTCCAGCCTGCGGGCGGCTCGAGTTGCACCCTCAAAAGTGCGGCGAGCCCGTCGCTGGTCGTGACGGGCTTGGCCCGCACCGGCTTGCTCGCCGGCCGTTGATCGACAACTTGAAACCGAGCCCCGGGCCGTGCCACATCGCCGAGCGACTGGGAAGCCGTCGGCATCGGCGGCTCGAGGCCCTCAATTGCAAGCGTGCGGGTCGTGCCGTCGGCTGGATCGACAAGACGGATCGCGTGGTTGTTGGTGTCGGCCACGAAGAGCCGCCCGTCGCCGAAGGAAAGTCCGCGGGGCTCGTTGAATGACGCCGGGGCATCCGAGGCGGCCGGCTGTCCCGTTCCGGCGAGCGTGCGGGTGCAGGCCACGTTGCCTGGGCTGAAAAAGTCGAGCAACACGAACCGCCCGCGGAGCTTTGCGACTGACAGCGGCTGATCGGTGTTGAGCCAGCGAAGCCCCTCGGCCAGTTCCGGGGCCGGCTTCCGCTCGGGGAAGGGATGGGCGGTGGCTGTCGGCTGGCCGCTGGTGGCCGAACCGAGGGCGACTGCGATCACAGCGGCCGCCGCGACGGCGATGGCGGTACGACCGATGGTGTCGTGCAGCATGGCGAAAATCTCCCAAAGGGGACTCGCCGTAGCATGCACCGGGACGCGGGGCCGCGTCTACCGCCTGGCCACGCCCGGCCGCGACCATCCGTGGTCACGGCCGGCCGTGGCGTCGGCACAGATCAAAAGAGCCATGCCCGGAAGAGGTCCCACGTCAGCATCCGTGCTTTGGGGGCCCGCTCCCTGGGCAATCGCGCATTCCTGAGGGAGATGAAACCGACAGGTTCGTACCGCTTTCCTCTCACCCGGGCATGGCTGAACGGTGATGCCGGGGCGAGCCCGGCGGTGGACAGTGGCCGCAGAGGAACGGCCTTCAGGCAGTCAGCTCGTCGATACGACGGCGAAAGTCGGGCATTTCGGCGGACACGAAGGCCTGCCACGCCGACGGCTGCCAGAGTTCCACGCAGACCGCCGCACCGACCACGATCAGGTCGGCTCCCGGCTCCACGGCGAGAAACTCGCGGAAGCCCTCGGGCACGACCAGCCGGCCTCTCGCCGCAAGGGAGACCGTCTTGTGACGCGTCGACAGCAGCCGGCCGAGATCCTGCAGTTCCCCGACACGCTGGGCCAGCAGGCCCGCCTTGAGCTTGCTGCGAACCACCTCGACGGCCGAATCGATTCGCGGCTTCCAGACGGAAGCCGGCCACAGCGACAGGCAGCCAGCCCGTTCCTTGGCCAGCACGCACTTCGCCCCGGAAGCGGTCAACGGCTCGGCGAGCTCCGGCGGAATCGCCAGCCGGTGCCGCTCGTCGAGCGTGCGCACAAACTCGCCGATCAGGAGATCCGACGCTGCGGTCATGCGAGCCATGCACGGAAGGACTGCCCTTCGCGACCCGCCCGTGCCACCTGCTCCGGCGGAGCAAGCGGCGGCGGCGAAATCCAAAAGGGCTGAAAACCCACGAGCAAGTCATTGTGACACTGCTTTTCGGGTCGTCAACCCACGGCGCGGCAGTCTACTGATCGCTCCAGGATTTGCAACTCCCCGGAGGCGGAGAATTGCCACAGCCGGTTTTTTCGGGTGCAGTAGGCCGGTGCGGCGCAGTAGGCCGGTGCGGCCCGCACCGGCTGCCGGTTCCGGAGGAA
>CAZRKH010000035.1:0-2287 GCA_964600785.1 uncultured Chitinophagaceae bacterium
GCCCGCGTCGCCGCCAACCGGCTGTGGGCGATCTTCTTCGGAGCGGGCCTGTGCCGCACGGCCGACGACTTCGGCGGGCAGGGGGAGCCGCCCGACCATCCCGAGCTCCTTGATCGACTGGCGGTGGAGTTTGTCCGAAATGGCTGGGATGTGCGGAAGCTTGTCCGCACGATCGTCATGAGCCACGCCTACCGGCAGTCGTCGGATGCCTCGCCCGAGCTTCTGGCCCGCGATCCCGACAACCGGCTCCTGGCCCGCCAGGGGCGGTGGCGGTATCCGGCCGAGGGCGTGCGGGATGCGGCGCTCTTCTCCAGCGGAATCCTCGTCGAGCAGCTCGGGGGCGAGAGCGTGCATCCCTATCAACCGGCCGGCTACTACCGGCACCTCAACTTCCCCCAACGGGAGTACAAGGCCGATGACGACTCGCGGCAGTGGCGGCGGGGGCTCTACGTCCACTGGCAGCGGATGTTTCTCCATCCGCAACTGCTCGCCTTCGACGCCCCGACCCGCGAGGAGTGCACGGCTGTTCGAGCCCGGTCCAACACCCCCAAGGCGGCGCTCGTGCTCTTGAACGACCCCACCTTCGTTGAGGCAGCCCGCAAACTCGCCGAGCGGGTCGTGCGCGAGGCCGACGACGACGCTGCCCGGATCGACCTGCTCTGGCGGCAGGCCCTGTCGCGGCGGCCGGAACGCCAGGAGCGGGAGCTGGTGCAGGCCCTGCTCGAACGTCGGCGGGTGGAATTTGCGGCGGATCCGCAGTTGGCCCACAGCCTCCTCTCGGTGGGCATCGCTCCCCGCGACGACTCGCTCGACGAAGCAGAACTCGCAGCCTGGACCTCCGCTGCCCGGGCCGTGCTCAATCTCCACGAAGCCATCGCCAGATACTGAATATGAGCCCACTCTCGATCCATCGCCGCATATGAGCCCACTCTCGATCCATCGCCGCACGTTCCTGGCCCGCTCGGGCCTCTCGCTGGGGGGCGCTGCGCTCGGCACGCTCCTATCCCGCGACCTGGCTGCCGCGCCGGTGGGCGGCGTTGGTGCCCCGACGGCCGTCGGCCGCGGCGCCGTCTGGCCGCTCCACCATCCGCCCAAGGCGAAGTCGGTGATCTTCCTCTGCCTGGCGGGCGGCCCGAGCCATCTCGAGACCTTCGACCACAAGCCGCTGCTCGCGAAGATGAACGGCGAGCCGATGCCCGAAAGCGTGACGAAGGGGCAGCCGATCGCCCAGCTCCAGGGCAAGGAACTCCGCGTGCTCGGGGCCCTGCGGCCTTTCAAGCGGTATGGCGGGTGCGGCACGGAGGTGAGCGACTACTTCCCGTTGCTCGGCAGCCTCGCCGACCGGTATGCGATCGTGCGGAGCATGGTCACCGAGCAGATCAACCATGACCCGGCCCACACCTTCATGAACTGCGGCACCGCCCTCTCGGGCCGGCCGAGCATGGGAGCCTGGGTGACCTACGGACTCGGCTGCGAGGCCGACGACCTGCCCGGGTTCGTGGTGATGACGAGCAAGCTGGGCCGCAATCCCCAGCCGATCGCTGCCCGGCAGTGGCATTCGGGCTTCCTGCCGGGGCAGTTTCAGGGTGTGGAGTTTGCGACCTCGGGAGCGCCCGTGCACTACGCCGCCAACCCGCCGGGCGTGTCGGCTGTCCATCAGCGGGATCTGATCGACACAGTGGCGGCCTTGGAAAACCACCGGCTCACGCGGCTGGCCGACCCGGAGGTGGCCACGCGGATCGCGCAGTACGAACTCGCCTTCCGGATGCAGGCGAGCGTGCCCGACCTGGCCGACCTCTCCGACGAGACTCCGGAGACCCTCGCCCTCTACGGGGCCGAGCCGGGCCGGGCCACGGTGGGCACCAACTGCCTGATGGCCCGCCGGCTGGTGGAGCGGGGCGTGCGATTCGTGCACCTCTACCACAGCGACTGGGATCATCACGGCGGGATCGAGAAATACATGGACCAGATCTGCCCGCCGACCGACCGGGCGGCGGCCGGGCTGCTCACCGATCTCGAACGCCGCGGCCTGCTCGACGAGACGCTTGTGGTGATCGGCGGTGAATTCGGGCGAACGCCCATGGCCCAGGCCAAGGGGGCGGAGGGCACCGGGCGGGATCATCACATCAAGGGCTTTTCAATGCTGCTGGCCGGGGGCGGGATCAAGGGCGGGATCACCTACGGCGAGACCGACGAGTTTGGCTACCACGCGGTCAAGGACGTGGTGCACGTGCGAGACCTGCATGCCACGATGCTCCACCTGCTGGGCATCGATCACGCCCGATTC
>CAZRKH010000036.1:0-6367 GCA_964600785.1 uncultured Chitinophagaceae bacterium
CTGCCCCCCCCCCGCGGGGCGGTCCGGGGGGGATTGGGGCCGTTGCTCGCTTTGGGGGCCCCCACGCCGGTGCTGCTGCCGCCGCTGGCCCGCTGGTTCGCCGGCTTCGTGCCGGCCCGCTGGCGGATCGAGGGCCTGATCGCCCGCAACCAGATCCTCCGCGAACCGGTTCGCACCGCCCTCACCACCGGGGTTTTGGTGGTGGCGGTGAGCAATGGGATCGGGCTGGGGCATGCCATCCGCGACAACGTCGATGACGTGCTCGGCTGGTATGCCCGCATGATGAAGGCCGACTGGCTGCTGACCCAGGCCGGCGCTCTCGGGGCGATGCCGCCGAGATCCCAGCCGGGAGCCGCGGCCATCGACGAGCAGGTGCGGGCCCTCGATGGCGTGGATCGCGTGGAGGCGATCGGTGTGGCGACCGGCCAGGTGGCCGGCGAGGGCTGCGTGGTCGTGGCCCGCGACCTGCCGGCCCCCGACGAGCCGATGCCGCTGGAGGCGATGGGCCTCGACGACGCCCAGGCCCGCTCGGCGATGGCTCGCGGCGAGGTGCTCGTCGGCACGGCGCTCGCCCAGAAGGCCGGCATCGCCGCCGGCGATGAGATCGCGATCGAGGTCTTCGGCCGCACGACTCCCGTCCGCGTGGCGGCCCTGGCGGTCGACTACACCTCCGGCGGTGCCGCGGTGCACACCAGCCGCGAGGCGGCGGCGAGGCTCTTCGGCATGAACGCGATCGAGGTGCTTCTGGTCACGGCGAAACCGGGTCGGGTGGAGAGCCTGCGGGAGCCGCTGGAGGCGATCGCGGCCGACCATGGCATGCTCACCAGAAGTTTCGCCGAGGTGCAGTCATTCGTGGATCGCGTCGTGCGGGGCGTCGTCGGCTCCCTGGAGGCGATCCTGATGCTCGGCTTTGTCGTCGGCAGCCTGGGCGTCGCCAACACCGTCACGATGAACATTCTCGAGAAGCGGCGAACGCTCGGCCTGCTGCGGAGCGTGGGCATGACCGGCGGGCAGGTCACGCGGATGGTGGTCATTCAGAGCGTGCTGTTGGGCCTCTCCGGTGGCATGATCGGCCTGGTGGGTGGGATCACCACAGCGTTGTTCATCCAGGTTTCGAGCCAGCCGCTGCTGGGCCATCCGATCGAGGCCACGCTGCGGCCCGGGGTGATCGCCGCCAACCTCGCCGCGGCCGTCGCGGTGACGGCTCTGGCCGCCTGGCTGCCGGCCCGCCGGGCCGCCCGGCTCGACCTGCTCGAGGCGATCTCGGCGGAGTGAGGTGTCGCGTCGCGGCCTGCGCAGCGGCTGCCGGCGAAGTGTCCGGCGGTGGCCTCTCGTGAAATGTCGCCAGAAATTGCACCGGCGGTCGGTGGCGGTGCATCGTTGGCAGTGGCGGTGTCAGCCGCCTGTCCGTGTGCCGCAACTTCCCGAAGGGACTCGCCAACCCCACGGGAGGCATCGATGCAGACCGAACCTCGGATCGTCTTCGACGACATCCCAATTGACGAGGCGGTGCGAACTGCCGCAGTCGAACATGTCGCCGAACTCGAGCAGTTCCACGACCGGATCACCGCCTGCACGGTGGTCATCGCCCTGCCCCATCGGCGGCACGAGCGGGGGAGCCTCTATTCGGTGCGGATCGACCTGGTCGTGCCCGGTGGCCAGATCGTGGTCAACCGCGACCACCACGACAACCACGCCCACGAGGATGTTTTCGTCGCCCTGCGGGATGCCTTCGATGCAGCCAGGCGACGGCTCGAGGATCATGTCCGCCGCATGCGGGGCGTGGAGAAGATCCATGCCTCGCGGGCGGTCGGCTTCGTGGCCCGCCTCTTTCCCCTGCGGGGCTACGGCTTCATCGAGACCCCCGACGGTCGCGAGATCTACTTCCACCGGCATGCGGTGCTCAACGACCGCTTCGACGCGATCGAACCCGGCTGGGAGGTGGAGTTTGCCGAGGAGTCGGGCGAGCAGGGACCCCAGGCGGCGAGCGTATGGGTGGTTCATATCGGCGGCCGGCCGAAGCTGCACGAGCCCGGCCTGCCGGCGGGCGAAATCCGCGGCCCCTCGCCGCAGGAGGTGACACGATGAGCGACCTCTCCCCGCTTGCATCCCGCGAGGTGGCGGTGCACGAACTGCACATTCCGGTGCATGCCCGCTCCGGTGGCTTCCTCACGCTGCCCGGCACGCTGGCGCTGCCGGAATCGGCCGGGGGGCTCGTGCTCTTCGCCCACGGCAGCGGCTCGAGCCGGCTGAGCCCGCGGAATCGTCACGTGGCCGCCGTGCTCAATGACGGCTGGATCGCCACGCTGCTGTTCGACCTGCTCACCGAGCAGGAGGCGACCGACCGGCTGAACGTGTTTGACATCGAATTGCTCGCCGACCGGCTCGTCGCCGCGATGCACTTCTGCCTCCGTGATCCGCTCAGTTCGAGCCTGCCGATCGGCCTGTTCGGGGCGAGTACCGGCGCCGCCGCGGCCCTCGCGGCGGCGGCGCGGGAGCGGCATGTGCGGGCGGTCGTCTCCCGGGGCGGCCGGCCCGACCTTGCCGGTGAGTGGCTCGGCAGAGTCGAGGCACCGACGCTCCTGGTCGTCGGTGGCGAGGATCGCGACGTGCTCGAACTCAACCGTGAGGCCTACGCGGCCCTCTCCTGCGAGAAGCAGCTGGCTGTCGTGCCGCGGGCGAGCCATCTCTTCGAGGAGCCCGGCACGCTCGAGGAGGTGGCTCGGCTGGCGGGCGAGTGGTTTGGCCGGCACCTGCAGATCCCAGCGGCGGCCGAACGAGCGTCCGGCGGTGGTGGCGAGGGAGGTGGCTTGTGACCTCGGCTTGCATCTTCAACGACCGCGAGGAGGCGGGCTGGCGGCTGGCTGAGCGGCTGCGCGGGGAGCCGCTCGAGCGGCCGGTGGTGCTTGCGATTCCCCGCGGCGGTGTGGTGGTGGGGGCGGCGATCGCCCGGACGCTCGGCTGCGAGCTTGACGTGGTGCTCGCCCGCAAGCTGCGGGCCCCCTACCAGCCGGAGCTGGCGTTGGGAGCCGTTTCGGAGGATGGCCAGGTCTATCTCAACCATGCCGCCACCGCGATGACCGAGGTGGGCGAATCGACAATCGAGGCGGAGCGGGCTCACCAGCTCTCGGAGCTTGCCCGCCGCCGGGATCTCTTTCGCAGCGTGCGGCCCCGGGCTGAGCTGGCCGGCCGCAGCGTGATCCTCACCGACGACGGGATCGCCACCGGTTCGACGATGATCGCGGCGATCCGCTCGGTTCGCGAGGCGGACCCGCGGGAGATCGTGGTGGCGGTGCCGGTCGGCTCGCCGGAGCGGATCGATCGGATTCGCTCGCTGTGCGACCGCTTGGTCTGTCTCGATGAACCGCTCGAGTTTTGGGCGGTGGGCCAGAGCTACCGCCGGTTCGAGCAGGTCAGCGACGAGGAGGTGGTGGAATTGCTGCGGGAGTATGGGAAGCCCGCGGGTCGGGCCCGGGTTGGACGTTCTCCGGCGGTCAACCCTCCCGACCGTTCTCCGACGGTCAACCCTTGATCACGCCGAGCGGTCGCAGCCTGGCGACCTTCGTGGAGAGCCCGGCCCGATCGACCACATCGACCACCAGATCGACGTCCTTGTAGGCGGCCGGCTGCTCCTCGGCGAGCCCCTTGCGGCTCTTGGCACGGGCCACGACACCCGCCCGCTCGAGCTCCGCGGCGATGTTGCGGCCACCGGCGAGCTTGACCGCCGCGGTGCGGCTCAGGGCCCGGCCCGCGCCGTGGCAGGTGGTGCCGAACGACCGCTCCATCGACCTGGGCCCTCCCACCAGCACCCAGCTGGCCCGGCCCATGTCGCCCGGAATGATGACGGGCTGGCCGATGTCGCGATACCGCTCGGGCACCTCCGGATGCCCGGCGGGAAACGCCCGCGTCGCTCCCTTGCGGTGCACGCAGACATCCTTGGATGCCCCGTCCACGTCGTGCCGCTCGATCTTGGCCATGTTGTGGGCGACATCGTAGAGGAGCGTCATGTCGAGCGACTCCCAGGGGCGGCCGAGCACGCGGGCGAACACCTCGCGGACCTGCCACATGAGCAGTTGCCGGTTGCAGAAGGCGTAGTTGGCCGCCGCCCGCATGGCCCCCAGGTAGTGCCGCCCCTCAGGGCTCTCGACGGGCGCGCAGACGAGCTGCCGGTCGGGGAGGTCGAATCCGTACTTCGCCGGCACGTCCCGCAAGGCCCGCAGCGCGTCGTCGCAGACCTGGTAGCCGAGCCCCCGTGATCCGGAGTGGATGAGCACACAGATCTGCCCGACCTGGAGACCGAAGGCCGCCGCGGCCCGGGCGTCTGCGACGCGGTCGACGACCTGCACCTCGATGAAGTGGTTGCCGGCGCCGACGGTGCCGCACTGATCGGCGCCGCGGGCCAGGGCCCGGTCGCTCACCAGCTCCGGTTGGGCGTCGGGAATGCAGCCTTCGGCCTCTGCGCAGGCGATGTCGTCGGGCGTGGCGAGGCCGCGCTGGCCCAGGAACGGCACTCCCTCGCGCATGAGCACCCGCAGTTCCGCCGGCGTGAAGGCGTAAGTGCCCCCCTGCCCCACGCCGACGGGCACGTCACGGATCAGCTGGTTCACGAGCTGCACGAGCAGCGGCTGCACGTCGGCGAGCATGAGATTCGTGCGCACGAGCCGCACGCCGCAGTTGATGTCGTAGCCGACGCCCCCCGGTGAGACGACGCCGCCGGCCGCCGGGTCGGTGGCACACACGCCGCCGATGCAGAAGCCATAGCCCCAGTGAATGTCGGGCATCGCGAGGCTGGCCCGTTGGATGCCGGGGAGGAAGGCGACGTTGGCGACCTGCTCGGGCGCCCGGTCGCTCCGGAGCTGGGGAATGAGCCGTTCGTCGGCGAAGATCAGGCCGTCGACCCGCATGCCCGGCCGGTAGGACCGGGGGATTTTCCAGGTGCAGTCGTCGACCTGTTCGAGCGGGCCGGTGAAGGACGTTCCGGTGTCTCCGCGGGGGGCGATCGGCGTGTCGGCGCGAGGTGTGGTCATGGGGAGAGACGGCGGGTCAGATGTCGAGGATCACAAAACCTTCCCAGCCGGCGGAGGTCTGGCGGACCGCTAGTTCGTGCTGGGTCACGGCTTTGATCTCGTGGGCCAGGTCGTGGCGGTGTGGATCAAAGCGCTCGCCGCAGGCCGTGGCCCGCAGCCCCGTCGCATCGACCTGCACCTGAAACTCCCGAAACAGCATCCGCCGCAGTTCGAAGGCGGCATGCAGCTCGGCGAGCCAGTCGAAGAGGAGCCAGGCCGGATCGCTACCCGCCACCTGGAATGACTCCGTCACGAGCGGCCGGATCTGGCTGGCATCTCCGGCGAGCACCTCGACGAACCCGTGGGCCGCGTCGACCAGCAACTCGGCGAGCGTCGCAGCCTGCATGCGGATGCCGAGATCAGCCGTGTGATCGCAGAGCTCGTGCATCGTGGTCATGGGTAGGCGGAGTTCTGTGCGGGGCCAAGAGCTGCGTGAGCACGGCGGCCGCGCCCTGCCCCTGCTCCGAAGCCTCGTAGACGAGTGCCTTGATCTCCGCGTCGGTGAGATCGGTCGGGGCCTGCCGGCGAATGGCGACGAGGAGAGCGTATTCGTCGCCGCAGTGGTAGTCGCCATCGAGCCATGTGGAAATCGCCTCGACGGCGGAGCAGTCGATGTGCCGCATGGGCGTGGGCCGCTGCGTCTCTGGCTGGTGCATGACTGTCTGGTGCATGGCTGCCTGGAGCATTGGTGTGGGCATTGGTTCCTCCATGAATGTGAGCCCCCGATGGACGTCCCTCATTCTATCCCTGGAGGCAAATCCCGGATGCGAAAAGCCGCGACCACGCCCTTCCGCCACGTTGGCAAAAATTCGCAAGCCCCCCGGCCCGGGTGAAACCTGGGCCACCGTCTGAAAGAGGCTCCGGTCGGAGTCGAACCGACGATGGCGGATTTGCAATCCGCTGCCTTAGCCACTTGGCTACGGAGCCGTCATGTTCAGAACGCTACGGGAGCCCGGCCGGTCGGGTCAAGTTCAATCGGCCCGGGAAACCCGGGGGACCGGGGCATGTGGTCGCCGCGGGGGTCTGCCGATATAGTCGGCGGCTCCCTTTCCCTGCCGCAGGAGCCTCCCCGAGCATGAGCAACGCCGGAACGTGCGATATCGGACTGATTGGCCTGGCTGTCATGGGCGAAAACCTCGCCCTCAATATCGCCAGCCGTGGATACCGCATCGCCGTTTACAACCGCACCACGAGCGTCACCGACGCCTTCACCGCGGGGCGGGGCCAGCAGCCGGGCGTCGTGGGCTGTCATACGCTCGCCGACCTGGTGGCGGCGCTCAAGCCGCCGCGGAAGGTGATGA
>CAZRKH010000037.1:0-15855 GCA_964600785.1 uncultured Chitinophagaceae bacterium
CTACACTGCCGGTTCCAGCGGAACCGGCCTACACTGCCGGTTCCAGCGGAACCGGCCTACACTGCCGGTTCCAGCGGAACCGGCCTACGACAGCGGAACCGGCCTACGGCTCGGCCGGGCATTTGCCGCGGTGCGGTGGATTGGTAGCATGAATTTTCGCACCACTCACCTGCCCGAGTGGCGGAATTGGCAGACGCGCAAGATTCAGGTTCTTGTCCAGGTAACTGGGTGGAGGTTCAAATCCTCTCTCGGGCATTGGCGATCGCGGCATCACAACGCCGACAAAAGCCGCATTTTTGCCGCTGATCGGCCGCGCGATATTCCCGACCGATTGAGCGATCGGCGGTCTGCCGCAGCCGGGTATACTTGAGGAGCGTTTTTTGCCACCCGGCCTGAGCCCAGCCGACCGCCAGGTTTGCCATGCCACGCCCGCCGCACGCCTCCCTCGACCCGCAGGCCGTCTTGCGACGCGTCGCACCGATCCTGGGGATTGCGGTCGGCCTGCCGGCGGTCGTGGCGGTTGCCGAGCCGACTGCGGAAGACCTCGAGTTTTTCGAGTCGCGGGTGCGGCCACTGCTTGTCGAGCACTGTGCTGACTGCCATTCCGCCGAGGCGGGCGATCCCGAGGGCGGCCTCTCCTTCGACTCGCGGGCCGATTTTTTCGCCGCTGAAGGGGTGGCGGTGGCCGGCCAGCCGGAGGAGAGCCTGCTCGTCGAGGTCGTTCGCTACGACGGTGATCTGCAGATGCCGCCCGATGGCCGGCTGCCCGACGCGGCGGTCGAGACCTTCGCCGAGTGGGTCCGCCGTGGCCTTCCCTGGCCCGACGATGGCAAGGCCGCGAGTGTCGAGGCCTTCGACATCGCCGCGAGAAAGGCGGAGCACTGGTGCTGGCAGCAACCCGAGAAAGCCCTTTCGCCCTCGGTTGACGACACCGCCTGGTGCCGCGGCGAGATCGACCGATTCCTGCTGGCGAGGCTCGAGGCGGCCGGTCTCAAACCGGCCCCCGAGGCGGAGCCGGAGTCACTGGCCCGCCGGGCGAGCGAGATCCTCACCGGCCTGCCGCCCGATCCGGCGGCGGTGGCGGAACTGGCCGCCTCTGACGATCCCCGTGCCTTCGACCGCTACGTCGAGAGCCTGCTCGCCTCGCCACACTTCGGCGAACGCTTTGCGAGGCACTGGCTCGATGTCGTGCGGTATGCCGAAACCCGCGGGCACGAGTTCGACTTCGCGATCCCCAACGCCTGGCGATATCGCGACTGGGTGGTGCAGGCCTTCAACGACGACCTGCCCTACGACCGCTTCGTGCGGGAGCAGATCGCCGGCGATCTCCTGGCCACCCCAAGGCTCGACGAGGCGGGGGCCAATCTCTCGGTGGTCGGCACAGGATTCTGGTATCTCGGCGAGGAGGTCCACTCGCCCGTCGATACGCTGCAGGACGAGGCCGACCGCATCGACAACCGCGTCGACACCTTCGGCAAGGCATTTCTCGGCATGGCCCTTGGCTGCGCCCGCTGCCACGACCACAAGTTCGACGCGATCTCCAACGAAGACTACTACGCCATCGCCGGAATGCTGATGTCGAGCAGCGGGCGGCAGGTGCCCTTCGAGACGCTCGAGCACAACCGGGCCGTGACGGCCGAGGCGGAGAAGCTTGCCGCCGAGAGCCGGGCCAAGCTCCTGCCGCTGCTTGCCGAACTGCTGGTGGAGCGGAAGGCCGACCTCGCCGCGGTGCTGCCCTCGGCGGCCGAACTGGAGGCGGCGGCGGCCTGGCGGCGGCCCGAGGGTGAGACGGTGATCGCCGACTACACCCGCGGAGCGGAGAGCACGCCGCTGATTGGCGAGGCAGCCTGGGGCAGCCATGCCGTGCCCCCCGGTGAGCTGGTCGCCGTCGCTGCGGACGGCGAGCGGCCGGCGGCCGTGCGGCTGGCCCCCCTGGGGTGTGCGGCAAGCGACGCGATCTGGTCGCAGCTTGCGAGTCGAGGGAAGCGGCAGGTCGGGAGCCTCGGCAAGCTCGACCGGGCGGGGCGGGTGCTGCGAACGCCGAAGGTCCGCCTCGAGCAGGGCGTGCTCTGGCATCGCGTCCGCGGCCACGTGCAGATCTTCGCGACCGTCGACAGCCATGTGGTCATCCACGGGCCGCTCTATCGGGCGACCGTGATGCAGGTTGACACCAAGGGCGAGTGGCGATGGATCCGGCAGGATCTTCGCAAGGATCTCTCCTGGGACGTGCCGCACGTGGTGCATGTGGAATATGCGGCAATCGATGGTCGGGTCGAGGTCGCCGAGGTGGTGGCCGCTCCCGAGCAGCCGACGCGTCCCGATCCGCTTGCCGCGGCGATGGCGAGCCGAGGTGCGGACCCGCTGGCTGCCGGTGAGGCACTCTTCGGCGATCTGCTGGCGGCCTGCCGCTTGGGTTCGCTCGATTCCCCGGCCCTGGCGACACTCGGGCAGCGGCTGCTCTCCACGGAGGCGATCGACTTCTCGCAGGGGTCCGCGAAACATCTGGCTGAGGAGGCGGCCTCGGCGGCCGCGATGCAAAAGGCGGTCTTCGCCCGGGCAAAGCTCGAGTCGGCCACGGCCCCGGCGATCCTCGACGGCAACGGCATCGATCAATATGTGCTTCTCAAAGGCTCGGCGGCCCGGCCGGGCGAGCTCTCGCCGCGGCGGTTTCTCGAGGCGATCGACGGGCCCGACCAGCCGGCCTGGCCGGCCGACTCCTCGGGGCGGCTGGAGCTGGCCGACCGCGTGCTCGATCCTGCCAACCCGCTGACTGCCCGCGTGGCGGTCAATCGCATCTGGCACCATCTCTTCGGCCGCGGGCTCGTGCCCACCCCCGACAACTTCGGCAAGCTCGGCGAGCCGCCGCCCGACCCGCTCGCCGAGGCCCTGCTCGACACGCTCGCGGTGCGGTTTCGCGAGGAAGGCTGGAGCGTGAAAAAGCTGATCCGCGAGATCGTCACCAGCAGCAGCTGGCGGATGAGCACTGCCGGGAATCCGGCGGCCGTGGAGCAGGACCCGCTCAATCTCCTCCTGCACCACTACCCCCTGCGGCGGCTGGAGGGCGAGGCGATCCGCGACAGGATGCTGGCCGTCTCCGGCCGTCTTGACCGCGATGTCGGCGGGCCGAGCGTGGAGGTCTACCTGACCGACTTCCACGAGGGCCGGGGCAAGCCCGGCTCCGGGCCGCTCGATGGCGACGGCCGACGGAGCATCTACACGAAGATCCGGCGGAACTTTCTGCCGGGATTCCTCGTGGCCTTCGACCTGCCGGTGCCCTTCCAGGCGATGGGGCGGCGAAACGTGACCAACGTGCCGGCCCAGGCGCTGACGATGATGAACGATCCCTTCGTGGCCGAGCAGGCCCGGCTGTGGGCGAAGAAAATCCTCACCGACCCCGCTCTCGAGCCGGCCGCCCGCATCGAGCGGATGTATCGCGAAGCCTTCGCCCGCTCGCCGAGCGATGGCGAGCGCGCTGCGGCGGAGGCGTTTCTCGCAGCCCAGGCCGAGGCCCACGGGGGCAGCCTGGCCCGCGACCCGCGGCAGGAGGCTGCCTGGGCCGACCTGGCCCATGCCCTGTTCAACACCAAGGAGTTCATCCTTCTGCCATGACCCGCCGCCGAACCCACCACTGCGGCCGGTTCCGCCCGGTCCCGCTTTCCCGTCGCGAACTGCTCGCCCAGGCTGCCTGCGGCTTCGGCGGCCTGGCCGCCGCGGCCCTGCTGCACCGCGAGGCGGCGGGCTCATCGGGAGTGCTTGCGGGATTGCACCACAAGCCGCGGGCCAAGAGCGTGATCTTTCTCTACATGGACGGGGGTGTTTCGCAGGTCGACTCCTTCGATCCCAAGCCGCGGCTCGACCGCGATGCCGGCAAGAATCCCCGCACGCTTTTCAAGGTCGATGCCACGCAGTTCAACAACGTCGGCAGCGTGCTGCCGAGCCCCTGGAAGTTTCGACCGTATGGCGAGAGCGGGATCCCAATCAGCGACCTGTTTCCCCGGATCGGCAGCGTGGCCGACGAACTGGCGGTGATCCGCTCGATGACCAGCGAGTTTCCCGAACACACCAACGCCAACTATTTCCTGCACACCGGCAGCGGTCTGCAGGGCCGGCCGAGCATGGGCGCCTGGACGACCTACGGTCTCGGCAGCGAGAACGACGATCTGCCCGGCTACATGGTGCTCAACGGCGGCCTGGTCCCGCCGGGCGGGCTCGACAACTTCACCAACGGATTCCTGCCGGCGACCTACCAGGGCTCGGTGCTCAAGCCGAACCCCAACGGCCTGGCGAATGTCCGGCCCCGCGAGAAGACGGAGCAGCTCCAGCGGGCCAAGCTCGACCTCGCCCGCAGGCTCGACGCCCGGCTTGCCGAGCGGCTCGCGGCTGATGCCGCCGTGCCCGACATGCTCGAAAGCGCCATCGCGAATCACGAACTCGCCTGGCGGATGCAGGCGGAGGTGCCCTCGCTGCTCGATCTTGCGGCCGAGACCGCCGCCACCAAGCGGGCCTACGGGATGGAGAGCGGCTTCAAGCCCACGCAGATCTTCGCGGCGGAATGCCTGCTCGCCCGGCGGATGGTGGAGCGGGGCGTGCGGTTCGTGGAGCTGACCTGCCCGGCGACCTCCGGCAACGACCGCTGGGACCAGCACGGCCGCCTCCGCAAGGGCCACGAGGAGAATGCCCGGGCGGTCGACCAGCCGATCGCGGCGTTGATCCGCGACCTCCGCGAGCGTGGGCTGCTCGATGAAACGCTCGTCGTTTTCACCGGCGAGTTCGGCCGAACCCCCTTCGCCCAGGGCAAGGACGGCCGCGACCACAATCCGCAGGGCTTTTCGCTGTGGATGGCCGGCGGTGGCGTGCGTGGGGGCACGATCGTGGGCGCCACCGACGACTACGGCTACCGGGTCGTCGAAAAGAAATACATGATCCACGATCTGCACGCCACGATGCTCCACCTGCTGGGCATCGACCACACCCGCCTGACCTACCGTTTCAGCGGCCGCGACATGCGTCTGACCGACGTGTACGGCAGCCTCATCGACGACGCCATCGCCTGAGCGGCCCGGGGCTCATCGGCCCCCTGTGCAACGGCACGTCGCTTGGCGTCGGCCCGCCGCTTGGCGTACGATTGACGCGAGGCTGTAGCTCAGCGGTAGAGCAAGGGACTTTTAATCCTTTGGTCCAGGGTTCGAATCCCTGCAGCCTCATTTCGGCTTTCGGGGCAGCGGGCAGTCCAGAGGCACCTCCTGCATGAACCTGCGGCAGTTCCCGATTCAATCGCTCGTGCGGCGGATGGGCGAATCAATCTCCGGCAACGGCGAGGCCGCCGCCGCCGTGGCCGCCCCGCCGGAATCGGGTCTCGAGCCGCTCACCAGGCGGCTGGCCCGCGAGAAGGTGACGAAGCTCGCCCTCGCCTTTTTGGATGCCAATTCCGAGACGCATCTGAAGGATCTGCCGGTTGAGTCGATGACCGACGAGCGGCGGGCGGTGATCGAGGGCCGCGAGGTCTGGAACTTCGGCTCCGACAGCTTCCTCGGCCTCGACCGCGATCCCCGCCTGCTCGACGCGATCCGGCAGACGCTCCCCGCCTGGGGCAGCCACAACGGAGCCTCGCGGGCCTTCAGCTGCCCGGCGATGACCGACGAGGCCGAGGCCCGGCTGGCCCGCTGGCTCGGCGTGGCCGACACCTTCATCTTCCCGAGCGTGACGCTGGCCAACATCGGTCTTTTGCCGGCGATCACCGGCCGCGGCGATTTGCTGCTGGTCGATCGGGAATCGCACGACAGCGTGCATCAGGCCGCGAGGCTGGCGGCCGCCGGCGGGGCCACCCTCTGCGAACTGCCCGCCGCGACCCCCGAGGCCCTGCGTCGGGCCGCCCGCGGCCACCGCCACCGCGGTCTCGTGCTGGCGATCGACGGCGTCTACAGCATGTCCGGCCGCACCCCGCCTTTGGCCGAACTCGACCGGGCCGTGAGGGAACTCGGCGGCATGCTCTACGTCGACGACGCCCATGGCACCGGGGTGGTCGGCCGCCGCGGCCGAGGTGCCGCCTGCGAGGCCTTGGGTGGCCTCGAGAATGTGCTGATGGTCGGATCGCTCTCCAAGGCCTTCTCCTGCCTGGGGGCTTTCGTGACCTGCACGCCGGAGCTGAAGGCGATCCTCAAGATCCGCTCGAGCACGTTCATCTTCGGCGGGCCGGTCCCGCCTCCCTACGTCGCGGCGATCCTGGCTGCCTGCGAAATCATCGACTCCCCCGAAGGCGACGGGCTGCTGGCGGCCCTTCACGGCCGCATCGAGCGGGTGCAGCGGGGTCTCGATCGGCTCGGCGTGACCTACCACACCGGTTCCTCGGCGATCGTGTCGCTGGTGGTTGGCGACATCGAGAAGACGTTCAACGCCGGCCGCTGGCTCTTTGACCGCGGCTACTACGTGCAAAGCGCCACCTACCCGGCGGTGCCGATCTACGGTGGCCTGCTGCGAATCCAGGTCAACGCCAACCATCCGCTCGAGGCGATCGACGGGCTGCTCGAGGCGATCGGCCGGATGCCGCGGTAGTCGGCCGGCGTCAGGTTTCTTCCAGTGGAAGCATGCCCGCCGCGATGCTGGCGTAGAGCCCGCGGGGCAGGGCCCGGGCGACCGCCGCGGTGAGCCAGGTCGAAAAGGGAAACCACCGTTCGGCACGGCCCCGCCGGATCGCCCGCAGGATTTCCGCGGCGGCCTCGTCGGCGGCCAGGATGTCCCATCGCCTCCGCTCGGCGTCGGTCACCATCGGCGTGTCCACGAAGCCCGGGCAGACGGTGGTGACCGTGATGCCGCTGCCGCGCAGGTCGACCCGCAGGCTCTCGAGCATCGCCACCACCGCCGCCTTGCTCGCCGAATAGGCCGCCCCGCCGGGCAGGCCGATCAACGCCGCGATGCTGGCAATCCCACACAGCCGCCCACGCCGTCGCTGCCGCATTCCCGGCAGCACCGCCTCGAAGAGGCTCGCCGTGCCGACGACGTTTGTCTGCAGCACCTCCTCGATCACCGCCGCACGCAGGGGCCTCGCCAGCCGGTAGATGCCCGCCGAGGCGATCGCCACCTCGCAGGGGCCGATCGCCTCCTCGATCGACGCGACCGCCCGTCGCGTCGCCTCGCGGTCGCAGACGTCCGCCGCCGCGGTCACCAGCTCGCCCCCGCCGGCCTCGATCTCCGCGGCAGCCTCCTCGAGCCGGCTGACGCCGCGGGCGATGAGCCCCAGCCTGGCCCCGGCTCTCACCGCCGCCCGGGCCGCCGCCAGCCCGATGCCGCTGGAGCCACCGCTGACGATCACCACCTTGCCCTGCCAGAATGTCTGCGAAACCATGGGAAACGTTCCTGCCGGATGATGCCCGACCCCAGCTGCGGCCGCGGGTGCCCGCGTGGGCATCGTGCCCGCGGTGGGCGGGGTCGGCAATGCCCCGTTGCCGCGTGCGTTCATGAGAGCCTGATGCACTCCCCGCTGCCTCCTTCCTCGCCACGCTCGCGGTCGGTTGCCGGCCTCGCTCTCGAGCGACGGCTGCTTGCGGTCGATGGCCACACCGTGGCGGTCACCGGCCACCTGCTCGATGACGGGCGGGCTCCGGTGGTCTTCCTGCACGGGGTGCTGACCACCACCGAGCTGGTCGGCGAACTCTTCGATGACCCGGCAGCCGAGTCCTGGCTCGCGGTATCGCTGCCGGGTCATGCCGCGGGGTCGTTCGCGGCGGGCACCACGGCGGCCGAGATCACCCCGGAGCTGTACGTGCGTCTGACGGCCACGGCGATTCGGGCGATCGTCGGTTCGCGGCCGGTGATCCTCGTGGGCTGGTCGCTCGGCGGCTTCACGGCCCTGGCACTGGCCGCCTCGGGGTCGGCCAACGTGGCCGCCGTGGCGAGCCTGGCGGGTTTCGGCCGGCCGAGCTTCTCGGGGCTGGTCTGGATCCTGACAGGATGTTCGCGGCTGCCGGTGACCCGGCGGCTCGTGGCCTTTGGGCTCTGGCTCGCCGGAAGGCGGCCGCTCATGTTTCGGCTGCTCTCGTTGCTGACGGCCCATGACCTCGCCGCCTGTCGCACGCCCGCGGCCTGGGCCGCGATCCGCCGGGTCTGGCGGCGGTTTCGCCGGCACGACCCCGAGTCGCTCCGCAGAGTGCTTGCCAGCCTTCGCCGCCTCGACCTCGGGGAGGCGCCGCGGCGGATCGGCTGCCCGGTGTGGATTGCCGGTGGCCGCGACGATCCCGTGGTTTCCCGGCGGGAGACGAGGCGGCTCGCGGCGGAGATTCCCCAGGCCCGACTCACGGAATATGCCGGTGGCCACCTGTTCTTCTGCGAGTGGCAGGGCTTTCGCCGCGATCTCGCCGCCTGGCTTGCGGAGGTCCGCGGCGGCCGGGCAGCGGCGACCGCCGATCAGCGGTAGCCGTCGCGGGCGAGCAGACCGGCGAGTTTCTCCTCGATCAGGCGACGGGTGGCCGGGTCGAGATGATGGTCGTTGCGGCGATGCCCGCGGCGGGCCTCGAGATAGGCCCGCCAGCGGGGCCGGGCCGCGACGCGACCCTCCCAGCCGAAGTGGTCGTAGATCGCCTCGAGGGTCGCCATCGGGTCGGCCACGAGATCCTCGTAGCGGATGCGGATCGAGCGGTTGCCGGGCAGGTCGTCCAGACCCGCGGTGCAGGCGGCGTCGAGGGCGAGGATCGAATCGAGCACCTCGCTGGTCGTGCCGTGGCAGGCCGCCTCACCGCGGTGCCGCTGCAGCCCGTAGTGGTCGTACATGCTTCGCCAGAAGGCGAGGCTCGAGGCGAAGACCTCCCGTGGATCGCGGACGAGGTGGATGAACTCGGCCGCCGGAAAGACTTCGTCGATCAGCGGCACGCGGTAGGAGTGCAGCGGGTTTTTGAGCACCAGCCGACCGGGATGCTCGAACTGCACCTCCCGCAGGAAGCCGACCCAGGCCTCGATCCAGCGTCGTCTGGCGGCGTCGGGCAGGTCGGCAAGCGTGGTGTATTCCGGATCGGGCAGCGGCTCGTTGGGAAACACGATCCGCCACCAGGGGCTCGGCAGGCCGAGGCTGCAGAGGGCCACCTCGTCTTCCTGCGGCCGCCGCATGCCCATCGGCACGTCGTCCATCGGTCGCCGCCGCGGCAGGAGCCGACCGAGCCAGCCGGTGGCCACATCCTCGGAGACGACGAAGTGGCTCGCCGCCCCGCACTGCAAGGTGGTGGGGGCCCGCAGTCGCGGGTCGGCGGCGAGCAGTTCGTGGAGCAGCGTGGTGCCGCTTCGCCAGTGGCCGAGAATGAGGATCGGGTCGGCCTCGAGCACCGCGTTTCCAAGCTGTCGGCCGAAGCAGACACGCTGGCTCGCGGCGAGCAGCTCGGCGGCGGATGCGGCGAGGGTCACCGCAATCGCCCGGGGAATCCGCGAGGGGGCGACACGAAAGCGGTTTTTGGCAAGGATTCGCAGCCAGCCGCCCAAGCGGCCACCGGCAAAAATGCTCAGCTGGAAGGGGCGGGGCATGGCGGGCGGCACCGTCTGCTGCGAAGGCCAAAAGCCTCGATGGTAAGTTTTCTGCGATGAACGGCGAGCGGGCGAGTTTTTTCGAGCGGCATGCGGGGCGGATTCTGCTGGCCGCCGCCGCGGCGATCCCGCTGGTCGCCTGGGGTTCCTGGCATGCCTACGACCGGCAGGACAACTCCGTCTTGCAGTGGCTCCCTCGCAACGCCCCGGCCACGCAAACCTACCGGGCCTACCTGAAAGACTTTGGCTCCGACGAGGTGGTGCTCGCAAGCTGGGAGGGCTGCACCCGCGACGACCCTCGGCTGGAGCGGTTTGCCCTGGCGGTCGAGGCGAGAGTGGCCGCCGCCGAGGCGGGGCAGGCGGCGGCCTGGTTTGAGGAAGTGGTCACCGGGCCGCGGATGGTGCGGCAAGTGGCCGAGTCGGCCGACATCAGTGAGACCGAAGCGGCCGGCCGTCTGCAGGGCATCCTCGTGGGGCCCGATCTGGAGGCGACGTGCGGGGTGGTCACCCTGCTGCCGCTGGAGGATGCGGTTCGTCGCGAGGCCGTGGAGTGGATCGAGGCGGCCGCCGCGGAGGCGACGGGCCTGGGGCCTGAGGCGATCCGGCTGACCGGCGACGCGGTGATCGGGGTGGCGATCGACATCGAAAACGAACAGGCGATCACCCGCTGGTCGAACCTCTCGATGGCCCTGGCCTTCCTGCTGGCCCTCGTTTCCCTGGGGAGCCTGCGGCTGGGATCGCTCGTATTCGGATTCGCGGGGCTGTGCCTGCTGAGCTGCGAGGCGATTGTTTACTTCTCCGGTGGCTCGATGAACCTCCTGGTCACGCTCGTGCCGGTGGTCGTGAACGTGCTGGCCACCTCGGCCGCGGTGCATCTGTGCCACTACTTCAGCGAGGCGGCTGCCGGCGGGGCGGGGCCGCGGGCGGCGAGCATGGCGGTGGCGGCCGGCGCCTGGCCCTGCGGTGTGGCGGCGGCCACCACCGTGATCGGCCTCGGCTCGCTGGCGGTCAGCGAGGTCGAGCCGGTGCGACTCTTCGGGATCTATGCCGCCGCCGGTGTGGCGGTCAGTTTCGGGATGTTGATGACGGTCTTGCCGTCGGCGTTGCAGTGGTTTCCCGGCAGGGCGGCGACACGGCCGGCAAGGCTCTCTTCCTCGCTGCTTTGCGGCATCGCCGAGGCGATTCTCGCCCGCCGCCGCATGATCGTGGCGATTGCGGCCGCGATCCTGCTGATGGCCGGCAGTGGGCTGGTCAGCCTGCGGACGGAGGTCAAGCCGGCGACCTTCCTGCCCCCCGCGAGCCGTTGGATCACGGACCTCGAGTGGTTCAACCGTCATCTGGGGCCGTTTCAGTCAGTCGAGATGCTCCTGTCAATCGATGATCCGGCCGTCAGCCTCGCCGAGCGGGCCGTGCTCACCGACGAGGCCGGCCGTCGGCTCGCGGGGCTTGCGCAGGTGCGGGGCGTGTTTTCAGCCGCCACCTTCCTGCCCGATGAGGTGCTCGCGATCGACCATTCCGGAAGCGTGCGGGCGGTGGTCCGCCGCCGGCTGGTGCGGGAGCGGCTCGCGGAAAGCCTGCCCGCGCTCGAGCGGGCCGGGGTGGTGGTCGAGGCCGTTCCAACCGGGTCGGGAGCCGAGGCCACAGCCGCCGTGGTTCCGCCCCAGGTCTGGCGGGTCGGCCTGCGGGTGGCCGACTTCGAGAGCGATTCCTACCTGAGATTCCTGGAGTCCGCCAAGGAAATCGTCGCTGAATCTGTCGGGGAGTTGGGTCTCGCCGGCGAGGTCGGCGTGGTGGCCACCGGAGGCGTGCCGTTGGTGTTTGCCTCGCAGCGGGCTCTGCTCGGGGAGTTGCTGACAAGCTTCGTGCTGGCCTTCGTGATGATTTCGGTGGTGCTCTCGCTTCTGCTCGGCAGCCTCAGCATGGGCCTGCTGGCGATGCTGCCAAACATCTTCCCGGTGGCGGTCGTGTTTGGATTGCTCGGCTGGCTTGGCCGGCCTGTCGACGTGGGTGGCATGATGACCGCGAGCGTGGCTCTGGGGATCGCGGTGGACGACACGGTGCACTTTCTGGTCTGGTTTCGGCGGGCCCGCAACGCCGGGGCCACGGTGCCCGCCGGGGTCCGCGAGGCCTTTGTCCACTGCGCCGCACCGATCCTGCAGACCTCGGTGATTCTGGGAGTCGCGTTTTTCGTGTTTTTCTTCAGCAGCTTTGTGCCGGTGAGCCAGTTCGGCCTCTTGATGGCGAGCCTGCTGGCGATGGCGGTGGTGGGCGATTTGCTCCTGCTGCCGGCGCTCGTGGCGGTCCCGCCGGCGGCGGCAGGGTCAGGGCCCGCGGAGTCCGATTTCGCCGATCGGCCCGGTGAGGACGGTCTCGGGCGAGTGGCCCGCCCGGCGGAGCTCGCGGATCGACAGTGAGGCCGACCGCTTCGCCAGCCGCTGCCCCCGCGGGTCGCGGATGAGCGGCAGGTGGCAGAAGGCCGGTGGCTCCCAGCCGAGGGTCTCGTAGAGCAGCAGCTGCCGGGCGGTGCTTGTGAGCAGGTCGTCGCCGCGGACCACCTCCTGAATCGCCATCGCATGGTCATCCGCGGTCACGGCCAGTTCGTAGGCGGCCAGGTTCTCCCGCCGCCAGATGACAAAGTCACCGAAGTCGACCCCCGCGGTTCGCTCGACCCGGCCGGCGGTGGCGTCGTCGAAGGTGATGACTCTTCCATCGGGCACCCGGAACCGCCAGGGCACACCGCCGGGATCCGCGGCCCGCTGCCGGGTTTTGGGCCGCAAGGCCGGCGGGAAGATCGGCTCCCCCTCGGCGTGGGGCGCGAGGCCGGCCTCCAGCAGGTCCTTGCGGGAGTGGGGGCTGGGGTAGATCGCCCCGGCCGCCTCGAGCCTCCGCCAGATGTCGCGGTACCACTGCCCGCGGCCGCTCTGGAGGTAGGGGCCGTGGGGACCCCCGAGATCCGGCCCCTCGGTCCATGCCAGGCCGAGCCAGCGGAGGTCGTCGAGGGCAGCCGTGGCGAACTCGTCGCGGCAGCGGTCGGGGTCGAGGTCTTCGATCCGCAGCACGAGCCCGGCCGCTCCGGCCCGGCGGGCGGCCTCGGCGAAGGTGCGGGCATGGCCCACGTGCAGGAGGCCCGTGGGCGTGGGGGCCAGGCGACCTCGGCGGGCGACGGTCGCGTGGGGGCTCACCACAGCCACCAGTTGCCGGTGAACAGCACGAACACGCCGAGGCCGAGATTGGTCGCGGCATGGGTCAGGATCGCGTCGATCGGCCGTCGCGTCGCCGCGGCAACGCCGGTGACCATCGCAAACCAGCCGGCCGCGGCGATCGCCTCGGCAGGATGGGTGAGCACGGCGTAGGCGGTGCAGGCAGCCACCGAGGCGATGGTCACCGTTCCGAAGGGGACCTCGAAAAACCGCTCGCGGATCACGTACCGCATCAGGAATCCCCGCAGGAAGAGCTCCTCCGCGAAGGGCACGATCACGACCAGGCCGAGGAATCGCACCGCCAGAAAAGCCTCCCGCAGCCCGTCACCGAGTCCCGAGAACGGATCGAAGCCGCTCCGCTCGCCGATGGCCGCCCAGCCCGCCTCGCGTTGCAGCCAGGCCAGGACCACCCAGGGAGCCGTGAGGGCCAGGCCCACAAGCGGCGGCCACCAGTTCGGCCTGCCGAGCCAGCCGACAAGGTGTGGCGAGAGGCCCAGGAGCACCACGACCGCCGCGGCGATCCGCAGGGAATAGACGAGCGGGTAGGCCTCGGAGGGGATGCCCAGGCTGCCGGCGAGGCCCTCGCCGGAGGCCACCGGCTCGATCAGCCCGCCGGCCAGGTAGACCGCCAGTGGAAGCAGGCAGGTCAGCCAGGGCCGCCGGGGGCCGTGGTCGGTGTTGGCCGGCGGGCCACCGGCTGCGGGATCGGGCGAAGAAGCGGTCATCGGGCCGGATGCGGGCGGGTGGTGGATGGGTGCGGAGCCAGGCGGGAAACACCGATCTGTCGCGTTCGCGTGGCCACGAGTATATTTCAGATGATCTCGTTCGCGGGATCGGCCCGCCCGCAGTCCCACCCCAAACCCCCTTTCCCCCCGCAGGGATCTCCCGAGCATGGACCTCACGAAGCTTCGCAATATCGGCATTCCAGCCCACATCGACTCCGGCAAGACGACCCTCTCCGAGCGGATTCTCTTCTATGCCGGCCGCATCCATCGCATCCAGGAGGTGAAGGGTGACGGCGATGGAGCGACGATGGACTACATGGACCTCGAACGGGAGCGGGGCATCACGATCACCTCGGCTGCCACGAGCGTCTCGTGGGAAGGCACCGCCATCAACCTCATCGACACGCCCGGCCACGTCGACTTCACCGTCGAGGTGGAGCGGAGCCTGCGGGTGCTCGACGGGGCGATCCTCGTGCTCTGCGCCGTCGGCGGCGTGCAGAGCCAGTCGATGACGGTCGACCGCCAGATGAAGCGATACAAGATCCCGCGACTGGCATTCGTCAACAAAATGGACCGCACCGGTGCCAACTACCCCCGCGTGATCGGGCAGCTCAAGGAGAAGCTCGGAGCCGATCCGGTGCCGATGCAGATCCCGATCGGCAAGGAGGACAAGCTCGAGGGCGTGATCGACCTGGTGGGCATGAAGGCGATCTACTTCGACGGCTCGGCCGGTGAGCAGGTGCGGGTCGAGGAGATTCCCGAGGGCCTCAAGGCGGAGGCCGAGGAGGCCCGCCACGGGATGCTCGAGAGCCTCTCGATGTATTCCGACTCCCTCATGGAAAAGCTGCTTTCCGAAGAGGCGATCGACGATGAGGAGATCCATGCCGTCGTCAAGGACGCCGTGCAGAGCCAAAACTGCACTCCCGTCTTCTGCGGCAGCGCCTACAAGAACAAGGGTGTGCAGCCGCTGCTCGAGGCGGTGGTCCGCTACCTGCCCAGCCCGCTGGAGCGGACGGTTGTCGCGAGGAAGTGGGACAACCCCGAAGAGACCTTCGATCTCGAGCCCGATCCGTCCAAGCCGACGGTGGCGATGGCCTTCAAGATCGTCGATGACCCCTACGGCCAGCTGACCTTCATGCGGATCTACCAGGGTCAGATCGCGAAGGGCGAGGGCTATGTCAACCAGCGGACCAGCCAGAAGCAGCGGTTCAGCCGGATCGTGCGGATGCATGCCGACAAGCGGGAGGAGGTCGACACCGCCGACGCCGGCGACATCGTGGCGGTGATGGGCGTCGACGCCGCCAGCGGCGACACCTACGCCACCGATGCCAAGTATTGCTCGCTGGAGAGCATGTTCGTGCCCGAGCCTGTGATCAAAATGGCGATCACGCCCACCAACCGCGACGGCCTCGACCGGCTCAGCAAGGCGCTGCAGCGTTTCACCCGCGAGGATCCGACCTTCCGTGTGTTCACCGACGACGAGACGGGCGAGACGGTGATCGCCGGCATGGGCGAGCTGCATCTCGACATCTATGTGGAGCGGATCCGCCGCGAGTTCAAGGTCGACGTGGAAGTGGGGGCGCCGAAGGTCAGCTACCGCGAGGCCCCCACCCGGCCGACCGACTACGACTACAAGCACAAGAAGCAGTCGGGCGGCTCGGGGCAGTTTGCCCACATCATCGGCAAGCTCGAGCCGCTGCCGGAGGATGCCGAGGAGAACTTCACCTTCGAAAACAATGTCGTCGGCGGCCGGGTGCCCAAGGAATACATTCCCTCCGTCGAGAAGGGCTTCCGGGCTTCACTCGACAAGGGGCCGATCGCGGGCTTCCCGATCGTGGGCGTGCGGGCCACCCTCGACGATGGCTCCTACCACGATGTCGACTCCTCCGACATGGCCTTCCAGATCTGCGCGAGGGCCGGCTTCCGCGAGGCCTTCCTGGCGACCAAGCCGGTGCTCCTCGAGCCGATCATGAAGATGGAGGTCGAGGTGCCCGCCGATTTCCAGGGGGCGGTCACCGGCGAGCTCAACAAGCGGCGGGGGCTGATCGTCTCGACCGAAACGGTCGGCAACACCTCGACGATCATCGCCGAGGTGCCGCTGGCCGAGACGTTCGGGTACTCGACCGACCTGCGGAGCATGACGCAGGGGCAAGGGGTGTTCACGATGGAATTTTCCCGGTATCGGCCCACGCCGGGGAACATCCAGAAGGAGATCATCGAGGAGCGGAAGAAGCAGGAGCTGGCCGCGGCGAAGTGAGCCGCGGGCGGGTTGGCAGGGCGGCGTCAATTGGCCGGCGGAATAATAACCCCGCCGCTACGTTGCGGCAGCGCGTCGCCAATCGGCCACGTAGCCGCGGGTTTCTAACCCTGCGGGCAGCGCGGCGTTGCCGACCGAAATCGCCGGCACTGGCAGGCGGCGTCAACTG
>CAZRKH010000038.1:0-8928 GCA_964600785.1 uncultured Chitinophagaceae bacterium
GAGCGACTCCCCAAAAAGCCGAGGTTTTGGGGTCGCCGGTCGCGTCCTGCGGCGGCAGACTTGTTCCACGGTCTGCTAGCCGGTCGGGGGCCGGCTCTCCCGCCGCCCGCAGCCGGCGAGAAGCTCCGCGCAGGCATCCCGCCGGATTCCCGCCACCACTCGTGGCGGACGGCTCGCCCGGGCAAAGGTTTCCTCCGCTGGAAACTGCAGCTCCGTGAATCCTGCCGCCCGCACGTCCTGGATCGTCGCCCCGATCGCCACCACGCCCACGCGGGCAAAGACGAGGGCCGCGGCACACATCGGGCAGGGCTCGGCGGTGGTGGCGACGATCGCGGCCTCGTGATGCCAGCGGCCGAGCCGGCGGCCCGCCTCGCGGAGAAGATTGATCTCGGCATGGGCGGTGCAATCAGCCGATCCGGACACCGTGTTTCCCGCGGTGACAAGCGTGTCACCGGCGAGCATCGCGGCGCCGAAAGGAGTCTCGCCGGCAGCCACCGCTCGGCGGGCGGCCTGAATCGCCTCGTCCATGAGTCTCTCGAGAGAAGGTCGCTCAGGCAGGATATGCGCCGACATCACTATGCTGTGCCCCATGGATGAGGTTCCACTGAAACTCGCGATCATCGCCGCCGGCGGCATTCTCGCCCAGTGGCTCGCCTGGCGAATCCACCTGCCGGCGATCGTGCTCTTGCTGGTGGGCGGATTCGTGCTCGGGCCGGGCACGGGCTTTATCGACCCGGCGGCCGACTTCGGTGAAGTCTACCGTCCGGTGGTTTCGATGGCCGTGGCGATCATCCTCTTCGAAGGCGGGCTGACGCTCAACCTGGCGGGAATCCGCGACACCTCCCGGGCCGTCCGCCGGCTGATCCTCGTTGGCGGGCCGCTGGTCTGGGCGATGACCGCGACGGCGGCGCACTTCATCGCCGGTCTCTCCTGGCCGGCCGCCACGGTGCTCGGGGCGATCCTCGTCGTGACCGGGCCGACGGTGGTGATGCCGCTGCTGCGGCAGACGCAACTCGCCGCGAGGCCCGCCTCCCTGCTCCGCTGGGAGGCGATCGTCAACGACGCCGTCGGCACGCTCTTCGCGGTGATCGCCTTCGAGGTTTTCCTGGTGGCCCACGGCTCCCACGACGCGGCCGGTCTGGCGGCCTCCCTGGCGGCAGCCGCGATCCTCTCCGTCGGCGGCGGCTATGCGGCCGGCGAGGCGATTTGCTGGGCCTTCACCCACGGCAAGGTGCCGGAATATCTCAAGGCCCCGGTGCTTCTGGCCTCGGTGATCGCCGCCAACGCGATCACCAACATGGTGCTCGAGGAGGCCGGGCTGGTGACGGTCACGGTGATGGGCATCCGGCTGGCCAACTCCCGGATTGCGAGCCTCGCCGAGATGCGGCGATTCAAGGAGACCGTCACGATCCTGCTGGTCTCGAGCCTGTTTTTGCTGCTGACCGCCGCCCTCGACACCGAGGCGGTGCGGTCGCTCGACCTGCGGTCGGTGGCCTTCGTGGCCTGCGTGATGTTCGTGATCCGTCCGGCCGCCGTCTTCCTCTCCACCGCGGGCTGCGGGCTGAGCTTCGCCGAGCGGCTGTTCGTGGGCTGGATCGCGCCGCGAGGTGTGGTGGCCGTGGCGATCAGCAGCCTCTTTGCCGCCGCCCTTTCAGATGCCGGTGTGGCTGATGCTAGGCAGATGGTTGCTCTGGCCTTCGCGGTGGTGGTGGCAACCGTCTTCGCCCACGGCTTCACGCTCGCCCCGCTGGCGGGACGGCTGGGCCTGACGCCCGCCTCCAAGCCGGGCGTGCTGGTCGTCGGCGGTTCACCGGTCGCTGTCGCCTTTGCCTCGGCCCTCGAGGAGGCCGGCATCCCGGTGCTCATCGCCGACAGCGAATGGGGCCGGATTCGCGAGGCGAGACTGGCCGACATCCCGGTCTATTTCGGGGAAGTGCTCTCCGAAGACGCCCACTACGCGATCGACGTGCGACGATTCTCGACGGTCATCGCGGCCACGACCAACGACGCCTACAACACGCTGGTCTGCACCGATCTCGGTCCCGAGGTGGGCCGCACCAACGTCTTCGAGGTTCCCAACACGCCCGAGCGGACCGAGCGGAAGTCGCTGAGCTTCACCCTCGGCGGACGCCCCCTCACGACCGACCCGGAGCTGCGGCTGATCGACTTCCTGCTGGCCCATGCCAACCGCTGGGGCTTCCAGGCCACCCGCATCACCGAGGAGTTTTCCTACGAGGCCTACCTGGAAAGCCGCGGCGCGGGCACCCGCGTGATCCTTTGGCGAAAGCCCTCGGGCAGGCTCGTGTTTCTGACCACCGCCAAGAAGGCCACGCCCGAGCGAGGCGACACCGTGATCGCCTTCGGCCCGCCGCGGCCCGTGAAGCCGAAGGAGCCGCCGAAGGAGCCGCCGACCGAAGATGCCCCGGGCAGCCTCGGCTGATTCCGCAGGACAGGCCAAGCGGATGCCTGCGGACCGGCTGCCAGGGGGCCCTGGTCTGCGGCGGCAAACTTCTCCCACAGTCTGCTATCCTTCGCGGCATGGCTCTCCCGACCGACCACGACGATCCCCTCTTCGCCACCGCGCCGGACCGCCATGGCACCGGCAGCGAGAAGTGGGACCGCTGGGCCGGCCGCGACGTGATCCCCACCTGGGTGGCCGACATGGACTTCGCGGCCCCCGGGGTGGTGCTCGAGGCGATCCACGCCCGGGTCGACCACGGGGTGTTTGGCTACACCGAGCCGCCGCCGGGCTTCGCCCCCGCTCTGGCCGACCATCTTCAGCGGCGACACGACTGGCGGATCGACCCGAGCTGGGTCACGAGCACCCCCGGCGTGGTCAACGCCCTGGCGGTGACGGCGAGGCTGTTCACGCAGCCGGGCGAGGGCATCATCAGCTTCACGCCGGTCTACCCGCCGTTTCTCTCACTGCCGGGACTGGCAGGCCGCACGAGCATTCGCGTGCCGCTGGCCCCGGGCGAAGAACGCTGGGAGATCGACTTTGACGCCCTCGAAGCCGCGGTCACGCCGACCACGCGGCTCTTCTGGCTCTGCCATCCCCACAACCCGACAGGCACCGTCTTCTGCCGCGACGACCTGCTCGCGATCGCCGAGTTTGCCGCCCGCCACCGCCTGCGGGTGATCAGCGACGAGATCTGGAGCGACCTTCTGCTCGACGAGGAGCATGGCGGCAGGCGGCACATCCCCTTTGCCAGCCTCGACCACGATGCGGCCAGGGAGGCGGTCACGCTGGTGGCCCCCTCGAAGACCTGGAACCTGGCGGGCCTTGGCTGCGCCGCGGCAATCTGCCGCGATCCCGGCATTCTCGGGCGATGGCGACCGGCCGGCGGCGGCCTGGTGCCGATGATCACGCCGCTGGGCTATGCCGCGGCCGAAGCTGCCTGGCTGCACGGCGATCCCTGGCGGCGGCGGCTGGTGGCACTCTTGCGGCGGCACCGGTCGATGGTGCAGGAAGCCGTGGCGGGGATCGCGGGGCTTGCGTGCATCCCTGCCGAGGCGACCTACCTCGCCTGGATCGACTGCCGGGCCGCGGGCGTGCCCGACCCGCAGGCGGCCTGCGTGGCGGCGGGCATCGGACCCTCTGACGGCCGCGACTTCGCCGCCCCGGGCTTCATCCGGGTCAATACCGCCTGCCCCACCGACCGGCTCGCCGAGATTCTCCGCAGGCTCACGCGGGCCTTCGCCGGCTGAGACGTGCGGCGTCGCCGGGGCATCACCGCACACGGGCGGATCGCCCGCGACTCACCGGCAACTCGCCGGCAACTCAATAGTCTTTGGGGTCGAGTTCGTAGGGCCGCGGTGCCTTGTGCATCAGCCAGCCGTTGGCGCGTGTGGTATTGGTGAAGTACTTCTTCCGAACCGGGCACCAGCAGCTGTTGGAGGTGACCAGGTGGCTGTACACATGGGGGGCGATTCCGTCGGTGAGAAATCGATTGCTGGTGTCCGCAAAGACCACATTGACCCCGCCGGGATGCTCCGAAGCGGGGATACCTTCATGCCCCGCATTGACAACTTTTGAATTTGACGGCGGGTTCCATGCAATCCCGAACCCGGCATTCCACTTGAAGCGGCCGTATTTTTCGAAGCCTCCATACCAGTTCGACTTGCCTCCCTTGCCACTGTCTGCCAGCAGCAGCGTGACGGAAATCCCGTCACCCTCGCGGATGTCCTCCAGCGACGCCACGCCACCCTTCGGAGGATGCAGATTGTCGACGAAGACACCGTCATTGCGGTTGGGCTGTTCGCCTTTGAGCGTCACATTGCCGCTGCCGGTACCCGAATTTGCGGCATAATGCAGAAGGTTCCACGCGGTGGCCTGGGCCCCGATCGACGGGCAGATAAATTGCCTCACATTCACGACACCGCCACTGCTGCTGCTGCGATGCTGGCCGGCCGCGAGAGCGGTGAAGAGATCCTGTCGCTCCAAAAAGGGCAGGATCATCACCGCCCAGATTGCCTCCTCGACCTCACAACAGTCAGTTCGCCGCAGGGGATTTCGCCAGCCCGGCAGGTGGTTGCAACGCTCGTCGTGGACCGATATCGCTGACGCCAGACGGACCTGATGGGCCATGCACCCTGTCCGCCGACCGGCCTCGCGGACGCTGTTGATCGCGGGCAGAGCGATTGCCGCAATCACGACCACGATGCCGATCACCACCAGCAGTTCGGTCAGCGTAAAGGCCCTGCGGCCGTCAAGATGTTGCGTTGGCATTGTTCCCCGGGCCTGTTGCAGCCCGTCCTTTCCCCATCCGCCGCAGCCGACGCACGGCCGCGGGCAATCGCTCAAAAATTCATGCTTCCCCCGTTGCTCACGCCGCCGATCAGCGTCAGCACGTTCAGATCGATCGTGTAGTCAAGGGCATGCACGCTACCGTCGCACATCACGACGTGAAACACGGTATGCGGACTGCCGAAAATGCCGCCATCCTTGCTTGATGGCCAGCCGCCACCCGGACAGATGGAAAGACCGGGGGTATCCTGCCTGGGTGCATGCACCGGGTCGATTGAATAGCGGACGACGGTGTCTTTGTCGTAGCCCACCGACCAGCCCTGGTCGTTGCAGCCGTTGGTTCCGTGGTATTCCTCCGGACAGATATACCGCTCGCCGGAGAGCATCACATTGGAAAGCCCGTCCTCAATCGAGGCCGCCAGCCGACCGATGTTCGTGTACCCGGGCTGGTCGAAGACACCGGCGGCCTCTCCGCGTGATGCCTTGCTGCCGGCATAGTCGGATCGCTGCACGACTCCGACGTTGTCTGCATTCAAAAACCCATAGCCGCGGCGGACGACCGGCTCTCCCCGCGTCGGGCAGGCGTACATTGCCACGGGGGTGGCGACCCGCTGGCCGCCGAGCCGTCGTTTCTCGCGGTTGTCGGCCACGCCGGCGCCGAGCTGGTGGAGGGGCACCTGATCGACATACGGAAGGATGTTGTAGAGCCATCCGCCCGGCTGGTCCGTCCCGAATCCACGATCCGGGTCACCCGACCATTCATAATGTGACCCCACGTACGGCAGATATCCCTGCTGGTCTTCGTGCAGGATTACCCCACCGCCGATCT
The DNA here is from genome assembly GCA_964600785.1 of uncultured Chitinophagaceae bacterium. Classification (GTDB taxonomy): domain Bacteria; phylum Planctomycetota; class Planctomycetia; order Pirellulales; family UBA1268; genus M30B53. The sequence goes on from CAZRKH010000038.1 coordinate 5,577, forward strand.
GCCGCAGATTGTTTTTGCACTGCAGCGACCGGGCCGATTCGCGGGCCGATTGCACGGCCGGAATCAGAAGCCCTGCGAGCACCGCAATGATCGCGATCACGGCGAGCAATTCCACAAGCGTAAAACCCCGCGCCGCTGTTCGTCCGTGTGATCCAGGCATTGATCGCAGGCCCCCACAATCGATCGTTGCAAATCGCCTCGGTGAAAAAGCTCCCGACTGACACGCCCAACACAATCTTAGCGAAACCGGGAAACGCGGACAAGCCAAAGACTTACGCGACGTGCGTGCCCAGCCATGCCCTCGAGGCAGACAAGCCACCGGTGGGCAATTCGCCGATCTGGCAATCCCGACTTTTGATCACTGAAAACGGATGTTTGCCATCGTCCCGTTGACACTCCGCAGCAATCCCGCATAATTTATGATGGGGTTTGAAGGGAATGCGGGAGCCAATCTCTTCACGTTCTTCACAAGTCAGGTTCGATCGTTGAACCGGGGGTGTTCCATGAAAAGCTGCCAACGATCATGCATGTGGAATGATCCCATCGGGATGTTCCAACGGGTCATGTTCACGGTTGCCGTGACAATCGTCATGATTTTTTTCGCCAGCATCGCGCCGGCGGCAGTGATCACTTTGACGGAAGATTTCGAGGGCGTCTCCGCTCCGTCAATCCCCGCTGGCTGGCAGGCGATCGGCAGCGGTATCACCACCGACGCGAACGGCAACCCCGGCAACAACCTCCAGGTCGCCGCTGGCACCGCCCGGTATCTGGTCAACACCGGCGGTGGATTCGATGCCACTCAAGACTTCTCGGGAGCATTCGATTTCTGGCTTGATGACGCCACAAACTATTCCAACATCGCGTTTGTTGTCGGCGACGTGCAGGACGGTCTGACACGGACAAGCGGCGGCGAGTTTCTGCAGGTCGATCTCAGAGAGCGGACTTTCGGGGCACGGGCCAACATTCTCGACGGTGCCGGCACGACGCTGTTCAACGGAACGGGGGACAACACCTACCAGATCGAAGACAACCAGTGGTACACCGCCTCGTTCAGCTGGACCGCGGCCACGGGGACGTTTTCCATCTCCTGGACCGGTGCACAGGGCAACAAGGGGCCGATGACGGTCTCGGGGTATGCCTTCGATGACGACGAGGTCTTTTTTGGTTTTGGCACCTTTCAGCATGCCGCCCGGTTTGACAACATCAGCCTGACTGGAAGCACGGTGGCAGTGCCGGAGCCGGCATCGTTCTCGTTGCTCGGCGTCGCCGCGTTCGTTGCAGCATCACTGCCGTGGTTTCGGAAGGAGACATCTTGGCGGTGATCATGGGGGTGCCCCTGCCCATCGGGCGTCGCGGCTGACAAGGCCGATTGACCGGTTCTCTCCGGCCGAATCGAAGGAGCGTTTCCCATCTGGCCGCCCCGGGCGGCATGGCGTGGCTCGACGTGGTATCACGGTATCGCCACGGTCGGCTCGTGCGGGCCCCCCGGCCGCCGCCTGCCGCTGCTCTGTGCAGAGGCCGATTGCCCCACAGGATCCTTCCCGATGAACTGCATTCGCCGTTCTGCCATGAAAGTTTCGCCCGTCCTGCTCGTCCTGGTCGCCCTGGTGGTCGCAGCCGTCCCGCACCTCAACGCCGCCGAGCTGACCATCGGCTCGCCCGCCCCGCCGCCGGCCATCGAACACTGGTTCCACGACAAGGATCCGATCGAGGCCTTCGAGAAGGACAAAGTCTACGTGGTGGAGTTTTGGGCCACCTGGTGCGGCCCCTGCATCGCGAGCATCCCGCATCTCAGCGAGATCCAGAAGCGTCACGTCGACGACGGCCTGACCGTGATCAGCGTGAGCGACGAGCCCCCCGAGACGATCGAGTCGTTTCTCGACCGCGAGAAAGACGACACCACCTTTCGCGAAATCACGAGCCACTACTGCCTCACGACCGACCCCGACGGCTCGATGAAACAGGACTACATGCGGGCCGCCGAGCAGAACGGCATCCCCACGGCCTTCATCGTGGGCAAGACGGGCGAGATCGAGTGGATCGGGCACCCGATGCGGATCGACGAGCCGGTGGCGAAGGTACTCGCCGGCGAGTGGGATCGCGACGCCTACGCCCGCCGGCTGGCCGTGGAGCAGGAACTTCGCCGCACGATGATGGCCGTTGCCATGAAAGCCCGGCAGAACAAGTTCGACGAGGCCCGGGCGATGCTCGAGGAGGCGATCGCGGCGACCGAGGATCCCGAAATGCGGGAAAACCTGGAGCGGTTCCGCGGGCAGCTCGAGTGGCAGGCCGAGATGGCCGCCAAGCAGGCGGCCCGGCAGGGCATCGATTTCTCCCGGCAGCGGGCCACCGTCGCGGGCCTGATCGAGATGGCCTTCGAGCTGGAAGCCGGCCACAAGGAGGAAGCCGCCGCAATCCTCGACCGGCTGCTCGACGACGTGAAGGACTCCCGGATTCGGAAGCTGCTCGAGCGGGCGAAGGAGCGGATCGGCTCGCCCTCGGCTGACCGCTGGACCGGCCGGGGCGAGCCCGACGACGATGACTGAGCCAGGCCGAGCGACCGCGGAGCCGGTGGACTTGGCCTTCAGCGAGACCGGCGCCGGGCCACCGCTGGTGATCCTGCCCGGGCTGTTCGGCTCCAAGCGGAACTGGGCCTCGCTCGCCCGGACGCTCGGCGAGCGGCACCGCGTGATCACGGCCGACCTCCGAAACCATGGCGAGAGCCCCTGGGCCGAGCCGCATCAGTATCCGTCGCTGGCTGCCGACGTCGCCGCGTTGATCGAACGGAAGGCCGACGGACACGCCAGCGTGCTCGGACACAGCATGGGGGGAAAGGCGGCGATGATGCTGGCGGTCAGCCGCCCCGACCTCGTCAAACGGCTGATCGTGGTCGACATTGCACCGGTGGCCAGTACGGGAACGCCGATCGCCTACGTGCGGGCGATGCGGGCCTTGCCGCTGGAGCAGTTCAGGCGTCGCTCGGAGGTGGCCGACGCCCTGGCTGGGGCGATTCCCGACCGGGCGGTGCGAAACTTCCTCTCGCTCAACGCGGCGGTCGGCGACGAGGGGCTTTCCTGGACGCTCAACCTGGCCGGCATCGAGCAGGATTTCGAGGCGATCCTCGGGTTTCCGGAGCTTCCGCCGGGCTGCTTGTTCACCGGGCCGACGCTCTTCCTGGCCGGCGGCCGCTCGAATTATCTGAGGTCGGGACACAGGCCCGCGATCGAGCGGCTTTTTCCGGCGGCGATCATCGAGACGATTCCGGACGCGGGCCATTGGGTTCACGCCGATGCCCCGGTAGCATTCGTGGCGGCCGTCAACCGGTTTCTGGAGGCCTGAATCGGACAGGACC
>CAZRKH010000039.1:0-12357 GCA_964600785.1 uncultured Chitinophagaceae bacterium
GGTGTTTTGAGAAAGCATCCACTTCCCGCCGCTTGTGAAACTCAGCAGGGAGTTGGCCTGGTTGACGCCACTGACCGTGACGTCAAAGCTCTCCTCCACAACACTCGTCGGATCGGCCACGCTCGTCGCTCGAATCGTGATCGTCGCCGTGCCTGCACTCGAGCCGCTCGGGGTGAGCGAGAGGCTGCTGCCCTCGAGCGTGGCCGCCACGAGGGCCTGGTCGCTGCTGGACACCGTATAGACGAGTTCGTCGACCGGCCGCACGCTGGTGAAGGTCACGAAATCCAAGGGGCGTATGTTGCTCACCAGAGTTGGCGGATCGCCCAAGTCGACCAGTTCAGGCTCCTGCCGCAGCGGAAGCTCAATGAGCGCCCCGATTCCGTAATAGATGTCACCTTCGTACCTCTCCAGCGACGCAACGGAATCGATCACGGCCATGCCATTGCCGAGCACCCGGGCGAATGCCGTGAAGCCTTCATTTTGAAAATCGAGATTGGATCGATTGTCGTCCAGATTCACGAACCACTGGCTCGTGGCACTGTCGGGTTCGCCTCCGATTTTGGCCATCGCGAGCGTGCCGCGAACGTTCTCGTTGCCAGGCTCGTTGACCAGCGGCGGGCCGGTGGGAATCGCCGTCGGCACGCCGCCCTCGATGGCCGACGTCGGTGGAGGGGTGAAGCCTCCGGTCTGGGCGACAAAGCCCGGCACCAAGCGGTGGACAATCGTGCCGTCGTAGAGGCCGGCGTTGGCGTAGGCCAGGAAGTTCTCCACCGTCAATGGCGTCGTTCGCAAGCGACCCTCGCCGGGGGCGTCGAAGAGTTCGATGTGCAGCGCCGCGCCGGGGGCGTTCATCTCGAGCCGCACCGTCGTGCCGGTGATCGAGGTCTCATCGAAGAAACTCGAAAGCTCGAGTTTCGAGGCCGCATCGCCCACGGAGAGCGTCTGATCGGCTAGCGGGGCGATCTGCTCCGCCGCGAGCATCCGCCGCGACTCCAGGGACTCAGGATGCCGGCAGCGTTTCCAGGCGGCACGCCGCTCACCTCCCGGTCGTCGCGGCGCACGGCGATCGGCGAAGGCGTTGGCAAAAAACGAAAACATGGCGGATCTCGCTGAAACACGGCCCCGGGACTATCGAGTATTTTCAGTTTTACACTGACAATCAATGATTGGGTCGAGAACAGCCCCGCCCACCGCGAGATTCCCGTGAACGTCGGTATTTGGTGCGCCTACGGCCAGACGCTCGAGCCCACCGAGGGGATCGGCGTTTTTGCCCATGAGCTCGCCCGGGCCCTGGCCGATTCCCCCCGGGTGGGTGACGTCTGGCTGGCGGTCCACGCCGGCGACGAGCCGGCCGTGGCGACCACCCTCGCAGCCGGCGGCGGGAAGATCCACGCACTCGCCCTCACGCGGCTGCCGCTGGCAACCCGCTGGCGACGCAAGGCGGTCCGCTGGCGTCACCGCCGACTCGCCCGCCGGCTGGCCATGGCCCGGGGCGAGGCCGAGGTTGCGAACGTGGCGGCGGCCCTCCGCGAGACCGAGGCCCGTGCCGCGGCCTTGCAGGGCCTGCAGGAGGCCAACCCGTCAACGCCGCTCGGCCCGCCGGCCGCCGGCGGCTGCGATGTCTGGCTTCTGCCGCATGTCTCGCTCGAGCGGCGGTTTGCCGCGGCGACGGTGGTCGTGATCCACGACATGGTGCCGCTGCGGGCGGCGGGCCTGGTCAAGCCCCACGATCTGGAATCGTTCCGCCGCCGCTCGCAGGCGATCACCGAAGAGGCGACCCTCGTCGGCTGCATGTCGCGGGTGATCCGCGACGCCGATGTCGTCGGCCTGCTCGGCTGCCCGGCCGAAAAGACCCGCATCGTGCTGCCCGCGGTGCCCGCCGACCTCGTCGAGAGTCATGCCGAGCCGACCGCCACCGCCCGCCATGCAGCCGCCGGCAAACCCTACCTCTTCTATCCCTCCGCCTTTCGTCCCTACAAGAACCATGCCCTGCTGATCGAAACGGCCGCCGCCCTCGCCGGCACGCCCGCGGCGGTCGACCTCGTCTTCACCGGCGACGGGAGGCTGCCCGACGACCTCGCTCGGCTGGCGAAACGCCTCGGCGTGGCGGGGCGGGTGCACGTGCTCGGCCGGGTGCCCCGCGGCGAACTCGCCTCGCTCTATCGAAACGCCACGGCCACGATTGTGCCCTCGCGGTATGAGCAGGGGTCGTTCCCGCTGCTCGAGGCGATGCAGTGGGGCTCGCCGGTGGCGGCCTCCGACATCCCCGCCCTGCGGGAGGCCTTCGCCCCGCTCGGCGGGGCGATCCCCTTTTTCAATCCCGACGACGCCTGCGGGCTCGCCCGGATCGTGGCCGAGATTGCCGCCGAGCGTGAGGCGGTGCGGGCGGCCCAGCGGCCCGGCTTCGAAATGCTCTGCCGCCGCAACTGGCAGCAGGTCGCCGATGAGTGGATCGACGTCTTTGTCGAGGCGATCCGCCTTCATGCCGCCACCGCCCCCTCCGCCGCTGCCGGGATGCCATAATCGCCTGGTGGGCCCGTCGAGATGGGCCACAGCCCGACCCCCCCCGTTTCCCGGAGCGAACCATGCCACCTGGCAGCTGCCCGATGCCCGGACAACGCATCGTCGATACCTATTTCATGGAGCACCGGGCCAAGCTCCTCGACATCGCGGCTTTCTTCGATCGCCTCGACCGCGCCGCTGATGGCGAGGGCCGCGACGACGTCCGCCTGCGGGCCCTCCGCAGGGCGATTCCGCTTTTGCTCGAGGATGGCCCGGGCCGGGTGCGGAAGATGCTCGAACTTTTCAGCGACCATTCAGCCGAGCCGATTCCCCAGGCCCACACCCAGTCGGCCCTCGGGGCCGATCCCCACGGCGACTACTGAGCGACCTTTCGGCACCAGCCTCCATCCGATTCTCCCCGCCATGGCCTACATCGATCCCCACATCCACATGGTCAGCCGCACCACCGACGACTACCGCCGGATGGCGGAGGCCGGCTGCCTGGCCGTCACCGAGCCCGCCTTCTGGGCCGGCTTCGACCGGGGAAGCCCGGAGGGTTTCCGCGACTATTTTCGGCAGCTCACCGAGGTCGAGCCGCGGCGGGCGGCGGCCCACGGGATCGACCACTACTGCTGGCTGTGCATCAACCCCAAGGAGGCCGAGGATCCCGTCTTTGCCCGCGAGGTGATCGCCATGATCCCGGAGTTCCTCGACCGCGACACCGTGCTGGGGATCGGTGAGATCGGCCTCAACAAAAATTCCCGCAACGAGCTTGTGATCCTCGAGGAGCAGATCGAACTGGCCCGTCGGCATGACCGGCTGGTGCTGGTGCACACCCCTCATCTCGAGGATAAGCTCAAGGGCACGCGGCTGACGATGGACGCCCTCGCGGCGGGCGGCATCGACCCCGCTCGGGTGCTGATCGACCATGTCGAGGAGCACACCGTGGCCGAGGTCCTCGACCGCGGCTATTGGGCGGGGATGACGCTCTATCCCGACAGCAAGTGCACGCCCCAGCGGGCGGCCGACATCATCGAGTGCTACGGGCAGGAACGGCTCTGGATCAACTCCGCGGGCGACTGGGGGCCGAGCGATCCCTTGAGCGTGCCCCGCTGCCAGGTCGAACTGCGGCGTCGCGGCCACTCGGCCGAACTGGTCGAGTCGATCAGCCTGCACAACCCGATCGCCTTCCTGGGGCAGTGCGACCGTTTCCGACCGCCGGCCTGAGCCGGTGGCGGCGGCGAGGCCCGCGGCATCATTTCTTGTCGAGCTGCTCCAGCGGCACGAAGCCGTCGCTGCCCGCCGGCGGCGAGACTCCCCCGCCACCACATGAGGGCCTTTGCAGCTGCCGCCACAGCAGCCGCGCCAGCCACCCGGCCGCCGCGAGGGCCACCGCCCAGGCCACGATGTCCTGCCAGCCGAAGGCCAGGATCGCCGTCACGAATGGCTGTTCCACCGTTGCTCCTGGGCGTCTCAGGTTCCCGTGAACAGGCTGCCGAGCTGGTAGGTTGCGAAGGCCGCCAGCCAGGCCAGAAGTGTCATGTAGGAGAAGGTAAAAACCGGCCAGACCCAGCTGCCGGTCTCGCGGCCGATCACCACCAGCGTGCTCGCGCACTGGGCGCACAACGCGAAGAAGACCATGATCGAGAGGGCGACTGGCAGCGTGAAAACCGGACGGTCGCTGCCATCCCAGGTGGCCGCCCGCAGTCGCCGGCTGAGCATGCTCGATCCCTCGCTCTGGTCGGGATCGACCTCCCCGAGGTTGTAGATCACCGAGAGGGCGCCGATCACGACCTCGCGGGCCGGGAAGCTGGCGATCGCCGCGCAGCCGATCCTCCAGTCCCATCCCAGCGGCCGCACCAGCGGCTCGACAAGCCGACCGGCACGGCCCAGGAAGCTCTGGCGGCTCGCCGCCCCGCGACGGGCCGCCTCGAGTCCGGCGGGAGTCGCCAGCCGCTCGAGTTCCGCGGCGATCTCCTCCCGGCCGGCCGCCTCGCCATCGGCGTCGATCGCCGCCAGTCGGGCCTCGAGCGATGCCCGCTCCCCCTCGATCTCCGCGAGGATCGCCGACTCGTCGTGGGGATAGCTTGCCAACGCCCAGATCACCACGCTCACCGCCACGATCAGGGTGCCGGCGTTGTGCAGGAACGACCAGCAGGCCTCGCGGACCCGCTCGAGCACCACCGCCGGCTGCGGCCACCGCCAGCCGGGCAGCTCCATCACGAACGGCTGCGGCGGCCCGCGGAGGATCGTCCGCGAGAGCAGCAAGGCCACCACCGCCGCGGTCACCACGCCCACCGCATACATCGCCACGAGCACCACCGCCGGCAGTCGCAGCCAGCTCAGCCCGGCCACCGCCGTGTTTGGCACGAAGGCCGCGGTGAACAGCAGGTAGACCGGCAGCCGGGCCGAGCAGCTCATCAGCGGGGCCACCAGGATCGTCAGCAGGCGGTCGCGGCGGTTCTCGATCGTGCGGGTTGCCATGATGCCCGGGATGGCACAGGCGAAGCTCGAAAGCAGCGGGATGAAGGAACGTCCGCTGAGACCCACCCCCGCAAGCAGGCGATCCATCAGGTAGGCCGCCCGGGCGAGGTAGCCGCAGCCTTCCAGCAGGGCCACGCACACAAAGAGGATCGCAATCTGCGGCAGGAACACCACCACCCCGCCGACCCCCGCGATCAGGCCATCGACGATGAGTGACCGGATCGCCCCGGCCGGAAGGCTCGCCTCGACCGCACCGCCAAGCCAGTCCACCGCGGCGACACAGCGGTCCATGAGGGGCGTGGCCAGCCAGAAAATCGAACTGAAAACCATGAGCATCACGGCCACGAAGAAGAGCAAGCCGGCGAGCCGGTGGGTCAGCACCGCGTCGATTTGCTCGGCGAGCGACCGACGCGTGACCGCACGGTGGGAGACGAGTCCCTCGAGGGTGGCCTCGATCCAGGCGTAGCGGGCGATCGCCTCGCGGGCCGCCGGCGACCGGGGGCCGGCAGGATTCTGAATCGACGGAAGCTGCGGAGCCGGTGGTGGCGGGGCGTCCGCCGCGAGCAGGATCGCCTCGGTGAGCCTGTCGAGCCCTTCGCCTCGCGGAGCAACCACGCCCACCACGGGGCAGCCGAGCCGTGAGGCGAGACGGTCGAGATCGATCTCGATGCCCCGCTCGCGGGCGATGTCGCCGAGGGTCACCGCCACCACCACCGGCAGCCCCCGATCGAGCACCTGGCAGACGAGGTAGCAGCTGCGTTCGATCGCCGTGGCATCGGCAAGGACCACCACCACGTCGGCCTCGGGCACCCCCGCCTGGCGTCCGGCGAGCACGTCGGTGGCCACCTGCTCGTCGGGGCTGCGGGGTGTGAGGCTGTAGATGCCCGGCAGGTCGATCAGTTCGATCGTGCGGCCTGCCGCTTCGAAGCGGCCCCGCTTCTCCTCGACCGTCACGCCCGGGAAGTTGCCGATTCGGGTGGGGATCCCGGCAACCGCCGTGAAGAGGGTGCTCTTGCCGGTGTTGGGATTGCCCAGGAGCGCCACCACCAAAGGCGTTTCGGCGGTGGCTGCACCGTGCTGGCCGGCGGGATCGTGGGAGTCAGGCATGGGCCCGGGGCGGGTCAGGCCACCGCCGCGGGGGCCACGGTCACCTCGACACGCGAGGCCTCGCTGCGGCGGAGGGAGAGGCGGTAGCCGCGGAGTTCGACCTCGATCGGATCCCCCAGCGGAGCCCGGCCGACCACCCGCACCGCCACACCCGGAGTGAGGCCCATCTCGAGAAGCCGGAGGGTGATTACATCATCGCCGCCGAGCCGCTCGACGCGGGCGGAACCTCCGGGAGCGAGCGTGGCAAGGGAGGGCATCGGAAACTTCACGTCGAACCGCGATCAGATCGGGCAATCCGTGGAAAAGTTGAGACTCGTTCTCAATACCACGACAACCGCTACTATACCGCCGGTCCATCGTCGGGCAACCGCATCATGGTCCCGTCGTGCCCGCCGCCGCCGGCTCGCCACTCACCGCACACCGCTGACGCCACTGATGGTTCCTGCTGCGCCTGGTTCGTTTCAACCGTGCGACCTTCACGGACCCCCTGTACCGAGGGGCCGGGGGCTGTTTGTGACCGGCACCGACACCGACGTCGGCAAGACGTCTCTTGCCGTGGCGATCCTTCACAGCCTGCGAGCAGCCGGCGTGCGGGTTGCCGCCTGCAAGCCCGTGGCCAGCGGCGTGGCCGCCGACGGGGGTGACCCGGCCAGGCTCTGGGAAGCCGCCGGCCGGCCGGGTCGGCTCGAGGCGGTCTGCCCGCAGACTTTCACCGCGGCGATCGCGCCGGCCAGGGCTGCCGCCGCCGAGGGCCGTCGGATCGATGAGGCCCTGCTGGCCGAGGCGGTACGGGCCTGGCTGCCGGCGAGTGAGCTGGTGGTGGTGGAGGGGGCCGGCGGGCTGTTCTCGCCGCTTTCCGAGCGGCTGCTCAATCTTGACCTCGCCGCGGTGCTCGAGCTGCCGCTGGTGGTCTGCGACGACGCCCGTCTCGGGGCGATCGGCCGCACGCTCGCCACAGTGCGGGCAGCGCGGGCCGAGGGGCTCCGCGTGGCTGCGGTGGTGCTCTCGCAGGTGACCGCAGAAGCTGGACAGGCCGGCGTGCAGGCGGAGGCGTCGAGCCCCAGCTCGCCGGCGGCCATCACCCGGGCGGGCCTGGAGGAACTCACCGCCCGGCTGCCGGGTCTGCCGGTGGCCCTGCTCGGCCACGATGCCGGCAGGGTCGAGCCACCGATCGACTGGGCGGCCGTGGCCGCCGGCTGAGGCTCAGTCGGCAAAGGCGGCCGCCCGGGCCGCCGAGGGGAGGGCCTGGCCGTTGTCCAGCGGGTCGATCGCCAGCCGCATGCTCACCTTCCAGCTGCCGTCGGGCTCGGGGATCACGATCCAGTGGGGAATCACCGCCACCGACTGGTGGACCAGTTCGAAGCCCGCCTCCGACTGGCTGACCGTTTCGACCGGGAAGGTCCACAGGCCCGTCGGCCGCGAGAAGGAGAGCACGCAGTCGAGCCCGAGCCACTCATCGACAAGCCCCAGACCGTGGCGGTCGGCCAGGTCGAGCCGGCGTCCGAGATCGCCCAGCGATCCGCCTGCTGCATCGTGGAACCGCCGGCCATCGGCCCCGGCCGGCAGGCCGGCGAAGTTGAACTCCACCGCCAGGTGCTGCCGGCAGTCGGTCGGCAGGCCCTCGAGCTGGTAGCCGATTTCGAGCGACCGCGAGCCGGCCTCGAGCGTGATCGCCTTGGAAAGGCTGAAGGGAATCCCCCAGGCATTCCCCTGCCGCGTGAGCAGCAGCTGGATCCTGTCGGGATTGCGTCGGATCGTCGCCTCGTAGCCGCCGCCGGCAAAGTCGCCCCGCTCCATCGCGGCGGCCTCGGCGACGGCCGCGGCCGTCACGTCGAGATCGTAGAAGTGGTCGACCAGACTCTTGCGGCGGTAGCTGTCGTAGCGAATGCGGTGCTCGAGACCCTCCTGCTTGAAGTGGGCCACCTGCGAGGCGTCGACCACGCTGCGGGCGGCCCCCGGGCCGGCGAGCACCTCGGCATGGTAGGCCTCCTTGCGGCGGTCGAGCGTGGCCAGGAGATTGTGGCAGACAGGCTTCACGTCGAGTTCGTAGAGCATCCCACCGGCCGACGGGGCGAGCCAGGCATCGAGGGCGTCGTTGGCCAGCCGCACCTCGGCATGGCCGTCGAAGTTGAAGTCGTCGCTCGTCGCCTCGACCCACTCGCCCGTCCGTCCCACCGCGATGTCGGCGGCCTTCTCCGCGGCGATCAGTTCGTGGTAGATCGCATTGCGGAGGTGCGGCAGGTAGATCCCGCCGAAGGCTCCGTGCCAGTAGCCGCAGTTGCACTGCCCGCGATAGAGGTGATCGATCGCTGCGGCAAGAACCGTCGGGTCGACCGTGCCACCGGCCCCGGCAAGGGCCGCGAGCCGGCTACTGACAGTCATCATGCGGGCATACATCTCCATCGCTTCGGGGTAGCGGTGGCGGAAGTTCCGCCAGCTCCCCCCGCGGAGAAAGGCCGCGGCATCGCGAAGCGGGCCCTCGCCTCCGGCCGAGCGGGCACGCCGGCAGGCCTCGGCCGCCTCGGGGGGCAGGGCCCATTCGGTCATCTCGCGGTAGCTGCATTCCGGCAGCCAGATGCTGCCCGCCGGCGGCACCTCCGCAACGGCCTCCGAGGGCAGCCGCATCGTGATCCAGTCGGCATTCGCCTCGAGCAGACCGAAGAACCGCTCCAGCCAGCCCTCCTCGTAGCAGGTGCGGAAGGTGTCGGGCCAGACGCCGAACTTCTCCCCGTCGTCGCCGAAGACAGCCAGGCCGCCGTCGCGGCGTGCGGCCACCGCCGCGAGGTGGTCGATCGTGGCCTGGGCCGCGTCGAAGGGGATCACATAACGGAGATGCTCACTCACCGGAAGCACCGTCAAGGTGGCACCGTCAGCCTCGGTCAGCCAGGGCCGGTCGAGCTGCTCTTCTGTGAGCCCGGCGGCCTTGAAGTGGAAGTCGTCGAGGATCGTCCAGTGCACGCCGGCCGCGGCGAGGTCGGCGGTCATGCCGGAATCCCAGACACGTTCGGCAACCCACATCCCCCGCACCGTGGTGGCCAGCCGCCGCTCGAGCCATTGGCGGTAGGAGCGGATCTGCCCGATCCGGTCCCGCGAGGGGAGCATTGCCAGAATCGGCTCGTGGAACCCGCCACCCACGATTTCCATTCGTCCTGCGGCAGCCAGGGCCGCGACGCGGTCGAGATAGTCGCCGTGATGACGGTCGAGCCATTCGGCCAACGGCCCGCTGGTGTGCATCCCCACCCGCACGCCCGGATGACGCTCGAGGAGTTCCACGAAGGGCAGATAGGCGTCGCGGTAGGCCTGCTCGAAGACGTCGTCGAAGTTGCCGACGGGCTGGTGGTCGTGGAGCACGAACACGAAACGGACGCTGGGCCGCATGGGCGGAGCCTCGTGGGATCGAAGGCCGGCGGAGGGAACAGGAAAGCAGACGCGAAGGGATGCCGTTGCCGGCCACCCGAGCGTCGCCGCATTCTCATGGGGCAGGGGGGCACGCGCCAAACGCCCCAGGAGCCCTCCGGCCCGGTTTTCAGCCGGCCGAGTCGCCATCGCGACCGGTCCTGACGGTCGGGCCGACTCTCATGCCCCCGCGAGCATCGCCGCCGCCTCGCGGGCGGGCAGGGTGGTGATGTGGCAGCCGCTGCCCAGTTCGAATCCGGCCAGCTCGGTCAGCCGCGGCATGATCTCGAGGTGCCAGTGCCAGCCTCCGCTGACCGCATCGAGCGGCGGCTGGTGCAGCCACCAGTTGAAGTCACCGCCGGGGGCCACCACGGCAAGCCGTTGGCAGTAGCGGCGGGTGAGCATCGCAAGCGCGGCCAGCTCGTCATCGCCCGCGGCATCCAGGCGCGGCACCGGATGGCCGCACATGATCCAGCTCTCGAAGGGCTGCCGCGGTGCCGGCGGCACGAAGGCCACCAGGCCTCCCGCCTCCGCCCACACCCGCTTGTCGCGGCGGGCCTCGTCGAGCAGCCCGGCATGGCCACCGTCGCATCCGAGCCGCTCGAGCTTGTGACGGATCACCGGCGGCACGAAGTCGATCGCCACAAGCTGGCTGTGCACGTGGCCCAGCGATGCCCCGGCGGCGGCTCCGGAGTTTTTAAAGAGCATCCCCCAGGCCACGCCATCGCTCCGGGCATACTGCCCGAGCCGGCAAGCCGCCGCCTGCCAGGCGGCCTGCCAGTCGCCGGCGGGCACCCGCTCGACGCGGGTCTCGTGTACCGGCGATTCGATCAGCACCTCGTGCAGTCCCCGTGCCGGCCGCGGCCCGGCGGCGAAAGCGATCCCCGCATCGCCGCGATCCCCGCCGGCCGCTGCTGGCCTGATCGGCTGCACGATCGGGTAGCGGTTGGGCACGATTCTCGCCCGCCACCCGCCGCCCTCGGCGGGCACCCGCAGGACTTCTGGTGGTGTGAGCGACTCGTTCCCGCCGCACAGCGGGCAGCCCTCGCTCTCCGTCGCGAGCGAGGGATCGGCAAGTTGGAGCGGACGCTCGGCCCGCAGCGGCGCGACAAACACGGCACGCTCGGTGAGCGGGTCGAAGGCGAGCCACGGCTCTGCCCGGCTGCCGGGTGGCTCGGAGGCTGGTCTGACGGGTGACTGCGGCATTGAAAACGGCCGGCTCGAGTCAGAGTGAGGGAAGAGCGGGGCTTGCTTGACGCACGAAAGGGGGGCCGTAGACTCGAACGACACCAAATTCTCACCGCACACCGGAGACAGGTCATGCTCACCGTCGGCGACGCATTCCCAGCCTACTCCGTCCAGGCCTGCGTCGGGACGGGCAAGGACGACGTCAAGCAACTCGCCAACGGCGACTACGCGGGCAAGTGGGTCGTCTATTTCTTCTACCCCAAAGATTTCACCTTCGTCTGCCCGACCGAGCTTGCCGAGTTCAACCGGCAGCTCAAGGCCTTCTCCGAGCGGGATACCGAGGTGGTCGGAGGCAGCACAGACAACGAATACTGCCACATGATGTGGCGGCGGGAGCATCCGGATCTGAAGGATCTCGGCTACCCGCTGATCGCCGCCCAGAAGCTCGGGGCCGAACTGGGGATCCTGGAGAAGTCCGAGGGCTACTGCCAGCGGGCCACCTTCATCGTCGACCCCCACGGGGTGATCCAGTGGGTCGATGTCAATCAGGGCCGGGTCGGCCGCAATGTCACCGAGGTGATCCGCGTGCTCGACGCCCTGCAGAGCGACGAACTCTGCCCCTGCAACTGGAAGAAGGGCGATCCCTACCTCAAGACCTGAGGGAGGGGCAGTCAGCCGCCCTGCTTGCCCGCCGGCGGATTGGCGACTGGCCGCTCGGCCCCGCCGCGCGGCGAGGCGGTCGTGCCGGGCACGAGTTTGGCCGCCGGCGAGGTCTTTTCCACGAGCGTTGCCAGTTCCGATCCGTCGATCACCTCGCACTCGATGAGCCTTGCCGTGACCGCCTCGAGGGCCGGCCGGCGGGTCTCGAGGGTCTGCCTGACCCGCTCGATGGCGGCATCGAGAATCCGCTTGACCTCCTCGTCGATTTCGCGGGCGGTCTCTTCGCTGTGGCCCTTGGAGCGGCCGAAGTCGGGCATCGAGCCGGCCAGGAATGGCGAGCGTCCGCTCTCGCGGTAGGTCACCCGGCCGAGCCGGCTCATGCCGTAGTCCATGACCATCGCCCGGGCGATCTCGCTGGCCCGCTCGAGGTCGTTTTGGGCGCCGGTGGAGACATCGTCGTAGACCATCTCCTCCGCGATCGTGCCGGCAAGCAGCACCTCGATGCGGCTTTCGAGTTCGCTCTGGGTCAGCAGATGGCGGTCGTCCTCGGGCCGCTGCATGGTGTAGCCGAGGGCCGCCAGGCCGCGGGGGATGATCGAGACCTTGTGCACCGGATCGGTGTTGGGCAGTGAGAAGGCGACCAGGGCGTGGGCCGCTTCGTGATAGGCCACCCGCTTCTTCTCATCCTCGTGGATCCCCCGCCGCTTCTTCTCGAGCCCCGCGGTGACCCGCTCGACCGCCTCGTTGAACTCGTCCATCCCCACGGCCGGCTTGTCGTTGCGGGCGGCAAGCAGGGCGGCCTCATTGACGAGATTGGCCAGGTCGGCCCCCACGAAGCCCGAGGTGATGCGGGCCACCTGCTCGAGGTTGACCTCCGGGTCGAGTTTGACGTCGGCCCCGTGCACCCGCAGGATCGACTCGCGGCCGCGGACGTCGGGCCGATCGACGAGCACATGGCGGTCGAACCGACCGGGGCGAAGGAGGGCGGGGTCGAGCGTTTCAGGACGGTTGGTGGCCGCC
>CAZRKH010000040.1:0-11475 GCA_964600785.1 uncultured Chitinophagaceae bacterium
GCGCCGCCTCCGCCGATGCCCAGCTCGTCGAGCACGCGGAGCATGCCCTCGGCCTTGTGCAGCGTTTCGGCATACTCCTCCGCCGGATCGCTGCCGATGGTGATTCCGCCACCGGCTGAGAAGCTGAGGCAGCCAGCGGCGGCCACGAAGCTGCGAATCAGAATATTGAAGTCGCCGCTCCCGTCGCCGCCGAGGTAGCCGATCGAGCCGCAGTAGGGACCGCGGGCGGTGCCCTCGAGCGCGGCGATGATCTCGCAGGCCCGCCGCTTCGGGGCCCCGGTGATGCTCCCGCCGGGAAGCACCGCGGCCAAAGCGTCGATCGCGGTCTGGCCCCGGCGAAGCCGGCCGCTGACCACCGAGACGAGATGCTGCACGTAGGCATACCGCTCGAGCCGACAGATCGCCTCGACGCGAACGCCCTGGGCATCGCAGACCCGGGAGAGGTCGTTGCGGACCAAATCGACGATCATCACGTTTTCGGCGCGGTCTTTGTCGCTGGCATCGAGGTCGGCCGAGGCGAAGAGGTCGGCCTCGGGCCGCTTCAGGATCCGGCGGGTGCCCTTGATCGGATGCATGCGTGCGGTCGGCCGCGGGCCCCGCGAGACATGCAGCAGCCGCTCGGGCGAACTCGATACGATCCACCGCGGCCCCCCCGGGCCGGGCCCGAGGTCGAGCACCGCGGCAAAGGGGGCGGGGTTGATGCGACGGGCGGCCAGGTGCAGCGTGGCCGGGTCGGCTGCCAGGGGCGTGGTGAACCGCTGCGCGAGGTTGACCTGAAAGATGTCGCCGGCGCGAATCAGTTCGACCGCCTCGGCGACCATCTGCCGGTAGCTCTCGGGCGTGTGGCTCGAGCGGACCGCCGGCGGCCCGCATGCTCCAGCCGGGCTGGGCACGGCCGCCTCGAGCCGCGCGAGCATCGCCTCGAGCCGGGCCTGCGATCGCCCACCGCGGGCCCGGGGGCCGCCGCCGGCACTCCCGGGCGGGGCGAAGCCCTGCGAAATCAGCCATCCTCGCCCGGCCTCGAGGTCGAAGGCGAAGACGACATCGTAGAGCCCCATGGAGACCGTGGGCGTGGGCGGCCCGCTCGTCGCCGCCTCGAGGCCCACCAGGCCCATCGCGAAGTCGTAGGAGAGCAGCCCCGCGAGACCTCCTTGAAACGGCGGCAGCCCGGGGATCGTGGGGGTGGCGGCCGCGGCGAGGACCGAGGCGAGTTCGCCGAGAAGCGTCGCGGCGGCCGCGGGCGGCTGCGGCGGCTCGCGGCGGATCACCAGCAGCGGGTCGGCCGCCACGAAGGCATGGGCGGCCAGCGGCGGCTCGCCCGGCCTGCCCGACGGGCTGCCGCTGCCGGGCACGCTGTCGAGAAAGATCACCCCCGGCAGCCCCGCCAGCCGGCGGTAGATCTCGACCGGCTCCAGGCCCGGCGCCAGTTCGGCCACGATCCCGCCGGAGGCGGTCGACCACCGCCTCGTGATCCAGCGGTGGGCGGCCGGTGCCGCGATGACGCCGTTCATCCCTGGCCTCCCGTCTCGCCGGCTTGTGCCGACGGAGGCTCGGGCAGCTCGAAGCCGCGGCGACGCGCGGCCTCGGCGGCGCGCTTGCTCGGACCGTGGCCGATCTCGGGCTCGGTGAGGTGGCCCCAGTCGAGCGGCTGGTCCTGCCGGTAGTCCTTGCCCAGCACGAGGGCCGTGGTCGCCTTGGCCAGTTCGTAGCCGAGGTAGAAGGCATGGGAGGCATCGACGTCGTCGCGGCCGGCGGCCTCCAGCCGCTCGAAAAGCTCGAAGGGATCCCGCGAGGCAAGATGCAGCCCCGCACCGACAAGGTGCAAGGCCCCACCCTCGGCGAAGATGCGGAAGTTGGGGTCGCGGATCGCGGCGGCAAGCCCTGCGAGAGCCTCCTCGCCAAAGGCCCGCGGCCGGCCGGCACGCAGCGTGACCAGGCCGGGTTCGAGATGTTTTGGCAACACCTGATTGGCCACCGCATGATGCACCAGCCGCCGGGCGAGGTCGCATTCCTTGACGCTCGAGCGGGCCCAGTGGATCACCTCGGTGGTCAGCACCGAGGTGATGCCGAGTTCCTCGCAGAACCCCATCAGCAGCACGTTGATCCCCGCGGAGTCGACGTCGGTCAGCTCGCTGAGGTTGCCGATGCCCATCATCATCGCGGCCCGGGGATGGCGACGGCGGACGTCGAGATACCTCCCCAGACTCTCGGCGAAGCCGAAGCCGATCGGCTCGAGGACCGGATCGATCCGGTGGGGCACGCCGAGGACCGAGAGCCGTTCGATCGTGGCCTCGAAGCCCTCGAGCGTGGAGGGCACGTCGGGCACCACGACCACCTCGCTGCCCCAGTCGGCGGCCGCCTCGACGTTCGAGGAATTGACCGAGAGCACCAGCTCCGCCCCCGCCCGCGTGGCCGCGGCCACCTCGGTCGGATCGAAGGAGTCGATCGAAACGCGGAGCCCCGCCTCGACGAGTTCGCGGACCACGTCGCCGACCTCCCGCCAGCCGCCGCCGGGGTCGCAGCCGAGGTCGATCAGGTCGGCCCCGTCGGCGGCCATCCGCAGCGCCTCGCGGCAGATCGCCTCCCGCGAGAGCCGCGGGGCATGGTTGATCTCGGCGAGAATCTCGATCCTGTGGGCCCCGTAGCCCTCGGCCTTCGCTGGCCCTCCGCCGAAAAACTCCTCCAGCCCACGCAGATCCTTCGGCCCCCGCTCGACCGGCACCCCGACTGCCTGCTCCACCACCTCCAAAGGCCCGCTGGCAAGGCCCGGCAGGATGACCCGCGCGGTGCCCTCGGGGACGGTGAGCTTTCTCGCGATCCAGGTCGTGGTCATCAACGCCGCGACGGTGATGTTGAGCACGCCGACGCTGTAGTCGAAGCCGGCGGCCTGCGAGAGCGGCTCGAGCACCGCCCGCAGCGAAGGTTCGGCGAGCTTGCCGGTCACAAAATGGATCTGGGGGCGGGTGACGGTCACTCTGTCAGTGTTTCACCTTGTCGTCGGCCGAGAAAGCCCGGCCCGACGAAATCCTCCATTGACCGCCAGCACCTGACCGCTGACCCAGGAGGCATCTGGCGAGACGAGCCAGCTGACCGCCTCGGCCACGTCGCCGACCTCGCCCCAGCGGCCGAGCACCGCCTCGCGGCGGGCCCGCTGCTGCCAGACTTCGCTGGCCTGCTCGCCCCAGGCCGTGCGAATCCAGCCGGGCGCCACGCAGTTGACCCGCACCTGCGGCCCGAGCGACCGGGCGAGGCTGCGGCTGAAGGCCATCACCGCGGCCTTGGTCGCCGCGAAGAGCTGGCCGCTGTCGCCCTCCATGCCGATCTCGGCCTGGTCCCAGCCGACCGTCACGATCGAGCCGGCTCCGCGGGCCTGCATCCCGCGGCCGATTTCCCTGGCAAGGGTGATCGTGGCGGTCACGTCGACTGCCAGGAGCGTCTCGAGCTTCCGCGGAAACGACCAGCCGGCCGCTTCGCCGGTGAGCACGTCGGCCCCGGCGAGGGCCACGAAGATGTCGGGGGCGAGCTTCGCCTCCTCGATCTGGCCCAGCAGCCGCGCGGCCCCGTCGGCCTCGGCGAGGTCGGCCAGGAAGGTTCCCGCGTGACGGCCCTGGGGAGCGAGCAGGCCGGCCACCTCGGCGGCCGCCTCGGCCGATCGACCGTGAATCGCCACGCGGGCACCCGCGGCAGCCAGCGCGATCGCCACCCCACGGCCGATGCCGCGGGAGCTTCCCGTGACCAGTGCCGTGGCACCGGCAAGCGAGCCCGAGGCGGTCATGGCCCCGCCGTCCCCGACGCGACACCGGCGGGGTCGCTTCGGCGTGGGATGCGGTAGCAGGCCGCCTCCTGGGCGTTGCGGACCAGCAGCCGGTCGCCGGAGACCGCGGGGTTGTTCCATGTTTGTCCGCGGATCGCCTCGAAGCGGCAGAGTTCGTTGAAGCCCTCGGGAGAGCACTCGACCAGCGCCACCTCGCCGCTCTCGGCGACAACCAGCAGCACCTCGTCGATCCGCAGCACCTGGCCCTGGTGGTAGCGGCCACGCTTCCACGCCCGCCGGCCATCGGAGAGCCGCACGCACTCGAGAATCCCGTCGGAGAGGCCGTAGGCATGCCCGTCGCGGAAGACGACGTTGGCAAACTTCGTCTTCAACGATCCCTGCTTGTGCCACAAGGGCTCGACCCGCCAGGCCCCGCCTTCACCATCCGCCTCGGGACTGACCGCGACCATCGCGCAGCCCACGCCGTAGCCCTTGGAGACGAACACCCGCCGCCCGTTCCCGGCGGCCTCCGCGGCAGGCAGGAGGTGGGCCTGCGAGCAGGAGGCATCGGAGTCGGAGTGGCCCGGCCAGTCGAAGGCGAACACCGGCGTGCCGGCTGGCGGCTTCGCAGGGCCCGGCGGATCGTCGGCGGCGGGCAGGTCATAGGCGACCACGCGGGACTCATTGACGTTCAGCACCAGCGGTCTGCCGTCGCACTCCACGAGCACCGGCGAGGCATAGCTGATCTGTTCGTCGCCAAGCGTCGTGGCGAGCCTGCCTGTCGTGCGTTCGTAGACCGCCAGCGACACCGGCCCGCCGTCCCGCGGCCCGCCGGCCGGCACGATCACCCACTGCGGTGTGACCAAGGGCGATGCGGCCCGGCCCCAGGCGACCGCCGCGGCATGGGCCTCGCGGTCGATGCCGAGGTCGTCGAGGATGTGCGTTCGCCACAGCAGCTCGCCGTCGCTGCCGCGGATCGCGTGCAGCCAGCCGGTCGCCCCGTGGGCATAGACCACGCCCTCGAAAATTGTCGGTGTCGACCGCGGGCCGACACCCCCGAGCACCGTCGCATGCCTCGCCGCCACGCCCACCGCCCACTCGCAGCGGCCGGTCTCGACGTCGTAGCAGGCCACGATCTCCTCATCGCCCCGCTGCTCGAGCGTGGCGGCATGCTCGCCGACGACCGCGAAGCTGCCCCAGCCGGCGCCGATCGGCTGCCGCCAGAGCCGCTCGGGCGGATTTGCGTTCCAGCCGCCCACCGGGGGCGGGCCGACGAGCGTGGCATCGACGCGGCTGCCGAGAAACCGCGGGTAATCGCGGGGCGTGGGCGAGAAATCGGCTGCCTCGGCGGGAACGCCCTCGGGCAGTTCGCCGCTGGCCGGCAGGAGGCGGTCGCGGGAGCGGCTCCACCGCCAGACAAACTCGGGCACCAGATCCCCGCTGACCCGCTCGATGCGAACCAGGGCGATCGCCGCGAGCACCGCCAGGCCGATCGTCCAGAACACGCCCCGTTTCACCGCCACAGCGAAGCCGCTCTCCCGCCAGAACCAGACCAGCAGCGAAACGAGCATCGAAAAGCCGAGGATCAGCGTGATCACGTTGACCACCGCCTGATCGATGATCGGGCCGATGACCGTCTCGAGCAGACCGCTGCGAACCATCACGATCGCGGTGGCCAGCGAAGCGAGCGTGACGAGCACGCGGCGAGGCGGCCACAAACGGCGAGCGGGCGTCGGGGCGGCGTCTGAAACTCGTGTCATAGCTGCGGAGTGCACCGATCGATTCCAAAGCGAGCAGGCTCGGATTTGGGCCGACCCGCAAATCTCGCCCGATTCTATCAGGAGCCGGTGAAAGCGTTTCGCCGAGCGTTTCTTGTCGGGGCGGGGGATGACGATTATCGTGATGCTATATCGCCGCACGCTCTCGCGTTGAGTTGCTTTCGCCCATGTCCATCTCCCCGCCGCCCCGCAGCCCGGCCACGACCCCGGGGGCCTCGACGATTGCCGTGCACGCCGGCGAGGCTCGCCAGAAGCCGGGCGACGCGATCACCGACGCGGTCTTTCTCGCAAGCACCTACACCTTCGCCGACACAGCCGCGATCCTCGCCTTTCTCGAGGAGAGCGTGGAGCGGGAGGAATACGGCCGCTACGGCAACCCCGGCGAGCGGGTCGTGGAGCGCAAGCTCGCGGCACTCGAGGGGGGCGAGGAGGCCGTGCTTTTTGCCTCGGGGATGGCGGCCCTCGTGGGGCTGCTGATGGCCCGCCTCAACGCGGGTGACGAAGTGATCTTCTTCGACGAGTGCTATCACCGCAGCCGCGAATTCTGCGGGAAGCACCTGACCCGCTTCGGCGTGGGCTTCAAGCAGGTCGCCACCGGCGACTACGACGCGATGGAAGCAGCGATCACGCCGGCGACGAAAATGCTCGTCAGCGAGTCGCCCACCAATCCCCACCTGAGCTGCATCGACGTGGAACGCTTCGCCGACATCGGCCGTCGCCATGGCATTGCGACCCTCATCGACGCGACGCTCTGCACGCCCTTCAACCTCCGCCCGCTCGAGGCCGGGGTCGATTTCGTGCTCCACTCGGCCACCAAGTATCTCGGCGGCCACAACGACCTGCTCGCGGGGGTCGTGATCGGCGGCGAGGAGATGCTCGGCCCGGTCCGTAAGCTCCGCGGAATCATGGGCGGGATCGGCAGCCCACATACCGCCTACCTTCTCGAGCGGGGCCTGAAGACACTGCCTCTGCGAATGGAGCGGCACAACGCCAACGGTCTGGCGGTGGCCCGCTTCCTCGAGGACCACCCGCGGGTCGAGCGGGTCTACTATCCCGGCCTCGAAAGCCATCCCTACCACGAGGTCGCCACCCGCACGATGCGGGGCTGCGGGGGGCTGGTGACCTTCCTCCTGAAGGATGCCGACTGGCAGGAGACCGCGGCGGTGATCGACGCGGTCAGGATTCCCCGCATCGGCCCGAGCCTGGGGGGCGTGGAGTCGCTCATCGAGCAGCCGATGGTGATGAGCTACTGGAACTACTCGCCGGAAGACCGTCGCTCCTTCGGAATTCCGGACAACATGATCCGCATCGCCTGCGGCATCGAGGACGCCGAGGATCTCGTCGCCGACCTCGGACAGGCCCTCGCGGCGACTCCCGCGGCGACCGCCGGCGGCTGAAAAAGCCGCCACGCCGGGCCCAGGCCTGTGAAGCCGGGCAAGCCCGGCAGTCTGGCGGGGTCGTGCCGATTTTGATGGAAGTTTCGGTCGCCCGGATTCCGATACCCGTAACGGTTCCCGGAAACCGCCCGGCGCCCGTTGCCGCGCGGTCCTTGCAGGAGACAGGTGCGATGAACGTCCTGAAGTGCGTCCGATCCCGTGGGCTGGTGTGGCTGCGAACGACTGCGGCTGCGGTGGCATGCCTGCTCGCCGCGCTTACGGTCGGCGGCATGGCCGCTGCGGAAGTCCAGCAGGCGAGTTCCGACGGAGAACTGAAGTGGACCCCGCACCGGCAGAGCCAGGGAGGGCCTCCTGCGCCGCTGACGACCGCGGCTCGTCCGCGATCGGTGGCCCCGCCCCAGGCGGCCCGACCGGCGAACGACTCTCCGACCTTTGGGCGTGGTGGCCCCCGGGCTCCGATCGCCTCGGCCACCGCCGAACCATCCAATCCCTTCACCGGACCGCGGCGGAGCGACCCGCCGAGGGCCCGCCGGCCGCTGCCCGCGCCCTCGATGGGCGCGATGCTCAACGAGATCATCGCCCAGGCACCCTTCACCCGGGCTCCCCAGGGTGAGATGCGTCAGCCGATCCTTGGAGCCGAGGGCCGGGCCACGGCGGTTGCCAACGGCCGCCGGCAACGCGGCGACGCCCCGCCCTTCGCTGGCCGTCCCGACCGCTATGCGATGGCCTCCGACGACCTGCCCTCGGTGGTCAACCGCGACGGCGAGCGGCCAGCGCCCGAGGTCACCGCCGAGCCAGGCTACGAGGAGATCCCCCCCCCGTCAGCCGGCAGCGAGATGTTCGGCGAACCGATGGCTGGCGATAGCTGGAGCGAGCCGCCCTATGCCGGATCGATCCGCGGAGCCCGCATGGGTGGTGATCCTCCACCGGGCGCGGCGATGCTGCCCGGCGGCGTGGTCGTCAGCGAGCCGGGTGTGGCCGGCGGCATGTGGCTGGGTGAGTATCCCGGCTACGATCCCTACGGCTGCGAGGACGACTGCGGCGTCTTTCCCTGCCTGCCCTACCACTACCACGGGCGGCTCTGCAACTGGCTGCGTCGCTTCGGCAAGCCCTACTATGGCTGGCGGTGGTACAAGAACTTCTCGGTGGGCGTGGGAGCCGCCGGCTTCCAAAACGGCCCCGACCTGGGGCTCTTGGGCAACTACGGCTTCAACGAGTATGCCAACTGGGCGATGCCGCTGTGGAACG
Source organism: uncultured Chitinophagaceae bacterium (assembly GCA_964600785.1). Taxonomy (GTDB): domain Bacteria; phylum Planctomycetota; class Planctomycetia; order Pirellulales; family UBA1268; genus M30B53. Next base: position 8,178 of record CAZRKH010000040.1, read on the forward strand.
CCTTCGGCATCGGCTGGCAACTCGGCGTGCGGGGCGTGCAGGCAAACTTCAACAGCTCCACGATCTCCCAGGGCGGCAACGACCTGTTGACCAACCATTCGCGGAATCAGTTTTTCCTGACCACCGGCTTCTTCACGCGGGCCTTCGAGGGTCGCGGGCTGCAGGGCGGGGCCGTCTACGACTACCTCCGCGACAACTACTACGACGATGTCGACGTGGCCCAGATCCGCGGCGAGATCAGCTACGTGTTCGGGGCTCAGGAGTTTGGCTTCTGGGGCACCGGCAATATCAAGGATGCCGACGCAATCTTCACCAAGCGGAGTTCGAGCAGCGCCACGGCGGAATCGATCGACATCTACGCCGCCTTCTATCGGCTCTACTTCGGTGACGCCAACGAACTGAAGCTCTGGGGCGGCGGGACCGGCTCGCAGGAGGGCATCATCGGAGCCTTTGCCCGGTCGCCGATGAATCGCAGTCTGGCTCTGGAGGGTGCTTTCACCTACGTGATGCCGGGCCCCTCGCAGACGATCGATCTTGACGGCACCGGCGTCAACACGCTGACCTTCACCGAGAGCGCCTGGAACGTGTCGATCAACCTCGTCTACTATCCGGCCTGCCGTTCGCGGCGGGGCCTCTCCAGCCCCTACCGGCCGCTGATGGGGGTGGCCGACAACGGCACGTTGATCCGCTCGGTGAAGCGTGCCACCCCGTAGGCCGGTGCGGCCCGCACCGGCGTCTGCCGGTTGCAGAGCAACCGGCCTACAACGGCCCAAGTAGGCCGGTGCGGCCCAAGTAGGCCGGTGCGGCCCAAGTAGGCCGGTGCGGCCCGCACCGGCACAGCCGGTTGCAGCGCAAGTAGGCCTACACCAGCCGGTTGCAGCGCAAGTAGGCCTACACCTGCCGGTTGCGGCGCAACCGGCCTACACCTGCCGGTTGCAGCGCAAGTAGGCCTACACCAGCGCAACCGGCCTACTACAGCCCAAGTAACCCTACGGCCCGCGCCAGGCGGCGGCGTCTTCGCCGTCGAGACGCAGCGTGAGGCATTTCGCGCTGCCGCCGGACTTGGTGAACTCATCGAGGCAGGTTGCCTGCGGCTCGTAGCCACGCGCGGCGAGACTCTCGTGCAGCCTCGGGCAGCCGGTGTTGGTAATCACCCTGTCCCCGACCACCACCGCATTGCAGGCAAAGCGGCGGGCCTCCTCGGCGTCGACCTCGACCAACTCCTCGACCGCCTCGCGGATCGCCGTCTGCCCGTAGGAGTCGAAGGCTGCGGGAAACCAGATCGCACGCTTCGGCGAGATCGGGCAGAAGCAGGTGTCGAGGTGATAATAGACCGGATCGACGAGTTCCAGCGGGATCACCCGGCAGCCGAGCCGCTCGCCAACCCACTGACACGCCGCCGCGTCGCTCCGCTGCCGGTAGCCCGCAAAGAGCGTTTCGCCGCAGAAGAGCCCGTCGCCCGCCCCCTCGAAGAACATCCCCTCGGGAAGCTCCTCGACCTCGAAGCCACGACCACGAAGCCAGGCGGCATCGACCGCGGTCTCGCCCCGCCGCTGCTCGTGGCGAAACCGTGAGACGATCGCCAGCCCGCGATGCACGATCGCGGCATTCGCGGTGAAGACCAGATCGGGCAGGCCCTCGACCGGCTCGATCCGCTCGATCGAGGCCCCGGCCCGCTCGAGCAGCCCGACCAAGGCCGCCCACTGAGCGGCCGCTGTGGGCCCGTCGGCGGGCCGACTGCGTCGCATCCAGGGATTGATCTCATACTCGATCCCGTAGAACTCCGGAGAGCACATCGCGATCCGGGGCCGGCCGCTCATCGCCCCCCCTGCCCGTCGGCGGCAGCCTCGAGGCTGTCGATCTCCTCGATCACCGCCCGCAGGAAGGGCTGCACGTCGGTCACCAGGCCGACGGTCTGGAAGGAGCCACGGTCGGAAAGCTTGATCACGGTGGAAGGATTGATGTCGACACACACCACCTTGACCCAGGCCGGCAGGAGATTGCCGGTGGCGATGGAGTGGAGCGTGGTGGCGATCATCAGGCAGAAGGAGACGCCGCGAACCTGTTGCCGCATCCGCGACTGGGCCTCGAGCGTGTCGGTGATCACGTCGGGCAACGGGCCGTCGTCGCGGATCGAGCCGGCGAGCGTGAACTCGACCCCGTTGCGGACACACTCATACATGATGCCGCTCTCGAGCAGGCCCTGCTCGACCGCCTGCCGAATCGAACCGACACGACGGATGCGGTTGATCGCCCGCAGGTGATGCTCGTGGCCGGCCTCCGCGGCGTCGCCCCGCTCGAGGTGCACCCCGAGGCTCGTGCCAAAAAAAGCCTGCTCGATGTCGTGGGTGGCCAGGGCATTGCCGGCGAAGAGCCGCTGCACGTAGCCGCGGCGGATCAACTCGCAGAGGTGGCCGTCGCTGCCGGTGTGGACGATCGCGGGCCCGCCGACGAGCAGCGTCAGCCCGCCGGCCTGCCGGACCTCGAAGAGCTCCCGGGCCACGTCGCGGATCGCCACACCCTTGGGCTTCTCGGTGGAGACCGGGCTGCTCATGAACTCGAAGCCGCCGCGGCCCTCGGCCCGCTGCTGCGGCTCGACCCGAACTCCACCATGGCCCACGACGACCGCGTCGCCGACGCGGATCGAGGTCATCGCCACGCAGCGGGCACGCCGGGTCCCGGCATCGACCACGATCCCGCAGTCCATCTCCTGATCATCGACCTCGACCCAGTCACCCTCGAGTCGAACGAAGGTTCGCTGATTGGTGGTGGCGTAGAAGTTTTCGGGGAAGGCCCCCTCGATGTCGGCGATCACGAGCCTGCAATCGACCGGGTGGAGCGAGACCGCCCCGTGGTCGGCGACCTCGGCGAGAATTTCGGCGAGCCGCTGCGGGGTGGGGCCGCGGATCTCGATCACGGCGCGGCTGGCATCGTCGCGGTGTTCACCGACCTCGATCTCGCGAATCACGAACGAACCGCCGCGGGCCATGATCGCGTCGAGTACCTTCGGCAGCAGGAGGCTGTCGATGATGTGGCCGCGGATCTCGACGGTCTCGAGCGGGCCGCCGGGCGGCAGGTCGGCTGAGGCTGTTGGCATTGGGGACACACCGCTCGGGGGACTCGCGTATCAACGGCTGCGGCGGAATTCTACCGACTCTGCCGTAGGCCGGTGCGGCCCAAGTAGGCCGGTGCGGCCCGCACCGGCACCTGCCGGTTGCAGCGCAACCGGCCTACACCTGCCGGTTGCAGCGCAACCGGCCTACAGCTGCCGGTTGCAGCGCAACCGGCCTACAGCAGC
>CAZRKH010000041.1:0-23819 GCA_964600785.1 uncultured Chitinophagaceae bacterium
CACTGGACGACAACTTTCGTGGCATGGCCGCCGATGAAAACCAACGCCTCCCCCGCCGGGTTTCCCCCCCCCTCCAAAATCTCCCGGCGCGAGCGGGCGATTTCCTTGGCGGGCCACCCCCCCACCCCCCCCCCCCCCCCCCGCCCCACCCCCTTTTTCCGCCCCGACCGGGTTTTTGTGCCCGGGGGCGAGCCGATGGTGAACATGGGCTCCAAGCGGGTCCGGGCGTTGCCGGATCACTGGACTCAGGCCACCGTCGACGGCAAGCCGAGCGCTCATTTCGAGCACACCGTAGCGATTACCGAAAGCGGACCGGTGGTGCTCACCGCGGCTCCGGCCAACGGGGAATCGGTGGGCGACGCCGCCTGAGGGACCCGGCCCGGGCCGCGTCAGCGGCCACCCCCTTGTGGAGGCTACCCCGGGGCTTCTATACTCCGGGGCTCCGGTGGTTTCCCATGCCTCCCCTGGACGCGGCAACTCCGCGACGAAACGTGAAGGTTCGAGCGAGCGTCAAGCGTATCTGCGAGAAGTGCAAGATCGTTCGTCGTCGCGGCGTCGTGTTCGTCGTCTGCGACAATCCGCGGCACAAGCAGCGGCAGGGCTGAAAGCCTCCGGAGTGCGGACAGCGGGGCCGGTCGTTGGTCGCGCGATCACCGCATTCATGAGACACGCCAGAAATACGAAGCCATGCCACGCTTGCTCGGTGTCGACATACCGTCTGACAAGAAGTCGGTCTATTCGCTGCAGTACCTCTACGGGGTCGGTCCTCGGGTGGCCCGTGAACTCTGTCACAAGGCCGGTGTCGATCCGCAGGCGATGGCCCGGGATCTGCAGGAAGACGAGATCGCCCGGATCGCGGCCCTCCTCGACAAAGACTACGTCTGCGAGGGGCAGCTCCGTCGGCAGGTGGCCCAAAACGTCTCACGGCTCAAGGACATCGGTGCCTATCGAGGCCTGCGGCATCGCCGGGGTCTGCCGGTCCGCGGCCAGCGGACGCGGACCAATGCCCGCACCCGAAAGGGTCCCAAGAAGACGGTGGCCGGCAAGAAGGGCGTGAAGGACCTCAGGTAATCAGCGCCGGCATGCCGGCGACAACAGTACACCAAATTCGTACGGAGCAGCGGCAGTGGCCAAGAGTTCGAAGCAGCGGAAAAAGAGCGTGTCGTCGGGCATCGCCTACATCATGGCGACCTTCAACAACACGACCGTCACAATCACCGATCATCGTGGAGACACGCTCTGCTGGTCGAGCGGCGGAACCTGCGGCTTCAAGGGCAGCCGCAAGGGAACGCCCTTCGCCGGTCAGATGGCCGCGCAGCAGGCGGCGGAAAAAGCGGCCAAGTTTGGCGTCAAGGACCTCGAGGTGCGGGTCCGTGGGCCGGGCAGCGGCCGCGAAAGTGCGATCACGGCCCTGCAGGCGGCCGGCATGAACGTCAAGAGTATCGAGGATGTTACACCCCTCCCGCACAACGGCTGCCGCCCTCCGAAGAAGCGGCGGGTCTGAGCGGCGGCTGTCCGGAAGAACCAACCAGGAGCACGACTGAACGATGGGTAGGATCACCGGGCCGGTCTGCCGGCTCTGCCGCCGCGACGGGCTGAAACTCTTCCTCAAGGGGAGTCGCTGCGACACACCGAAGTGCGCCTTCGAGCGGCGGAGCACGCCGCCGGGCATGGTGCAGCGGCGTCGTCCCAAGCAGACCGACTACGGGCTGCATCTTCGCGAGAAGCAAAAGGTGAAGCACTATTACGGCGTGCTGGAGCGGCAGTTCCGCGGTTACTTTGCCCGGGCCGAGCGGGGCCGGGTGAACACCGGCGAGGCGTTGATGTCGCTGCTCGAGCGGCGGCTCGATAACATCGTGCACCGCATGGGCTTTGCGGCCTCTCGGGCCGCGGCGAGGCAGATGGTGCAGCACGGCCATATCACCGTCAATGGCGGGCGGGTCGACATTCCCAGCTACCTCGTGCGGGCCGGTGATCTCGTGCGGGTCAAGAATCGGAAAAAGAGTCTGCAACTCGTCCACGCGGCGATCGCCGACACGCAGCGGGAGGTGCCCGACTTCCTCACCCGGATCGACGGCGGTATTCCCGAAGGCCGCGTCGACCGTCTGCCCGGTGCGGATGACGTGTCAATCCCGGTGCAGGCCAACCTGATCATCGAGCTGTGTTCGAAGTAAGCCCCAGGAGGATCCCATGCACATTCGCTGGAGAGGTTTGGAGCTGCCCGGTGTCGTCGAGGCAGACCAGCAGTCACTCACCGAGACCTACGGCCGCTTTACGGCCGAGCCCTTTGAACGGGGTTTCGGCACGACCGTCGGCAACAGCCTGCGGAGGGTGCTGCTCTCGAGCCTCGAGGGAAGTGCGATCACGCAGATCAAGGTGGGGGGCGCCCTGCACGAATTCACCACGATCAAGGGCGTGGCCGAGGACGTCACCGACGTCGTACTGGCGATCAAGAGCCTGGTGGTGAAGAATCACAGCGATTCGACCCGTGTGATCCGTGTCGAGAAGAGCGAGAAGGGGCCGGTCACCGGCGGGGATGTGCAGACCGATGAGGCGGTCGAGGTGATCAACAAGGATCTCGTGCTCGCCACGCTCACCGATGATGTGCCCTTCGAGATCGAGATGGTGGTCGAGAATGGTCGCGGCTATGTGCCTGCCTCCGAGCACAGTCCCGAGGCGCAGGAGATCGGGATCATCCCCGTCGACGCCGTCTTCAGTCCGGTGACCCGCGTTCGCTACGAGGTGGAGGAGACCCGCGTCGGCCAGAAGACCAACTACGACAAGCTCACGATGGAGATCTGGACCGACGGCACGATCACGCCGGAGATGGCCCTGGTCGAGGCGGCCAAGATTCTCCGCAAGCACCTCAACCCGTTCGTGGGCTACGGGCAGGCGGGGCCGGGGGTCCACCTCCCGGCTGCAAGCGACTTACTCGAGGTCGAGGCCCCGCTGGAGAGCCGGCTGGGCATGCTGGTGGGCGACCTGCGGATGTCGCTGCGGGCGAGCAATTGTCTCGAGGCTGAGGGAATCGCCACTCTCAAGGACCTCGTTTCCCGGACCCGCGAGGAACTGATGGAGCTTCGCAACGCCGGCGAGCAGACAGTGGAGGAGATCGAGGAGAAGCTCGGCGAAGTCGGGCTGAGGCTCGGGATGCGGTTCGAGGAGGAGCCGCAGGCCTGAACCGGCGTTGCGGCTGTATGCAGGCCGCCGAGAGTCAAGCCGGGGGAACCTGGCGCAGAGCGAGGAAGGGTGAAACATGCGTCATCGTCGCAAGGGTCGGGTGCTCGGCAGGAGTCCCTCGCATCAACGGGCCCTGTTGCGGAATCTGGCCTCGGCCCTGTTTTTGACCGAGGAACCGCGGGACGTCGACGAGCCAGGGGCGGCGAAGGTGCCCGGGCGGATCGTGACCACGCTCGCCAAGGCCAAGGAGGTGCGACCCCTCGTTGAGAAGTGCATCACCATCGCCCGCCGCGGGATTGCCCGAGCGGCGGCGGCGGAGGATCTCGCGACCACCGCCGAGCGTGATACTGCCGAATGGAAGAAATGGCGGGAGAGCGATGCCTGGCGGAACTGGGCCGCTGCCCGGGCGCCCTATGTGTCCGCCCGCCGCAGGGCGCTGCGTCTGCTCGGTGACAAGCGGGCTGCGAGGGTACTTTTCGACGTCGTCGCCCCGAGATTTGCGGACCGCCCCGGCGGCTACACCCGCATTCTCAAGCTCGCCACGCCGCGGCTCGGCGACGCGGGTCCCAGGGCGATTCTCGAGTTTGTCGGGCCCGTGGAGGCTGCTCCGGCCGCCCCGCAGGTGGAGGCGACCGCCGGCTGAGCCGTGCCGAGGCTCGCCCGGGCCATTTGAGCCGCCGTCCGCCCGGGGCAGGACTTCGGGAATACGCCCCGCCGGTCCCACGAATATACTGTTCGAGGTCGTCGAGGCCGCGGACGGCGTCGCGGTCGGTCCGCCGGTGCTCGGGTGCTCGGGATTTCGGGCATTCGACCGACAGGCGGTGGGATCGGTTGCCGATTCAACGGCGGGTTGAAGGGTTGCGTTGAAGGGAAGGAGCAGACCGGTGAGCAAGCGTATATTCCGGGCAGGTGCGGGCATTTTCCTGACCACGTTGCTTGCGGCATGGTTCGCGACGGCGTCGGCGAATGATTCCAGCGACTACGGGATACGCCAGGTCCGCATGATCAACGAGGCGATCCGGTCTGGCTGGAAAGATGCCTCGCTCAAGCCGTCGCCCGAGGCGACCGAGAGCGAGTGGTGCCGACGGGTGTACCTCGATGTGATCGGCAGGATTCCCTCGATCAACGAACTGCAGGCGTATCTCAAGGATTCTTCGCCAGACAAGAAGGCGAAACTCGTCGATCGGCTGCTCGGTGATGAGTATCTCGACGACTATGCCCGCTATTGGACCGACATCTGGACGACGATCCTGATCGGTCGCGACACTGGCAACGATCTCGTCAGCCGGCCCGGGATGCGGCAGTATCTTCGCCGGGCCTTTTCCAAAAACACTCCGTACGATCGCTTCCTGCGTGACATCGTGACCGCCACCGGTGGCAATGCTCCGGGCTCCTCGAACTTCAACGGCGCGACGAATTTCCTCTCCGGAAAGATGGCGGAGAATGGTGTGCAGGCCGCCGCCAAGACCGCCCAGGTCTTTCTCGGTCTGCAGGTGCAGTGCACGCAGTGTCACAACCACCCTTTCAACAAGGGCAAGCAAAACCAGTTTTGGGAGTTCAACGCCTTCTTCCGGCAGACCGCGGCCCTGCGACGCTACGAGGGCGGAGACAACGTGAACTGGGTGGAACTGGTCGATCAGGATTTCGAAGGTGAGGGGGGTGATCCCGAGGAGGCGGAGCTCTACTACGAACTCCGCAATGGTCTCACCAAGGTCGCCTATCCGGTTTTCATCGACGGCACGGAGATCTCCAAGAGCGGCTACCTGCCAGGCGCGATGTCTGACGGCACTCCCTTTGGCGTGAATCGCCGGCAGGAACTGGCCTCGATGATGGTCGGCTCGCCGCTGGTGCCGCGAGCGATCGTGAACCGGATTTGGGGCCACTTTCTGGGCTACGGTTTCACCAAGCCCGTCGACGATCTTGGTGAACACAACCCGCCCTCCCATCCTGAACTGCTCGACGCCCTGGCTGTGAACCTCACCGAGCAGAGCTTCAATCTCAAGGAATTGATGCGGTGGATCGTGCTCTCCGAGCCCTACGGGCTTTCGAGCAAGACGACCCGGGCCAATGCCGCCGACGATCCGCTGATGGGAGAGCGGCCGAAGTTCAGCCATTTCTACCTCCGTCAGATGGGGGCCGAGCAGCTCTATGAGTCGCTGCTCACCGCGACCCGCGCCGACCAGGCCGCCGGTGAGGCCGGTGCCAAGGCCAAGGACAACTGGCTCAGCCAGTTCGTGATCGCCTTTGGCACCGATGAAGGAGACGACACGACCACCTTCAACGGGTCGATCCCGCAGGTGCTGATGATGTTCAACGGAGGCCTCGTGAAGGCCGCCACCAGCACCGGCAAGGGCGGCTTTCTCGATACGATCGCCCGCAATCCGATGTCCAACGCCGACAAGATCAACTACCTCTACATGGCGGCCCTCGCTCGACGGCCTTCGAGCCGAGAGATCCGCGTCGCCAACGCGCTCATCGCCGCCCGCAAGGGCGACGTCACCGCCGCCCTCCAGGATGTCTGGTGGGCGGTGCTCAACTCCAACGAATTCATCATCAACCACTAGGAGGCCCGAGATGTCCGTTTCCTTCAGCGTTCCCCGAGGCATGACGCGGCGGCATTTCGCCAGCCATCTGGCCGGTGCGGCGGCCCTTGCCGCGCCCGCAACGAGCTTCACCAATACGGTGCTCGCCAATGCCCAAGACATGCGGAAGCGGCACAAGTCGGCGATTCTGCTGTGGATGGGCGGCGGTCCGAGCACGATCGACCTCTGGGACCTCAAGCCCGGGGCGCCCACGGGTGGCCCCTTCCGGCAGATCTCGACCTCCGCTGACGGTGTGGCGATCTCCGAGCACCTGCCGACGATGGCCAAGCAGATGCACAACATGGCGATCGTGCGGTCGATGAGCACCCGCGAGGCGGATCACATGCGGGGCCGCTACTACATGCACACCGGCTACGTGCCCAACCCCAACGTGCAGCATCCGAGCTACGGTGCGGTGATCGCCCACGAGCTCGCCGAGAAGGTGCCACACCTCGAGATTCCGCCGTTTGTGTCGGTCGGCGGTGGCAGCGTCGGCCCCGGGTTTCTCGGGATGACCTGGGCCCCCTTCGTGGTCAGCTCCAACGGGCGGGTCCGCAATCTCGACATGGGCATCGACCGGACCCGGCTCGGCCAGCGGCTGGAGATGCTCGCCACGATCGAAAAGAAGTTCATTTCGGAGAATCGCGGCGCCTCCTCGGGCGACCATGCCAAGGTGCTCGACAGCACGGTGAAACTGCTCACCAGCGAGCAGATGCGGGCCTTCAAGGTCTCCGAGGAGCCTGAGGAGGTGCGGGAGCGTTATGGTGCCAACGGCTTTGGCAGTGGCTGCCTGATGGCCCGCCGGCTCGTCGAACTGGGAGTTCCTTTCGTCGAGGTCGATCTCGGCGGCTGGGATAACCACGGTGGAATTTTTCCCACGCTCGCCGACAACAAGCTGCCGATTCTCGATCAGGCGATGAGCGCCCTGGTCGAAGATCTGGTGCAGCGCGGCCTCTTCGACGACACGGTCGTGATCTGGATGGGTGAATTTGGCCGCACGCCGAACATCAACGGCGGTGGCGGTCGTGACCACTGGGCCCGCAGTTGGAGCACGGTCGTCGGCGGCGGCGGCTTCAAACGGGGTGTCGCGGTTGGTGAAACCAGCAGCGATGGCAAGGAGGTGATCAGCGAGCCTTATTCCTCGCAGGACCTGATGGCGAGCGTGCTCAAGGCCCTGGGCATCTCGCTGGAGACCACCTTCACCGCCAAGAATGGCCGGCCGATGAAGATCGCCAACTCGGGAAAGGTGATCCCGGATCTGTTCGCCTGAACGAACCGCCCAGCCACCGGCGAGCCGCCGCGCGGGCGGCCCGCCGGGAATCGTGCATCTCGAAGGCAGCGTGCGGCCGCTGGTGCGGCTGGTCGTGCCGGTGCTGTTCGAACAGGCCCTCGCGCTGGGCGTGGGCTTTACCGACAAGTGGCTCTGCGGGCGACTCCTGGAGGGCCCTGAATACCTGGCGGCGGTGGGCCTGGTGGCCTATTGCATCGGCTTCATGCCGGCTCTTTTTGCCATCGCCGGGGTGCCCGCCACGGCCCTCGTGGCCCGGGCCGTGGGGGCGGGCGATGCCCGCACCGCGCGGCGGGCGACCGCCCAGGCGTTGCTCGTGGGGGCGGTGGTTGCCGCGGTGATCCTGGCCGCGGCGGCCCTCGGCGGCGGCCGCTTCGTTCGAATGCTGGGCCTGCCGTCGCAGTCGAGTGCGTTGGCGATTCGCTACCTCGCGATCGTGGTGCCGGCGTTGCCGTTGATGATGTTCACCCAGGTCGGAGTCGCCGCCTTACGGGGTGCCGGCTCGATGCGGTCGGGACTCGGCGTGATGACGGTCGTCAATCTCGTCAACGCCTCGGCCAGCGCCGCGTTGGCCACCGGCTTCGCCGGACTGCCGAGGCTGGGATGGAGCGGCCTCGCCTGGGGCACGCTCCTGGGGAGCGTGGCCGGTTCGGCGGTCACGATGATCCTCCTGTTTCGGCCCGGCTCGGGGCTCGCTCCGCGATGGTTTGACTGGCTGCCGAGCCTCGCCTGGCGGCGGCGGATCGTGGCCATCGGCACGCCCGCGGGCCTCGACGGCATCGCCAACGCCGTCTGCCAGCTCTGGTTTCTCTCGATCGTCAACCGGCTCGGCGACACGGCCGCGGCCGCCCACGCGCTGGGCATCACGATCGAATCGATCGCCTTTCTGCCGGGGGCGGCCTTCATGGTCGCCGCCTCGACGCTGGCCGGCCAGTTTCTCGGTGCCGGTGACCAGCGGCGGGCCCGCGAGAGCGTGCGGCTCGCGGCCATCGCCTGCACCCTGCTGATGTCGGCGGTGGCGGTCGTGCTCTACGCCGAGGCGGCCGGCTTCGCCCGGCTTTTCCTGGGCCGTGACAGGCAGCCTGAGGTGGTCAGCCAGACCGCGGAACTGGTGCGGATCGTGGCCTTCGCCCAGCCCCCGCTGGCCTTGCTGATGGTCTTTGCGGGTGCCCTGCGGGGCGCGGGGCAGACTCGGCTGCCGATGGCGGTGAACCTTGTCTCGCTGTGCGGTGTCCGACTGCCGCTGGCGATGTTTCTCGGCTGGGACGGCGTGGTTCTGCCCGGCGGTCTGGGCAGTCTGCCGGCGGCAGGGCTGGGGGTGCGAGGAGCCTGGTACGCGATGGCTGCCGACCTGTTCCTGCGGGGGCTGGCAATGACCATGCTGTTCCGCTGGTCGAACTGGACCCGACCAGTCCGCTGAGCCACCTTGCCGGCTCCCCCTGCGACTGCGTCGCCGCTACACTAGGCCGTGTGGCAGTGGTTTCCAGCGGGATGCCGGTATCTCCAGCCCGGTCGCCGCGCAGCCCCGGAGTGCACCCATGGCCGTCGACCTCGATGTCGAAAGCTGGAATGCCGCCGATGCGGCGGATCTCTACGAGATCGCCCGTTGGGGAAACGGCTATTTCTCGATCCGCGGCGACGGTCACCTGCTGGTCCATCCCGACCGCAGTCGCGAGCGGTCGATCGATCTCAAACAGCTCGTCGATCGGCTGCAGATGCGGGGGATCGATCTGCCGATCCTGCTGCGTTTCGGCGGGATCTTGGAGCACCGGCTCGGCGAGATCAGCGACGCGTTCGCCACCGCCATGGGGGATGCGGGCTACCAGGGGGGCTACTGTTGCATCTACCCGATCAAGGTCAACCAGCAGCGGCAGGTGGTGGAGGAGGTGCTGGCGTTTGGCCGCCGCTACCACTACGGGCTCGAGGCCGGCAGCAAGCCGGAGCTGCTCGCGGTGGTGGCCCTGACCGACAACGAAACACCGATCATCTGCAACGGCTTCAAGGATTCGGAGTTCATCGAAACCGCGATGCTCGCCCAGAAGATCGGCCGCCAGATCATTCCCGTCGTCGAGCGTTTTTGCGAACTCGAGATGATCCTCGAGCATGCTTTGAAACTTGGCGTCAGGCCACGGATCGGGATGCGGGTCAAGCTCGCCAGCCGCGGCTCGGGTCGCTGGCAGGCCTCCGGCGGCCTGCGGAGCAAGTTCGGCCTGACCGCCGGTGAACTGATCCGAGGCCTCGACCTGCTGCAGTCGCGGGGCATGGCCGACTGCCTGCAGCTGCTCCACTATCACCAGGGGAGCCAGATCACCAACATTCGCCACATCAAGGCGGCACTCAACGAGGCGGCCCGGGTCTACACCGAACTGGTCCGTCGCGGCGCCGGCCTGCGGTATCTCGACGTGGGCGGCGGGCTCGGCGTCGACTACGACGGCTCCCAGACCAACTTCGAGTCGAGCGTCAACTACAGCCTCCAGGAATACGCCAACGACGTCGTCTACCATGTGAAGAATGCCTGCGACGACGCCGGCGTGGCCCATCCCACGATTCTTTCCGAGAGCGGCCGGGCGGTGGTGGCCTACCACAGCGTACTGGTGTTCAGCGTGCTCGGCGTCTCGGAGCAGGGGCGGCATGTCGAGGTGGCGGAGGCCCCGGCCGACGCCGAGCAGCCGCTGCACGATCTCGTGGAGACGCACCAAAATCTGAATGTCCGCAACCTGCTCGAGAGCTTCCACGACGCCCAGCAGTCGCTCGACACCGCACTGAGCCTCTTCACCACCGGCCACATGCCGCTGGAGCAGCGGTCGGCGGCGGAGGGGCTCTACTTCGCGATCTGTCGCCGGATCTGCAAACTCTCCAAGCAGCTGGAGTATGTTCCGGAGGAACTCGAGGGGCTTGAATCGATCCTCTCCGACACCTATTTCTGCAACTTCTCGCTCTTTCAGTCGATGCCCGACAGCTGGGCGATCAAGCAGCTCTTCCCGGTGATGCCGATCCATCGGCTCGACGAGCGGCCGACAAGGCAGGCGGTGCTCGGTGATGTGACCTGTGATTCCGACGGCAAGATCGACCAGTTCATCGACCGTCGCGATGTGAAGCGGACACTCCCGCTGCATCCGCTCGACCAAGGGCCTTATTACCTGGGGGCCTTTCTGATCGGGGCCTACCAGGAGATTCTCGGCGATCTCCACAATCTTTTCGGTGATACCAACGCCGTGCACGTCAGCACCGACGAGCAGGGAGAGGTCGTGCTCGATGCGGTGATCAAGGGTGACACGGTGCGGGAGGTGCTCGACTATGTCGAGTTCGATGCCGAAGAACTCGTGAAGCGTCTGCGGTCCTCGATCGAGAGGGCGGTGCGGGAGGGGCTCATCGGCGACGGGCAGGCAGGGCGGTTTCTCCGCTTCTACGAAGAGGGGCTCCGTGGCTACACCTACCTCGAGGAGCCGGGCGAACGGTGAAGCGATCATCTCCGGAGAATCGTCTCCGGATCATGGCCCAATGCACATGATCCGTGTGGGTGGCACCGCCCTCAATCAGACACCGCTCGACTGGGACGGCAACCGCGATCGGATCATCGCGGCGATCCGTGAGGCCCGCCAGCAGCAGGTTGGTATCCTCTGCCTGCCGGAGCTGGCTGTCAGCGGCTATGGCTGCGAGGATGCCTTTCAGTCGCCCGGCATGCATCGCACCGCCGCGAGGGTGCTCGGTGAGATTCTTCCGGAAACCGGCGGCATTGCCGTGGCCATCGGCCTGCCGGTGCGGTTTGAGAGCGGGGTTTTCGACGCCGTAGCGGTGGTGGTCGACGGCGTGCTTGCAGGGTTCGTCGCGAAGCGGCACCTCGCCGGTGAGGGCATCCACTACGAACCGCGATGGTTCCGTCCCTGGCCGCGTGGTCGTACCGGCGAGGTCGAGCTTGACCTCGGGCAGGGCCGCCGGCGGGTGCCGATCGGTGACTTTCGCTTCGATCTCGGCGGGATCCGCCTCGGTTTTGAGATCTGCGAAGATGCCTGGGCTGCGGCCAGGCCGGGGGCCGATCTTGCGGCCCGCGGTGTCGATCTGATTCTCAATCCGTCGGCGAGCCACTTCGCCTTCGGCAAGGAGGAGGTGCGGTGGCGGTTCGTGCTGGAGGGCTCGCGGGCCTTCGGCACCGCCTATGTCTACGCCAACCTGCTCGGCAACGAGGCGGGCCGGGCGATTTACGACGGGGGAGTGCTCATCGCCTCCGGTGGCCGCATGCTCGCCGCAGGGCGACGCTTCTGTTTTGACGATCGGCTGCTGACCACCGCGGTGATCGATCTCGACGAGATCCGCCTCACCCAGGCCCGTCAATCGGCCGGCGAGGGGCCGGCAGCCGAAGGCCTGCTCCGCCTCGATTTCACCCCGCCGTCCTGCACGGCCGAGGCCTCGCAGGCGTCTTTCGGGAGCTGGGAGCGGGCCGAGCGGGTCAAGGAAGAGGAATTCACCCGGGCAGTGGCCCTGGGGCTTTTTGACTACCAACGCAAGAGCCGTTTGCGTGGGTTTGTCGTGTCGGCCAGCGGTGGGGCCGATTCCTCCGCCGTGGCCTGCCTGGTGATGCTGGCGGTAAGGCTGGCCGCGGTCGAACTGGGCACGGCGGCGGCCGCGACACGCTTGGGTCTCGAGGGCGGCCTGTCGGCGGCCGGTGTCGAGGCGGAAATCCGGGAACTCGTCGGCCGCGTGCTGACCTGCGTCTACCAAAGCACAGCCAACTCCGGGCCGACCACCCTCGCCGCGGCCCGAGGTCTGGCCGAGGCGATCGGGGCGAGGTTTCACCACTTCGATGTGGAGCCGCCGGCCGCCGACTACCGCCGGCTCGTGGAGACGGCGATTGGCCGGCCGCTGCGCTGGGATTGCGATGACGTGGCCCTGCAGAACATCCAGGCCCGGGCCAGGGCCCCGGCGGTCTGGATGCTGGCCAACGTGCTCGATTCGCTTCTGCTCTCCACCAGCAATCGCTCCGAGGCGGCGGTCGGCTACGCCACGATGGACGGCGACACTTCGGGCGGCCTTGCTCCGATTGCCGGCATCGACAAGGCCTTTCTTCGCCGCTGGCTGCTTTGGCTTCAACAGGATGGGCCGCAGGGTATCGGGGCGGTACCGGCCCTTGCGGCGGTCACATCCCAGCAGCCGACCGCCGAACTCCGGCCTCCGGCTGCAGGCCAGAGCGACGAGGCTGATCTGATGCCCTACGACGTGCTCGACGCGGTGGAGCGGGCGGCGATCCGTGACAAACAGATGCCCCTCGAGGCCTGGCGACGGCTCTGCGGTGAGTTCCCCGCCCACGCTCCGGGGCAACTGGCGGAGTGGACCGAGCGGTTTTACCGGCTCTGGAGTCGCAACCAGTGGAAGCGGGAGCGGTATGCTCCGTCGTTTCATCTCGACGACGAGAATCTCGACCCCAAAACCTGGTGTCGCTTTCCGATCCTCTCCGGCGGCTTTGCCCGCGAGCTGCGTGAACTGCGAGCGGCCCTGTAGCCCGGTGCGGCCCAAGGAGCCCGGTGCGGCCCGCACCGGCGCGAAAGCCAGCCGCGGAACCGCGATCGGAATTACGCCGTCACCACCGCCTCGAGCGGAAGGCCGTCGCGGAACAGCAGCAGGTTGCGAATTGTCTGAGAGGCGATGGCGGTCAAAGCGTCGCGGGTGAAGAAGGCCTGGTGGGCGGTGACCACGACATTGGGAAACGTCAGCAGACGCATGAACGTGTCATCCTGGATCACCGAGCCGCTCTTGTCATCGAAGAACAGCTCGGCTTCCTCCTCGTAGACGTCGAGTCCGAGGTGACCGATGCGGCCGCTTTTGAGCCCATCGATCACCGCCGAGGTATCCACCAGCCCGCCACGACTGGTGTTGATCAGCATCACGCCCGGTTGCATACGGGCGATTCGCTCCGCATTGACCAGGTGGTGGGTGGCCGGCAGCAGCGGGCAGTGCAGTGTGATCACACGGCTCTCGGCGACAAGCTCGTCGAGCGACACGTAGGCCACGCCCCGGCTTTCGAGATCGGGGTCGGCGGTGATGTCGTGGGCAATCACCCGGCAGCCGAACCCCAGCATGATCTCGGCGACGCAGCGGCCGATCTTGCCGGTGCCGACCACTCCCACGCTGCGGCCGTGGAGGTCGAGACCCAGCAGGCCCTCCAGCGAGAAGTTGCCTTCGCGAACCCGGTTGAAGGCCTTGTGCAGCCGGCGGGCCAGGGTCAACATCAGCCCCACGGTGTGCTCGGCGACCGCATGGGGGGAATAATCGGGAACCCGCACCACCGGCAGGCCGGAGGCCTTGGCGGCGGCCAGGTCGACCTGGTTGAAGCCGGCACACCGCAGGGTCAACAGCTTGACCCCCAGGCCCGCGAGGGCCGTGATCGCGGGCTCGTCGAGCATGTCATTGACGAAACAGTTCACCGCCACCGAGCCCTCGGCGAGCTTCGCCGTGTCGGCTCGTAGCTGCTCGGGAAACCATTGCCAGCGAATCCCCGAGTCGCCCGCCGCTCGAGTGAGAAACTCGCGGTCGTAAGGCTTGGCTGAAAAGACGGCGACCTGCATCAGCGGGCTCCCAGAGGGGATGCGTATCTCGACGCGAGGATTGTAGCCCCGGGGAAGAGGTCATCGGATGGAGTTTCGGCCTGAAAACGGCCTCGCGGACCGGCGAGGGTTTCGCTAGGGTCTTCGCTCCCCGGTGGGCATGCGAGTGTGAGCGGCCCGAAAGCGAGGTGGAGTCGAGGATGCACGAACATGTCAATCGCACCCGTCTGCTGCTGTTGATCGCGGCGGCGGGCCTGCTGGCAGTCCTGGCGTTGATCCCACCGGCCGCCGCAGCGGAACCGCCCGCCGCGGTTCCCGGCGAAACATCGCAGAGCCCCCGGATCGCCGCCGTGCCCCCGGCGGCAGCCCGCCCGCCGTTGACGCCGGCCGAGACCGACGCCCTCGATCGCCTGCTCGCCGCCTGGGAGCGTCGCAGCGGATCGGTGCAGACCTGGTCGTGCACCTTCTACAAGTGGGAATACAACGCCTGGAGCCCGCCGGATGAGAAGGGAGACCGGCTCGCGTTTTCGGAGAGCACCGGCGAGATCAAGTATGCCGCGCCCGACAAGGGACTCTACAAGGTCACCGAGTCGCGGCAGTGGAATCCGGAGGCCCGGCGGTATGAGCCGCAGCGTGGCAACGGCGAACACTGGGTCTGCAACGGCACGAGCATTTACGAGTTTCGTCACGCCGAGCGGCAGCTGCGGGAAACGGTGCTGCCGCTGGAAATGCAGGGCCGGGCGATCAGTGACGGCCCTCTGCCGTTCGTCTTCGGTGCCAGGGCCGACAAGCTCAAGGCCCGCTACTCGATGCGGATCATCACGCCCCCGCAGGTGGCCGACCAGGTCTGGCTGGAGGCGGTTCCCCGCTGGCAGGCCGACGCGGCCAACTTCTCCCGGGTGGAGCTGATCCTCTCTGCCCGCGATTTGATGCCCTTTGCGATGCAGATCTACAAACCCGGAGGGCAGGATCGCGACGTCTACCAGTTCGATCCGAAGACAAGCTTGATCGACAAGGGTCTCGACATGATCCGCGATTTTTCCAGGCCGATGACACCCCTGGGCTACACGTTCATTCGCGAGGATTTGGAGGCCTCCGGCCGCGGCGGGAGGTAGTTCCGGTTTGGTGGACGCCGACGGGCGACTGCAAGGTTGAGGGCGGCGTCGCCGGCGGTATACTCGGGAACATCATCCAGTTCCGGCGGTTGTCATGCCCTTTGTCGATCCTTCGCATCCCCTGCTCAAACTCGTGAAACAGGACCGTCGCTACACGATCGACGCCTACATGTTCCTTCTCGAGGCCCTGACCTACGCTCAGGAAACACTCGGGCTGGGCAACGAAACTTCGGAGGGCGAGCGGGAGTTCGAGGGGGGCAGCGAGCGTGGCCGCGGCAGCCGCACCCGCCGACGCCGCTCGGAGAAGCACCTCACCGGCCAGCAACTCTGCGAGGCGGCCCGGCTGTACGCCCTCGACCAATACGGCTTCCTGGCCCGGAAGGTGCTCGGCACCTGGGGGATCGAGAGCACTCGCGACTTCGGCGAGATCGTGTTCAACATGATCGAGATCGGGCAGATGCGGAAAACCCGCAAGGATCGCAAGGAAGACTTTTTCGACGTCTATGATTTTCAGGACGCCTTCAGCGATCGTTTCTCGTTTGCCGTGAGCAGGGCGGAATGAACGGGATCGAGGGCCGCGCGGAGGCCGAGCGGCTGACCGGTGGCACTTTCGTGATCGCCATGGCGGCCGAGATTTCGTGGCTTGTGTTCCTGGCCTGGATGGCTCTGCGTTGATCCGGCAGGGCCTGCGGCGGGCCTGCCGCGGCTTTTCATGAATGCGTTTTTCCACGACCCACCGCTCTCCGTCGGGCTTGCCGTGTTGGCAGCCTATCTGGTCGGGCTGGGCGTGGTGCTCCTGAGGCGACGGCCACTGGCCGTCTCAGGGGGGCTTGACGGCGGCCTCTTGGCGGCGGCCCTCTCCGGGCTGGTGATGGCCGGTCCACTGGCGGCGGTGCGGCCACTGCTCGCGGCGGTTCCCTGGAACGGGCCGCTGCTGGTCATCGCCTACGTGGTGGGAGTGGCCGGCCTGCTGCTGCTCGCGCGGCCGCGGCTGGTGGTCTACAACTGCACCGTCGAGCAGCTCAGGCCGCTGGTGGTCGAGGCGGTCGCCGCGCTCGACTCGGCGGCCCGCTGGGCCGGTGAGTCGGCGGCCCTGCCGACGAAAAACCTGCAGATTCATCTCGATGACCGCGGGCTGCGGGCCGTATCGCTCGTGGCGGTCGGCGGCCGGCCGTCGCTCGAGAGCTGGGGCGAACTGTGTGGGTCCCTGCGGCCGGCATTGCGTGCCATGCGGGTGCGGCCTTCGCTGCTGGGCTGGATGCTGCTGGCCGCGGCCTGTCTGCTCTTGGCGGTGAGCCTGCTGATGGGGCTCGAGGATCTTCCGTGGAGGGCTTGAGCGATGCCGGTGCATGTCGATCTTTCACCGCATGAAATCCGAGTTCCCGTGGTGGTCCGCAACGCGCCGCCGGGACGGCTCTACGAAGACGCCGTCAGCCGTGAGCATGCGGGCATCGTCTCGAGCGGCGCGATCGCGATCCGCTCCGGAGCGAAGACGGGCCGCAGCCCGAAAGACAAGCACATCGTCCGCCATTCCGCCTCTGAAAGGGAGGTCTGGTGGGGGCCAGTGAACCATCCGATCGAGGAGCACACCTTCCTGCTCAACCGGCAGCGGGCCATCGACTACCTCAACACGCGGGACCAGATCTACGTCTGTGACGGCTACGCCGGCTGGGATCCGGCCTGCCGGATCAAGGTGCGGGTGATCTGCGGCCGCGCCTACCATGCTCTTTACATGCAGAACATGCTGATCCGCCCGACCCTCGACGAACTGGAGCGGTTCGGAGCCCCGGATTACGTGGTCTTCAACGCGGGGCAGTTCCCCGCCAACCCCCTGACCCACCAGATGACCGGTCGCACGAGCGTCGACCTCTCGTTGGAGCGGCAGGAGGTGGTGATCCTCGGCACCGAATATGCCGGCGAGATGAAAAAGGGCATCTTCACGGTGATGCACTGGCTGCTGCCGGCCCGCGGCGTGCTCTCGATGCACTGCTCGGCCAACGAGGGGCAGGGCAGGGCGGGACGAAGCGACGTGGCCCTCTTTTTCGGTCTCTCGGGCACCGGCAAGACCACCCTCTCGGCCGACCCGGCCCGGCGGCTGATCGGCGATGACGAACATGGCTGGGGCGACGCGGGCGTGTTCAACATCGAGGGCGGCTGCTATGCCAAGTGCATCCACCTGACCCGCAAGCGGGAGCCGGAGATCTACGATGCGATCCGTTTCGGGGCGGTGCTCGAGAACGTCGTCTACGACGATGCCACGCGGCAGGTCGACTTCGAGTCGAGCGCGATCACCGAGAACACCCGTGCCGCCTACCCGATCGAGCACATCGCCAACGCCAAGCTGCCCTGCGTGGGCGGCCATCCTGCCAATGTGATCTTCCTGACCTGTGACGCCTCGGGGGTGCTGCCGCCGGTGAGCCGGCTCTCCCGCGAGCAGGCGATGTATCACTTTCTCTCAGGCTACACCGCGCGGGTGGCGGGCACTGAAATGGGAATCGTCGAGCCTCAGCTCGCCTTCTCGGCCTGCTTCAGCGCCGCTTTTCTCGTTCGACACCCCGCCGAGTATGCCCGGCTGCTGGCGGCAAAGCTCGAGCGGCACGCTGCCACTGCCTGGCTGGTGAACACCGGCTGGACCGGTGGCGGCTACGGATCCGGCCGTCGCATCGACCTTGCCGTGACCCGTCGCATCATCGACGCGATTCATGCCGGCGGCCTCGACACCGCGGCGGTGCGCAGAGACGGCGTGTTCGGTCTCGAGGCGGTCGCCGAGGTGCCGGAGGTGCCGGCGGACCTGCTGCTGCCGTGGAAAGCCTGGGAGGACGAGGCCGCCTGGGAGCGGGAGGCCCGGAGGCTGGCCGGCAGGTTCCGCGAGAACTTCGCCGCCTACGCCGAGGCCGCCGGCCCCGATATCCTCGCCGCCGGGCCGTCATGAGAGGCCCACGCGGCCCGCACCGCCCTGCGGGAACGTTGGCTCGCCGAGTGGACGCCGGCGGTCCGCGGCGCTATAACCGCGGCAACGGATGAGATTCAGCCGCTGCCCCCCTTGGGAGAACCGAGTCATGATCTGGGAACGCACGTTGTTGTTGGTGATGGTCTGGGTCGCCTGTGGGGCGTTGGCAATGGCGGTGTCTCGGTCAGAGGCGGCATCGCCGCTTTCAGGCACAATGAAGAAGATCGACGGCAGCGAGGTCGACCTGGGAAGCTACAAGGGAAAAGTCGTGCTCGTGGTCAACGTCGCCAGCCAGTGTGGCTACACCGGGCAGTATGAAGGCCTGCAGAAGCTCTATGAGACGTACAAGGACAAAGGACTGGTGATCCTCGGCTTCCCGGCCAACGACTTCGGGGCTCAGGAGCCGGGCTCCGACGAGGAGATCGCCGGCTTCTGCAAGAAAAACTACGGCGTCGACTTCGACATGTTTTCCAAGATCACCGTCAAGGGCCCCGGTAAGGCCGCCCTTTACGAGACGCTGACGAGTGAGGCCGAGCCGTCGGGCGACGTGAAGTGGAATTTCGAGAAGTTTCTCATCGGGCGTGACGGATCGATCCGGGGCCGCTACCGCTCCGCCGTGAAGCCACAAAGCGACGAACTCGTGCAGGCGATCGAGGCGGCCCTCGACGGCTGACGGAGCGCGGGCGGGTCTGCCGCGTTGGTCATGCGGCGGGCTCTCGGATGTGAAGTCGCAGCTTGGGTGGCAGTCAGGCGGCCCGCGATTGCGTGTGGTCCGCCGGCAGGGCGGGCAGGTCGGCCTGGGTAAAGACCCGCCGCGTGACCGCCGTGGGCCTGCCCTGGGCCTCGCGATAGGCCCGCGCCGCGTATTCGCCCACGACCGCCACTGCCGCCGTCTGGACCGCCGCGGTGAGGGTCACCACCGCTGTCACACCGGCAAGCAGCGAGCCGCTGACGATCGCCGCAACCGTGGCCGCAAGCCCCAGCCCCGCGAGCATCGCCGAAACGCCCCAGACGGCCTTCAGCGGCGCGTCGGAACAGATCACGACCGCGTCGCCGGCGAGCTTGAGCAGGCGGCGGATGGAGTATTTGGTCGTGCCGGCGGCCCTCGCCTGGCGGTCATACCAGACCGGCTCGTGCCGGAACCCGGCCCAGGCCACCAGCCCCCGCAGGTAACGACGCTTCTCCGGCAGGCTGCACACCGCATCGACCACGGCCCGGTCGAGCAGCTTGAAGTCGCCGGTGTCGACGGGAATCTCGTGGGGCACGAGGGCTGCAAAGAGTCGATGGAAGAGGCTCGCGGTGACCAGCTTGAACCGCGTCTCGCCCTCCCTTGACCGGCGGCGGCCGTAGGCCACGTCGACGCCCGTCCGCCAGCGATGGACCATTTCGGGGATCACCTCGGGCGGGTCCTGGAGATCGGCATCGATCATGACCACCGCATCGCCGCAGGCCCTCGCCAGCCCGGCCGACATCGCCGCCTGCTGGCCGAAGTTGCGTGAGAACTCGATGACCACCACGCGGGGGTCAGCCGCGGCGATCCGCTCGAGGACGCCGAGCGTCGCGTCGCGGCTGCCGTCGTCGATGAAGATCATCTCGAGGTCCATCCCGCAGCCGGCGAGGGCGGCGGCGAGCCGCCGGTGGGTGGCCTCGATCACCGCCTCCTCGTCGTGGCAGGGGATCACGATCGAAAGCAGGCCGCCGGAAGGACGGCTGCAGGTCCGCGGGACGGCGGTCATGGGGGATGTCTTCATCGTCTCTTCGGGGAATCGTGGGGGTCGGGAAGCTCGGCGGTGCGGCTCTGGCGGTGCCCCACAAGGAGCACGTCGGTCTCACGGAAGAGCGGCCGGGCCCGGGCCACCACGCCGACACCCTCGGGAAGCCGTTCCTCGAGTTCGTCAAAGCGGTCTGCGGCCACGAGCACATGGGCCTCGGGTGTGGAGGCGAGAAACTCCAGGCAGTCTTCCGGGGTGGTCCAGTGGGCGACCGTGTCGCGGGCATAGCAGACGATCGAGGGAGCTGTCTGGTGATAGCCGCCGAGTCGGACCGGCCCGCTGCTTCGGGCGACTGCCGTTTCCACCAGGCCCGGCAGTGTGTTGGCTTGGCCCACGCGAGTTGCGGCCGGCCCGACCGCCACCGCCGTGAAGACCAGCCCGGTCAGGGAGACCGCGGCCACCGCCGCAACCGGCCGATGCCGCAGCCGCCAGACGATCACCGCCGCGGTCAGCGGGATGATGCCCACCGCCGCCACAAGCTCCCCGCCGGGGGCACCGAACTGCACCGCCACGAGCACCACCGCAGCGAGCACGATGCCGCCGAATCCCAAGGCGGCGGTGCCGGTCGCGAGCCATCGCGGATGCGGCCAAGACGGTCGGCGGCAGGCTTCGACAGCCATCGCGGCGACCAGCATTGCGGCGGCCGGATAGGCCGGCAGCACGTAATTGGGAAGTTTCGTGGCGGCGACGGAAAAGGTGCCGACCCAGACCACGATCGAGGTCAAAAGCAGCACCAACGCAGCCCGCTGGGGGCCCTGCACGCGGTGTTGCCAGGCCCGCCAGGTGGCGACCACCATCGCCAGCGGCAGCCAGCAGCTCCAGGGATAGAACAGGGCGAGCATGGTGATCGGATGGAAGAGCACTCCTCCCACATGGTTCTCCATCGGCTCGGCGAAACGGTGCAGGTTGTGCACGAGGAAGAAGCCTTCCGGCCAGGCCCCCCCGGTGCGGATCGTGACTGCCGCGTACCACGGCCCCGCCACGGCCAGCATTCCGATCGCCAACAGCAGCGGTCGCATCCGCCGGGCGGTGGTCACCGCCAGCCTTGCGGCCCCGGCAGCGAGCCCGCCGAGGGTCGAACCGCGAGGGCCGCGGAGGAGTTCCTCGTCGATCGCCGCCCACCAGCACCACAGGCCGATCACAGCCAGTGGCCCCACGAATCCGACCGGCCCTTTGCAGAGCACGGCCAGTCCCGTGATGCCACCAATGGCGAGAGCCCTCCCCGGTGAGAGGCTCGCGAGGCGTGTCGCCGTCTGCTCGGATTGCCCCGGCCGGCCGCGGCTGTGCAGGCCGGGCATCAGCCCTTCAGCGGCCAGCAGAGTCGTCCAGGTCAGGCAGGCGACAAGAATTGCATCGGGCGTGGCCGCATGGCCCTCGATCGCCACCAGCAGGCTGCCCACATAGGCCAGAGCCGCCACGAGCCCGGTGGCCGGGCCGAACCAGGACGCCCCGGCTCGAAAGACCGCCACCGCGGTGAGCAGTGTGGCGATTGCCGCCGGGAGCCGGGCAGCCACCTCGGAGCGGCCAAAAAGAGCGAAGCTCGAGGCGATGCTCCAGTGCATGAGCACCGGCTTGTCCACCGCCAGAGTGCCGTTGTAGCGGGGCACCACCCAGTCACCGCTGTCGAGCATCGACTGGGCGATCGCCACGAAGCGGGTCTCGTCCTCGTCCCAAAACGGGGCCGAACTGAAGCCGGCGGCGAGGGTGATGACGCTCGCCACGAGCGTGATCACAAGCCCGCGGCGGGGCGTGATCGCGTCGAGCAGACCGTGGAACACGTCTGCCGGCTGAGCAGACTGTGGATCACGTCTGCTGAAAAAACGCCAGGGTCGGCTTTTTCCGCCGGCGTGTGCGGTCTGTTCCTCGGCGGGGCGTTCCGTCGTGGTCATGCCGGGGCGGTCTCCGGGGCGTGGTGTGGTGTGGTGTGACAACGGTGTTTGGGCCTTGGCTGCTAGGGTCGTGATGCGGGTCGCGTCGCGCGGGAAATCCAGGGGTCGGGGGGCGTCGGGGGCTGTCCGCTCGGTCCGATGAGTGCCAGCGGTCGCCCGCCGGGCAGGCCACCGGATCGCGCGAGCACGCGGTGGGTCGCGGGCAGCTGCGGCAGCAGGCGTTCGGCGAATTCGGCGTCGGCGAGGAAGTGCGTCTGTTCGCCGCGGCGGAGTCGGGCGGCAGCCTCACAAGGACGCATGACCTGCGGAACCGCCTCGCGATGGCCCCCGGCGAGCCAATAGAACACGGTGCTTGGCGGTGCCGTGCCGGCCATCGCGATCCGGCTGCCCTCGGGCACGTCGGCCAGCAGCGAACGCGGGCCGCAGGCTGTGGTGATCTCCTCGGTCGCCACCGCCGCGAGCGTGGCACTCAGGCCCACCGCGACCGCCCCAAGCGTGGCCGGCACGAGACGGCGGGAGGTCTGCGAGACCGCGAGCCGCCAGGCGAGCAGGCCCCCGCCGGCACTCAGCAGCCCTGCGGCGGCGAGGGCCCAGGTCGTTCCCAGGGCGATCCCGAAGCCGTGCCGGGCGATCGGGCCGAAAGCCACCAACGCCAGGCCGACCGCCACCATGCTCCCCCAGGCCAGGGGCATCAGCCAATCGCCGAGGGTGCGGCGGTGCCGCCAGGCGATCCAGAAATCGGCCGTGACCGCCGCGAGCGCCGGGTAGGCCGGCCAGACGTATCCAGGGAGTTTCGTGCCGGCCAGCGAGAAAAACAGGATCCAGCTGAGGCTCCAGGCCACCAGCAGCCGCACCGCCCGCCTTCGCGTGGCGGGCTCGTCGCGGCCGAGGCTGACGGCGGTATGCCGCACGATCAACAGCGAGGCGATCGACCAGGGGAAGAGTCCCGCCAGCAGCACCGGCAGATAGTACAGCGGGCTGCCGGAGTGGCCCTCGAGCGGGCCGGTGAAGCGGGCCACATTGTGCTCGAGGAGAAATCGCCGTGGCCACTCCCAGTCGGTCCGCAGGCCGACCCAGAGATACCAGGGCAGGGCCACCGCCACCGCGGCGGCGGTCACCGTCAGGGGTCGCATCCGGCGGGCTGCCATGACCGCGCCGCCGGCCCAAGCCCGCAGCTGCACGCCGCCTGCCGGGCGGGTTTCCCAGAGCACAAACAGGGCGAAGGCGAACGCCGGCACCACGAATCCCACCGGTCCCTTGGCAAGCACAGCCAGCCCCATCGCGATTCCCAGGGCGAGGCCGCGGGCGGGCGAGAGACCAAGGCCGTGATGCGTGGCAGCTCCGTCGACACCGGGAGGCTGAAGACCGCCGGCAAAGAGCCACAGGGCTGCGGTGGTGGCGGCCACGAGCGCGGCGTCGGGCGTGGCGGCGCGGCCCCCGACCGCCGTCCAGATGCAGCTGGCCATCACCAGCCCGGCCCACAGCCCCTGCCGATGGCCGAGCAGCCGCGAGGCGATCGCCCAAGTCAGCAGACACGAGAGCAGCGTGGCGGCCGCCGAGGCGGCACGGGCGCCCGCCTCGTCCCTTCCCAGGCAGGCATAGCCGACCATCTGCAGCCAGTTGACCAGCGGCGGCTTGGCGACCCGCAGCCTGCCGTTGAAGGTGGGCACGACCCAGTCGCCCGCATCGAGCATCTCCAGCGAGCAGGCGGCGTTCTTCGGCTCGTCCTCGTCAAACAGCGGCGGGCCGCCGAGATTCGGGCAGAGCACCAGCCCCGCGGCGGCCGCCACCAAGAGCGGTGCGAGGGCCGAGCGGAAGGTGGAAGCGATGGCGGCCGGCATGGCAATTTGCCTGATTCGTTCGACGGCCACGCGCGGCCCTTCCGTGCTTGCCCGCCGAAGAGCAAAATGGGCGGGGAGCGTAGGGACGTGCCGCCGGCGGGTCAAGCCGACCACCGGCCGATTTGGTCCGCATTTCACGCCGGTTGACCGGGGTAGGCGGGCGGGTATCTTCAACGATCCCGGGCCGCTGAGCCGCCGGGTGATGGAGCTGGGAGAGAGCCCTTGGCTGATGATGAGGACCTGCCCGAGGAGCCGGTCGACGGCAGGTCGAACGAGCCCGGTTCCACCCCTCCGGATTCGTCCGCAGACAACGCCGGCGGGCGGCTGGTCGAACTGCCGATCGAGCAGGAGCTCAAGGACAGCTACCTGACGTACGCGATGAGCGTGATCGTCAGCCGGGCCCTGCCGGACGTCCGCGACGGGCTCAAGCCGTCGCAGCGTCGGATTCTGGTCGCCATGAACGACCTCAACCTCTCGCCCGGTTCCTCGCGGGTGAAGTGCGCCAAGATCTCCGGCGACACCAGCGGCAACTACCACCCCCACGGCGAGAGCGTGATTTATCCCACGCTCGTCCGCATGGCCCAGGAATGGAACATGCGGCACGTGCTGGTCGACAAGCAGGGCAACTTCGGCTCGGTGGCCGGCCTGCCCGCCGCGGCCATG
>CAZRKH010000042.1:0-14725 GCA_964600785.1 uncultured Chitinophagaceae bacterium
CGCTTCCCACCGCAGGCCGCGGCGGGTGTAGAGCTCGTAGAGCGTGTCGGCCCCGGCGGCATTGATGATCGCCAGCCGGGGCACGCGGGCGATGAGGCCGAGGGGCTTCAGCTCGATGAAGGCCTTGCCGAAGGCCGAGGAGTTGCCCAGGTTGCCGCCGGGCACCACGATCCAGTCAGGCGGCTCCCACGCGAGCGACTCGAGCACGCGAAACATGATCGTCTTTTGTCCCTCGAGCCGAAAGGGATTCACGCTGTTGACCAGGTAGATGCCAAGCCGGCCCGAGACCTCCTTGACGCGAGCCATCGCGTCGTCGAAGTCGCCGGCGATCTGGATCGTGAGCGCCCCGTAATCGAGGGCCTGTGAGAGCTTGCCGTAGGAAATCTTTCCGGAGCCGATGAAGATGATCGCCCGCATCAGCCGTGTCACCGCGCAGTAGACCGCAAGCGAGGCGCTCGTATTGCCCGTCGAGGCGCAGGCGGCGCGGCGGGCACCGATCATGTGCGCATGGGAGAAGGCCGCCGCCATGCCGTTGTCCTTGAAGGAACCGGAGGGGTTGAGGCCTTCATATTGCAGGTGGAGACGCCCTCGCCGCAGGCCGACGAAGCCGCCGACCGGATCGGAGACCGACAGCAGCGTCTGGCCTTCGCCGATCGTGACGAGCTTCTCCGGCGGGGCGAAGGGGAGCAGTTCGCGAAAACGCCAGACGCCGCTGAAGGCCAGCGGGTCGCTGCGTCGCATCCACTTCGTTTCGAAGTGCTCGAATGAACCGGGGGGCCTGGCACGGTCCCAGTCGTAGGCCACGTCGAGCAGATTGCCGCAGGCAGGGCAGCTGGTGTGCACCTCCTCCACGCCGTAGGTCGAGCCGCAGGCGGGGCTGATGCACCGCTGGAAGGCGATTTCGGTTGTCAGCGACGTGGTCATCGGCATGCAGGGCGGGCTCGGGTCTGGTGCGGCAGCTGCCGCCGGCGTCATCCTAATCCTTCGGGCCGAGCGAGGCCGCGGCATGAGCCGCCCCCCCGCGGCTGCCAGTTTGACAGCCCCCTCGTGATGGTCGTATCGTCGGGGGTTCAGGGGTTACTTTTCAAGTCAGCGAAATACGGCAGGAGCCATGAAATCACCGCTCAAGGCGACCGAAACACGCCTCTTCAAGGCCACGCTCGAGGCCCTGCGGGCCAGGCTGCGGGGCGACGTTTCCGCCCTCGCCGGCGAGGCCCTCCGCACCACGATGGACGACGAGGGGGGCGGAACCTCGGCGATGCCGATCCACATGGCCGACGTCGGCTCGGATGCCTTTGAGCAGGAGTTTACCCTCAGCCTGATGGCCAGCGAGGAAGACACCCTCGAGGCGGTCGACCGGGCGCTCGAACGGATTGCCCGCAAGACCTTCGGCATCTGCGAGGGCTGCGGTGGAGCGATCCCCAAGCGACGACTCGAGGCGATTCCCTTCGCGGAGTTGTGCATCCGCTGTGCCGAACTGGAGGAGCGGGGCGAGGATCCGCGGGCCCGCAATGCCAGCGACGAGGGCAGGGCGGAGAAGCGGACCGCGAGCGGCTCCCGTCCCAGGAAACCGCGATAACCCCGCCGTCGCGACCGGCGGCCGGCAAGAGTCCTGCGAGGAATCGGATGCAATCGCCGGGGCGAGGATGGATTCTGTTTGCCACCGCCGGCGTGCTTGCCGCGGCGGCCGACCTGCTCACCAAGTCGTGGGCCTTCGCCCGCCTCGGCATGCCCGGCACCGGCGGAAGAATCGGGCTCGTCGAAGGCATCCTCGACCTCGAAACGAACCTCAACGAGGGAGCCCTGTTCGGGATGGGACAGGGCTTCGGTGGCTTTTTTGCCGTCGTCTCCGCGGCGGCCCTCGTCGGGATCGGGATCATGGTGGCACGGGCGGCCGACGAGGCCTGGCTGCCGCTTGCCCTGGGCCTGATCGCCGGTGGTATCACGGGCAACCTCTACGACCGGCTCGGCCTGCCGGGCCTGCACTGGCATGCCCCGCTGGAGCGTCGTGGTGAGCCGGTATTCGCCGTTCGCGACTGGATCCACTTTGCCATCGAGGGGGTCATCGACTGGCCGATCTTCAATCTTGCCGATGCCTGCCTCGTCGTCGGCGCGGCGATGCTGATGTTGCTCGCGGTTCGGAAGCCGGACGTTGGGCAGCATCATGGGTAGCATGTCGCGGAGAGGCACAGCGACAGGTCGACCAGAAGGATCATGCCGGCTCCCACCATGACCACGACGTTCACCGGCTCCCCGGCCGACCCCCAACTCGCCCGCCGACTGGCGGTGGCCCTCGACGCGATCGATGCCGCCGCCGCGGCCACGCTGCGGTATTTCGGTGATCCCTCGCTCGCCGTCACACTCAAGCAGGACCACTCGCCGGTCACCGAGGCCGACCGGGAGGCGGAACGGATTCTTCGCGACCGGCTGCTGGAGGCCTTTCCCGAGGACGGCTTTCTGGGAGAGGAATCGGGCGTTGCGGCGGGCCGCTCGGGATTCGACTGGGTGGTCGATCCGATCGACGGCACCAAGTCGTTCATCCGCGGCGTGCCACTGTTCGCCACGCTCGTGGGCTGTCGCCGGGAGGGTCGCGGCGTGATCGGAGTGATCGCGATTCCGGCCCTTGGCGAACTTGCCTACGCGGCCGCGGGCGGGGGCTGCTGGCACGCCCGGCGAAACCCCGCCGACCCCGCGGCACTCCGCGGCGAGCCGCGGGCCGCCCGCGTCTCCTCTGCCGGTTCGCTTGCCGAAAGCCTCTGGTGCACCTCGGCGACGACCACCTTCGCCAAGCAGGGCCGCGATGCCGCCCGCGAGCGGCTCGACGAGGCCTGCGGCCTCGCGCGAACCTGGGGCGACGGCTACGGCTACCTGCTGGTGGCCACCGGTCGGGCCGAACTGATGGTCGACGCCGAGATGCATCCCTGGGATGCCGCAGCGGTCGAAACAGTGGTCCGCGAGGCGGGTGGGCGGTTTACCGACTGGACGGGTGAGGAGCGGATCGACGGCGGCTGCGGGCTGGCCACAAACGGCCTCGTCCACGAGGCGGCCCTGGCGATCCTGCACGAGCCCCGCGGCCGGAGCTGACACCTTGCGACCCGCGGGGCCGAAGCGATACGCTTGGTACTCCGGCGAGAAGACCGTTCGAACGGTCCGCTCCGCCCCCCGGACACCCCCAGACACCCCCAGACACGACGAGACAAGAGGATTCCTTCGGATGGCACGAGCATGTGAAGTCTGCGGCAAGGGATTCTCGATGGGCAATTCCGTCACGATCCGCGGCAAGCAGAAGTATCTCGGCGGCGTGGGCACGAAGGTCACCGGCATCACGCGGAGAAAGTTCAAGCCCAACCTCCAACGGCTGCGGGTGACAATCGGCCGCGGCACCAACACCACGATGCTCGTCTGCACCCAGTGCATCCGCAGCGGCAGGGTGACCAAGCTCGTGCGGCAGGCTCCCTTTCGGCTGCCGAAGGTCGAGAAGGTGGCGGCAACGCCTGACGAGGCGGTGCCCTCCGGCCCGCGGGCGAGGCCATGAGTCTGACTCGTGACGACGTCCGCAAGGTTGCGGCGCTGGCCAGACTGGCCCTCGACGACGACGAACTCGAGCGGATGACCCGCGAACTCTCGACGATCGTCGGCTTCGTCTCGCAACTCGAACAGCTCGACACCTCGAAGGTCGAGCCGCTGGCCCATCCGCTCGGCACGACCGACGTGTTCCGGGAGGACGTGGCCCGCGAGTCGCTGCCGGCAGCCGAGGCCCTGGCCAACGCCCCACGTCACGACGGCAGCTGCTTTCTCGTGCCGGCCGTGCTCGGGGACTGAGTTTCGTGTATTTCATGTCGCTGATGTAGTTGATGGCGGGGTTCCCGCCAGCATGCCCACGAGAGCCGCCCCCATGCAGCCAGCCGATCGCTCCGCCATGGAACTGGCAGCCGCGGTGGCCGCCGGCGAGATCTCGGCGGTCGAGTGCACCCGTGGCCACCTCGCGCAGATCGAGGCGACCGACGACTCGATCAACGCCTTCTTGCATGTCGCCGCGGAGGCCGCGATCGCGCAGGCCGAGGCGATCGACGCCAAGCGGGCGGCGGGGCGGTCCCTCGGGCCGCTTGCCGGGGTGCCGGTGGCCGTCAAAGACGCCCTGTGCACCCGCGACATGCCGACAACATGTGCCTCGAAGATGCTCGCCGGCTACCGGCCCCCCTACGACGCCGATACCGTGGCCCGGCTGCGGGCGGCCGACGCGGTGATCATCGGCAAGACCAACATGGACGAATTTGCCATGGGGGCCTCCAACGAAAACTCCACCTTCGGGCCGGTCGCCAACCCCTGGGACACCTCGCGTGCCACCGGCGGCTCGAGCGGTGGATCGGCGGCCTGCGTGGCCGCGGGAATGACACCCGTCTCGATCGGGTCCGACACCGGCGGCTCGATTCGCCAGCCGGCCGGGCTCTGCGGGATCACCGGCCTCAAGCCGACCTACGGCCGGGTCAGCCGGCGGGGCCTGGTCGCCTTCGCCTCGAGCCTCGACCAGATCGGCCCGATGGCCCGATCGGCCGCCGACTGCGGCCTGCTCTTGGAGACGATCGCGGGCCACGACCCGCTCGACTCGACCTCGCTGGCAGCCGAGGTGCCCCCCTATACCCAGCTGCTCGAGGAGCCGCTTTGTGGCGTGCGGATCGGGCGGGTGGCCGAGCACTTCGGCGAGGGGCTCGACGGGGAGGTGGCCGCGGCGGTGGAGGAGGCCTTTGCCGCGTTGGAAGCGGCCGGGGCCACGATCCACGACATCGAACTGCCGCACGCGAAGTATGGAGTCGCCACCTACTACCTGATCGCCCCGAGCGAGGCCTCGAGCAACCTCGCCCGCTACGACGGCGTTCACTACGGCCACCGCACCGAGGCTCCCTGCCGCGGCGAGGGCTTTGACTCGCCGCTGGTCGAGATGTACTGCCGCAGCCGGTCCGAGGGCTTCGGGCCGGAGGTCAAGCGGCGGGTGATGCTCGGCACCTACGCCCTCTCTGCGGGCTACTACGATGCCTATTACAAGCGGGCCCTGCAGGTTCGCCGGCTGATCAGGCAGGACTACCTCGACGCCTTCGAGAAGGTCGATCTGATCGGCGGCCCGGTCTCGGCCACGCCCGCCTTCCCGCTCGGGGAGAAGACGGACGACCCGCTGGCGATGTACCTGCTCGATCTCTACACCGTGGCCACCAACCTCGCCGGGGTCTGCGGGATTTCCTTCCCCTGCGGCTTCACCGCCGGAGGCCTGCCGATCGGCTTCCAGCTGCAGGGCCCGGCCCTCGCCGAGCCCCTGGTGCTGCGGGCAGCCGACCGCTACCAGCGGCTCACCGACTGGCACCGCCGCCGTCCGGCGATGGTCGCCGGCTGACATCACTCTCCAGCGACCCGACCGATCCCCCGAGCCCACACTCACCAATGCCCGCCGACGCCACCAGCCCCGCCGCCTACGAGACCGTGATCGGGCTGGAGGTGCATGTGCAGCTGAGGACGGCAAGCAAGCTGTTTTGCGGCTGTGCCAACCGCTTTGGTGCCGAGCCCAACACGCTCACCTGCCCGGTCTGTCTGGGCCTGCCCGGCTCGCTGCCGGTCATGAATCGCGAGGCCTTCCGCCTGGCGGTCAAGGCGGCCTTGGCCCTCGACTGCACGATCGCCGGGTTCACCAAGTGGGACCGGAAAAACTACTTCTATCCCGATCTGCCCAAGGGCTACCAGATCAGCCAGTTCGCCCTGCCGTTCTCGGAACACGGCCGGCTCGAGGCGGTCGATCCGAAGGGTTCCTTCCCGCCCCGCGAGGTACGAATCCGCCGCGTGCACCTCGAGGAAGACGCCGGCAAGAGCATGCACGACGAGGCCGCCGGCACCGCCGACAGCCGGATCGATCTCAACCGCACCGGCACGCCGCTGTTGGAGATCGTGAGCGAGCCCGACCTCCGTTCGGCCGCCGAGGCCCGCTGCTGGCTCGGTGAGCTACGGCTGCTGCTGGTCTACCTCGGCGTGAGCGACTGCAACATGCAGGAGGGCAGCCTGCGGGTCGACGCCAACGTCAACCTCCACATCCCGCGGGAGAGCGGCGTCGCCAAGACGCCGATCGTGGAGATCAAGAACATGAACTCCTTCCGCTCGGTGGAGCGGGCGTTGGCCTACGAGGCGGGCCGGCAGTTCGAGCAGTGGCAGGCCACCGGCGAGGAGCTCGGCTCGGCCCCCAAGCAGACCCGCGGCTGGGACGACGCCGCCGGCATCACCCGCGGCCAGCGTCACAAGGAGGAATCGAGCGACTACCGCTATTTCCCCGAGCCCGACCTGGTGCCGGTGACGGTCTCGACAGCCGAGATTGACGCGATCCGCGGTGCGATGGGGGAATCGCCCCGGGCCCTGCGGTCGCGGCTCGAGGAGTGTTGGGCGATCTCCGCCTACGACGCCGACGTGCTCGTGGGGCAGGGCAGGGAACTGGTCGACTACTTCGAGCGGCTGGCCACGCTCGTCGGCGAGGGCAAACTGGCGAGCAACTGGATGCAGCAGGACGTGCTGCGAACCCTCAACGAGCGGGCGATCGGGATCGATGAATTTCCCGTGGCTCCCGAGGGCCTCGCCGAGGTGATCGGCCGCGTCAAGCAGGGCGAGTTTGACACCTCCCGCGGCCGTGAGATTTTTGCCGCCATGATCACCAGCGGCCGTACCGCCGAGGAGGTGGTGGCCGAGATGGGAATCGCTGCGGTCGGCGATGATGAGCTGATCACGCTGTGCCGGGAGCTGGTGGAGGCCAACCCGAAGATCGTGGCCGACGTGCAGGGTGGCAAGGAGCAGGCCGCCGGCGGGCTGATCGGCCAGGCCAAGCGAAAGAATCCCAACGTCAACCCGGCAAAGGTTCGCGAGACCTGCCTCGAAATCATCCGCGGCCTGGGATAAGCGGCATGTCGAGGATCGTCACGCTGACCACCGACTTCGGCAGCTCGAGCGTGTATGTCGCTGAGATCAAGGGCCGGCTGCTGCACGCACCCGGCGGCTGCACGCTCGTCGACATCGCCCACGACCTGCCGGCTCACGACATCCGCGCCGCAGCCTGGCTGGTGTCGAGGGCCTGCTTCGCCTTCCCGCCCGGCACGCTGCATCTGGTCGTGATCGACCCCGGCGTGGGCACCGCGAGGCGGATGGTGTGGGTGAAGATCGACGGCCACGAGTTCCTCGCCCCCGACAACGGCGTGCTCTCGCTGGCGATTGCAGCGAGGCCTCCCGAAGCGGTCCGCACCCTGCCGGAGCCCGCCGATGCCTCGGCCACCTTCCACGGCCGCGATGTGGTGGCGGTGGCCGCCGGGCGGCTGCTGGCAGGGGAGCCTCCGGAGTTGCTGGGGCGTGAGCATGGGCCGCTCGCGCGGTTCGACGAGCCGTTGCCGGCCGAAGGGGTCGACGGCCTCCGTGGCGAGGTTCGCTTCATCGACAGCTTCGGCAATCTGATCACCAACCTGCCGGCCGACTGCTGGCCGCGGATCGAGGCGGCCGGTGGCGTGTTTCTCTCCGAACGGCCGATTCAACGCGCCGTGCGGACCTACGGCGATGCCCCGCCGGGCACGGCGGTGGTTTTGGTCGGCTCGCAGGGGGTCGTGGAGATTGCCGTGGTGGAGGGCTCCGCGGCCCGTCTTCTCGGCGGTGAGATCGGCTCACCGGTGCGGATCGCGGCTGGCGGCCGTGCCTGAGCGGCACGCGTCGCGGCAGGATTCGATCGCCTCGTCGAGGCCGCTGGCCAGGTCGATCGTCGGCTCCCAGCCGAGGGCCCGCAGCCGAGCGTTGGTGCCGAGCACCAGCGGCGGATCGAAACTGCTGCGGGGCGTGCCGCCGAAGGTGAGCAGCCCCTCGGCGTGGCAGCGGGAGGCGATCGTCTCGGCCAGGGTGCGGATCGTGATCGGCTCGCCCGAACAGACGTTATAGACTCCCTCAGCGACGCTCTCTGTCAGCCGCACGAAGGCGGCGGCCACGTCGTGGACCGAGAGATAGTCGCGGATCATGCGGCCGCTTGTGATCGCGAACGGCTCGCCCGCGAGCAGGCTGCGGATCGCCGTCGGCACGAACCGGCGGCCGTCCTCGCCGGGGCCGTAGACGTAAAAGATCCGACCCCAGGCGAAGCTCATCGCGTTCCGCTCGGCCACGACACGACAGAGCTGACCGGCGGAGAGCTTGGCCGCGGCGTAGAGCGTGGAGGGGACCGTGGGGCTCTCCTCGCCAAGCAGACCCCCTCTGACGTCATACTCGCTGCAGCTCCCGGCTCCCACGAACCGCCGGCAGCCGGCAGCAGCGGCAAGCTCGCAGAGCCGGACCGACTGGCCGACGAGTTCGAGATTGAGCGGGCTCTCGAGATACCGCCCCGGCTCGGCATACCAGGCGAGGTGCAGGCAGGCCTCGGGCTGAAACTCCGCAAGGATCTCCGCGAGCCGGTCGCTCTCCTCGAGACGGCAGTCATGCCAACGTTCCCCGGCCGACATCTGCCGCGGCCGTCCCAGGCAGCAGACCTCATGGCCGGCGGCGAGCAGCCTGCGGAGCACCTGCCGGCCGATGAAGCCCGTCCCGCCGGTCAGGAAGATTCTCACAGCGGCTCCTCCGCAAGCTCGGCCAGCAGCGGGTGGGCGGTGTCGCGGTCGGAGATGGCGGTCACCGGCAGCGGCCAGGCGATGCCCACCGCCGGGTCGTCCCACCGCAGGCCCCGTTGCACCGCCGGGTCGTAGCACGCTCCCATCTGGTAGCAGACCTCGCAGTCGTCCTCGAGCGACTGAAAGCCGTGGCCGCAGCCGATCGGCACGAAGAGCGACTGGCGATTCTCGGCCGAGAGTTCGGCGGCACACCAGCGGCCGAAGCCGGGGGAGTCGCGGCGGAGATCGACGACCACATCGAAGATCCTGCCCCGCGTGCAACGCACGAGCTTGGCCTCGGCCCGAGGGGCCACCGAGTAGTGCAGCCCCCGCAGGCTGCCCCGGCGACGGGTGAGCGAAAGGTTCGCCTGCCGCCAGGCGACGGTGATGCCGTGGGCGGCAGCTTCCTGATCGCACCAGCAGCGGGCAAAAAACCCCCGTTCATCCTCACGCCACTCCGGCTCGAGGCGGAAGACACCGCTGATGGGCATGGGGTGCCAGATCATTCGATGACCGTGACCCGTGGAATCGGCACCACGAACCGCCCGCCCCAGTCCCGGATTCCCGCCATCTGCCCGACGACTTCGTCGGTCAGGTTCCAGGGCAGGATCAGCAGGTAATCCGGCTTCGTTTCGGCGATCCGTTCGGGCGGGAGAATCGGCAGCTGCGTGCCCGGCAGGAACCGGCCCTGTTTGTGGGGGCTGCGGTCGACGACGTAGTCGAGAAAGTCGCCGCGGATGCCGCAGTAGTTCAGCAGCGTGTTGCCCTTCGCGGCCGCGCCGTAGCCGACGACTCTCCGGCCCTCGCGACGGGTGGCAATCAGGAACTCGAGCACGTCCCGCTTCGTCTCCTCCACCCGAGTCCGGAAGGCGTCGTAGGCGGCCGGTGTTTCCAGGCCCGCGGCCCGCTCCTCGGCGAGCAACGCCGCCACGCCCGCCGCCGCGGCCCCCCCGCAGCCGGCATGCCGGGCGAAGATCCGCAGCGAGCCGCCGTGGGTCGGCAGCCGCTCGACGTCGTGGATGCTCAGGCCGTGGGCGGCGAAGATTCGCTGCACCGCAAGAAGCGAGAGGTAGGAGAAGTGCTCGTGATAGATCGTGTCGAACTGGTTGTGCCGAATCAGCTCGAGCAGATGCGGAAACTCCATCGTGATCGTGCCGGCGGGGCCGAGCAGGGCCGCGAGCCCGGCCACGAAGTCGTTGATGTCGGGCACGTGGGCCAGCACGTTGTTGCCCAGCAGCAGGTCGGCTGAGCCCTCGGCCCGCACCGCCTCGGCGGTGGCTTTGCCAAAAAAGGCGACGCGGGTGGGGATCCCCTTGGAAATCGCCACCTCCGCGACATTGGCGGCCGGCTCGATGCCGAGCACCGGCACGCCCGCCTGCCGAAAATACTGCAACAGGTAGCCGTCGTTGCTGGCCACCTCCACGACCCGGCTGCCCGGCCCGAGTCCGAGCCGGTCGATCATCGTCTCGACATACCGTCGGCAGTGGGCCAGCCAGCTCTCGGAATAGGAGGAGAAGTAGGCATAGTCGGTGAAGATTTCGTGCGGTGCCTGAAACTGCTCGAGCTGCACCAGCCAGCACGACTCGCAGACGTAGGCATGCAAGGGAAAGAAGGTCTCCGGCTTCCGCAGATCGGCGGCGGTGCGGTAGGCATTGGAAGGGGGCGACATTCCGAGGTCGCAGAAGGTCCGCGAGAGGCTCGCCCGGCAGAACCGGCAGACGGGGCGTCCGCCGACGTCTACAAGCTCGCCACCGGTCGGTCGAGTGAGCGTGGAGGACGCTGGCATCGGAGTCTCCGGCGGTTGCCCTCAGGCGGCGGTCGCGGCGGGCGGGCTGACATTCAGGGCAGGGCGACTGCCCTGTGCCGCCGGGCCGGCTGCCTGCTCGTAGGCCTCGATGTCGGCCAAGGTGGCCGCGGCCATTCCGCCGCGGCCCTCGCTCCAACGGCGGTACCAGTCGGCGGTGCGATTGATCGTGGTGTTGAAATCCCAACGGGGCCGCCAGCCGAGCAGCTGCACGGCCTTGTCGATCGCCAGCTGCAGCCGGGTGGTCTCGTGGACCGTCGGCGGGGCCGCCGGCGGATGCCAGGCTCCCTTGCCCCAGCGGCCGATGAAGGCGTCGGCCAGCTCTCCGACGGTGCGGCTGCCCTCGGGCAGCGGACCGAAGTTCCAGGCCGAGCAGGCGACCCCCGGGGATTCCGAGAGCATCGACGCCGCCAGGAGGAGGTAGCCGCCGAGGGGCTCGAGCACGTGCTGCCAGGGGCGGACCGCCTCTGGACGACGAATCTCGAGCGGCTCACCGGCAGTGATCGCCCGTACGAGATCGGGCACGATCCGGTCGTCGGCCCAGTCGCCACCGCCGATCACGTTGCCGGCGCGGGCGGTGGCCAGCCGCACGCCGTGCTCGTCGATCCCTGCGACGGGAAAGAAGGCGTCGCGATAGCTCGCCACCAGCAGCTCGACGGCGGCCTTGCTCGCGGAGTAGGGATCATGGCCGCCGAGGCGATCGGTCTCGCGGTAGCCCCAGACCTGCTCGCGATTGTGGTAGCACTTGTCGGTGGTGACCACCACGACCACGCAGGGCTTGCCGCGACGCCGGACCGCCTCGAGCAGGTTCGCGGTGCCGAGGTAGTTGACCTCGTGGGTCTCGAGCGGGCAGCGGTAGCTCTCCCGCACCAGCGGCTGGGCGGCGAGGTGGAAGATCAGCTCGGGGGCGGCTGCATCGACCGCGGCGGCCAGGTCGGCGGCATGGCGGATGTCGGCGAGCCAGTGGCCCGCCAGTCGCTGTTCGACGGCATTTTCGACGAAGCTGCTCGGGCTCGTCGGCGGCGGCAGGGCGTAGCCGAAGACCTCCGCCCCGAGCCGCTCGAGCCAGAGGGCCAGCCACGATCCCTTGAAGCCGGTGTGGCCGGTCACAAACACCCGCCGGCCACCGAAAGCGGCAGCACCCGAAGCGGCCGATGGGAAGCCTGGAAAGGACCCGCGCGAGGCTGTGATGGCTCCCTGTCGCATGCGTCGTCCCGGGGGGGTCGCGATCCTTGGCTCGACCCCGGAAAGGTAGCCCACCGGCCCGGGTTCTCCCAAGGCCGCTTTTCCACCGCGATCACCGCGGAAAAAGAGTTGGCCGACATCGGCGGCAACCGTTTGCGAAGCTGCCGCTGGCCGGGCCCTCTTTTGCGCGGCATGATGCCGACATGAGTGACATCCGCGACAGCCTTTGCGACGCCCCGGCCCGGACTCCCGAGCACGCACAGCGGGACCATGGCACCCCGCTTGCCGAGTGGGACCGCCGCCACGTCTGGCACGCCTTCACGCAGATGGCCGAATACGAGCCGCTGCTGATCGAACGCGGCGAGGGAGCCACGCTCTACGACACCGACGGCCGGGCCTATCTCGACGGCTCGGCGAGCATGTGGTGCAACGTTCACGGGCACCGCCACCCGCGGCTCGACCGGGCCGCCCTCGAGCAGCTCGGCCGCGTGGCCCACACCACCAACCTCGGCCTCTCCAACCCGACCACGGTGCGGCTGGCGAAACGGCTGGCCGAGGTCGCCCCGGCGGGGCTCGAGAAGGTCTTCTTCTCCGACGACGGCGCCACCGCGATCGAGGTTGCCCTCAAGCTCGCCTTTCAATACTGGCTGCAATGCGGGCAGCCCGAGCCGGGCCGCCGCCGGTATCTCGCCATCGGCGAGGCCTACCACGGCGACACCCTCGGCACGATCGGCGTCGGCGGCGTGGCCCGCTTCGGTTCGATCTTCCAGCCTCTGACCTTCGAGGCGATCCGCATCCCCTCGCCCGCCCTCTGCCGCCAGCCGCGGGGCAGCTTGCCCGAGGAGGCCTGCCGACAGGGCATCGAGCGGTTGGAAAACATGCTCACCGTCCATGCCGGCGAAATCGCCGCGGTGATCATGGAGCCGTTGGTGCAGGCGGCCGGCGGGATCCTCGTGCACCCGCCCGGCTTTCTGCGGGCGGTCCGCGAGGCGACGCGGGCCCACGACGTGCTGCTGATTCTCGACGAGGTGGCCGTCGGCTTCGGCCGCACCGGCCGGCTGTTCGCCTGCGAGCATGAGTCGGTCGAGCCCGATTTCCTCTGTCTGGCCAAGGGGCTCACCGCTGGCTATCTGCCGATGGCCGCCACGCTGACCACCGCAGAAATCTGGAATGCCTTTCTTGGCACTCATGCCGAGCGTCGCACCTTTTTCCACGGCCACACCTACGGTGGCAACCCGCTGGCCGCGGCGGTGGCCCTGGAGTCACTCGCGATCTTCGAGGAGGAGCGGGTGCTCGAGCGGATGCGGCCGGCGATCGAGCGGCTCGAATCGCGGCTCGAGGAGTTTTGCGGCATGCCCCACGTGGCCGACGCCCGCAGCCGCGGGCTCGCCGCGGGGATCGAACTGGCCGCCGACCCGTCCACCGGCACCCGCTTCGACCCGGCCGAGGCGATCGGCATGCGAGCCTGCCAGGCGGCCAGGAAGCACGGTGCCCTGCTGCGGCCGCTGGGCGATGTGGTGGTGATCATGCCGCCGCTGTGCGTGGGCCCCGCGGAGATCGACCGCCTCTGCGACGCGGCGGCCGCCGGCATCCGTGAAGTCTGCGCCACCTTGGAAAACCGCTGAAAATGCCGGTTTTTTCAGGTTTTTTCGGCTGGCCCCCGCCGTCGGCGTCTGCAACTATCCTGGCTGAGAGGGTCGGCCGGTGGCCGGCTCGGATTCCGGAAGAACCCGTTTCCGCCTGCACGGAGCAGACCTGTGCCGCCCGTCTCGACCAGCCGCCTTGGCATCGCGTCGATCGCGATCCACGAGCCCACCTGCCCGATTCCCAATGCCTGGTTTGCCGAGTCGATGCCGAGGAAGTTTTCCCGGCACACCGGGATCGAGTCCCGCCGCGTCTCATTCGACGACGAACTGGAGATGGCCGTGAAGGCCGTGGGGCAACTGAAACGCGAGACCGGCTGTGACCTGGCCGACTGCCGCGGCCTCGTCGTCGTTTCGCCCTCGTTGATTCCTCCGCCGGTCGCCTGGCGGCAGCTGACGCCCGAGGCGGCCCGCCGGGAGCGGCCGGGCGAACTTGCCCGCGGGGTCAGCCGCCGGCTGGGTCTCTCCGCCCGCACGATCGGGCTCAACTGGTTCTGCTGCGGATACAGCCGGGCCCTCGAAGTGGTGCAGCGTCGCTGGGCGCCGCGGCTGGGCCTGGCCGACGAGGAGTTTGTCTTGGTGGTGGTCGCCAACCGCATCAGCCGGATCACCGACTACGGCTGCGGCCAGACCGGCGGTCTTTTCGGCGACATGGCCTCGGCCACGCTCGTCGCGCCGCTCGCCAGCCGCCGGCATCCGGTGCACTTCGAACTGCTCCACGCCGCCGCCCGGCGGCAGCCGGCCGAGCGGCCGTTCTTCAACTTCCATCGCCGCGAAGGGGTGCCGGCCCCGCGGCCCGACGGCGGCCGCGAGACGGCCGGCGAGCGGCTTGTCTACTCGATCGACGGGATGGGCATTGCCGAGGCGGCCCCGCGGGCGATGTCGGCGGCGGTCTCATCGGCCCTCGAGGCGGAGGGGATCGAGGGTGAGCGGCTGCGGTTTGTGGTGCCGCACCAGGCCGGGGCGGGCATCGTCCGCTTCACCGGCATGCAGCTCGAGGGCCTCGGCATCGAGGCGGAACTGGTCAACGGCCTGACCCGCCACACCGGCAACGTCAGCGCCTGCTCGCTGCCCCATGCGATCCGCCACGAATGGGACCGGCTCAATGGCCTGATTGCCTGCCCCACCGCGGCGGTCGGTGCCCCCGGCCGGGCGGAGCTGCTCGAGGGCTGCCTGCTGCTCGAGGCGACCGCCCATCACAACCGGCAGGCCGCCGCGGCCTGATCGATCCCGCCGCGGCGAATACCGCCCACGCCCGCCTCCTGCCCGAGTGC
This sequence comes from uncultured Chitinophagaceae bacterium, assembly GCA_964600785.1. Taxonomy (GTDB): domain Bacteria; phylum Planctomycetota; class Planctomycetia; order Pirellulales; family UBA1268; genus M30B53. Next base: position 14,543 of record CAZRKH010000042.1, read on the forward strand.
GTTCCAGGGGGTGTTGCTCGAGTGGACAGAGCCGTGAAAGGCTCTTCCTCGCGGCTCGGGGGAGGCGGATGCCTAGTGTCCTGAGGCAGAAGTTCGTTGGCAGCTATTGCGCCCTCCGCCGGTCTGTCCTACATTCCTCGCAGGATCCCGTTTTTCCTGCAAGGAGGTGGCACATGGCGGGCG
>CAZRKH010000043.1:0-16849 GCA_964600785.1 uncultured Chitinophagaceae bacterium
GGTTGCAGCGCACCCGGCCTACACGCCGGTTCGGCTCGTAGTAGGCCGGTGCGGCCCACACCGGCAGCCGGCAGCCGGTTGCAGCGCAACCGGTCTACAGGCCGTTTTTTGCGGTGAAAGCGGCTTTGCCACGGGGCCGGGGTGGTCGCTACCATCCGCCGCCCAACGACCGACCTCCACGCCCTCAGCCGCCCCCACCACCCACCCATGCTCGACCGCGGGACCACCCCTGACGGAGGCCTCTCGAAGCTGTCGCTCTCTCGCGGTTCCGCGGTGGCTGCCGCTCTCGGCCTCGCGGTGTGGGCTGCGGCGTCTGCCCCGCTGGCCTCGGCGGAGCAAGCCGGGGACGAGACGCCTCCGCTCACCCTCCGCGTGGCCTGGGGCGGCGGACGGGAGGTCGCCTGGTCGGGGCTGATCCGCGTCGTGGACGACGGTGTGAGCGAGGAGCAGCTCGCCGGGGGTGAGTCAGCCGCGGCAACTGAAAGCCCGGCGGCGGCGAGCCTCGTCGCGGTCCGCTCGCTCTGCCCGGAGGCCGATCCGGCCGAAGGACTCCGCCGTGAGCCCGGAGGGGTGCGGTTTGACTCGGGCCGGCGGAGGGGTTTTGACGGCTTCGATCTCAAGCTCAGCGACTGGCACGACAAGGCCCTCGTGGTGGAACTGGTCGGTCGGGGCGACGGGAAGCGGGTGCGGCTGGTCGAGCGGATCGCCGACCTCGCGGTCACCGGCAGCCAGCAGGCTCTCGACAGCCACGGCAACCGGCTCTCGGTGAACCGGGCTCCCGGCGATTGGATGGCCGCCAGGCTGGCCGACGGCCGGCCGCTCGGCTCCACGGTCCATCAGGCCGGCAGCACCCTGCAGCTGGAAGTGGGGGCCGTGCTCCCCGAACGCGCGGATGCCGCCAGCGGGCTGGAAATGACGCTCTCGCTGGTTGCCTCCGGCAGCGACGAACCGATCGTCACCCGCCGGCTGCAGATGGAGCCGGCAGGCGAACTTGCCACAGCCTCCGACGGCCGCGTGCTGCGGGGCTTTGGGCCGCTGCGGCTGCCGCTGAAGCTCCCGCAGGACGAAGGGGCCTACGATCTTCGCTGCGAGGTCGTCGAGACCGGCAGCCTGCGGTGGGCCCGCTCGGTGGCCGAGCGGACGATCCAGTTGGTGACGGTGGCCGCCACGCCGCGGCGGCGGCCCGCGGCCGACGAATCGTCGAGCTGGGAAGTTGTCTACGAGTTTGACCCCGGCAATCCGCGGCTCTTTGATCGGCTGAGGCGGCTGCCAGGCCTGAGTGGCTCGGTGCCTTCGATCGGCGTGCCGTCGGTCGATTCGCTCTCCCGGCTCTCCGGCGTGAACAGGCTGCCGGGCTTCTCCGGCGAGCGGCCGCGGCGGCCGGTGCTGCCTTGGGGTGGGCCGGCGGCGAGGCGAGGGCTCGATGCTTTCATGCCGCGGTTCAGTGGCCCGCTGCCCAGCGGCCACGGCGAACTCGCCAGCCATGCGATCGGGCCGGCGATGCGGCTGCCCGCCTCGCCGCAGGTCGGCGAGCCGCTCTGGGAGGCGATCGTCGTGCCGGTGGCCGAGCCCGGCCGGCCCCATCTGATCGAGGTCGACTACCCCCAGGACCGCGATGCCTCGGTGGCGGTCTGTGTGATCGAGCCGACCGCCTCGGGCGTCGTGCCGCGACGGCTGTGGGGGGGCGGCTACGACTCGCGGGCCGATGCCTACGGCCCCACGGATGCCCCGCCGAGGGTCGGCCGCTACCGCCAGGTGTTTTGGCCGCGAACCAAAACCCCCTTGGTGGTGCTTGCCAATCTCTCGCGGGAAGAGGAGGCGGCCGTGACGCGGCTGCGGGTGCGTGCCGGGCCGGAATCGCTCCCGCCTCGCGAGCTCGTCGAAAGCCCGCTGGCTGCCGAGGCCCGCAAGGGATACGAGGCCTATCTCGACTCGCCCGACTTCGCCAGGTTTGGCAGCAGCGGCGAGATCGACGAGGCCTCCGGCACGGCCCTCACCGGCTGGGCGGGGCTGCTCGATGGGGCACGCCGGCTGGCCGAACTCACCCGTCATCGCGGTGCCGATGCGGCGGTTGTGACGATCTACAAAGGCGGCACGCCGGCCTGGCCCTCGGCTCCGGGCGGACTGCTGTGGGACAACGGCCGGCTCTCGCAGGCCGGCCGCGATAGCGAGGCAAAAGATGTCGTTGGGCTGCTCTGCCGGGTGCTCACCCGGGAAGGGCTGGGGTTTGTGCCGGCGGTGGAGTGTGCCGGGCCGCTGCCGCAGCTCGAGGCGGTTCTTGCACGTGGCGGAGCGGATGCCGAGGGGATCGAGTGCATCGGGGTCGATGGGCGGCCCGTTTCCGGCAAGGGCCGCGTTCGCTACAACCCCCTCGACCCGCGTGTCCAGCAGGCCTTGGAGGATCTCATCGCCGAACTTGCCGGGCGGCTCCGCGGCGAGAGGGCAGTGCGGGCGGTGGCCCTGGAATGCCCGCATGATGGGTGGTTTCATCTGCCGGGGATTGCCGCCCCGCTCGACGATTCCACAATCCGCCGCTTCGTCGAGGAAACGGGCATCGAGATGCCGATGCAGGGCCAGGAGCGGTTTGCCCGCAGGGCGGCCCTCGTCGCAGGGCCCTTTCGGGAACCGTGGCTGGAATGGCGGGCGGGGCAGATTGCCGCGGTCTGCCGCCGTCTCGCTGATCGTATGGCTGCCGCGGGCCTGGCGGCCGATCTGCGGATCGCACCCACGACGCTGTTGAGCGAGGGCAGTCTTGCTGCACGGTTCCAGCCGCGGCTGGTGCCCGAGGAGACGCCGGCGGGCCCTCTGGAGGCCGCCGGTCTCAATCCGGCGATGATGACCGCCGACCCGCGGGTGGTGTTTGTGGTGCCGAAGCTGCACGAGGGAGGCGGCGGCCTCGTCGAGGCCAGCAGCGTGCAGGCGGCCAACGCCTCGGTGGAGGTGATGCAGGCGACATCCAAGGCCCGCCGCCGCGGCGGGCTGCTCGTGGGGCGGCCGCGGGAGATCGACCTGGCGGCGGTGGTGGCGGCCTCACCGCTGGCGGCCGGCGGTTCGGGCACCGGCGTGAAGGCGGTCGTTGCCACACGTGCCACGGGCATCGATGCCCACCGCTGCCTGGCGACCTCGCTGGTGGCGGCCGACGTGGAGACGATCAGCGACGGCGACCTGATGGTGGGGGAGCCGCCCGACGACGCCGATCCGCTCCGGGCCCTGCAGCAGCTGCCGAAGCTGCCGATGGAAACTGTCGAGAGTCTGCCGGCGCCGCTGGTGGTGCGGACCGCCGACGGACCGCGTGGTCTGCTTGTGCAGCTGGTCAACGCATCGCCGACTCCCTGCGTGGCGGCGGTCCGCCTCTCCGACGAAGGGGATTCGCCCCGCGAACTGCCGCTGGGACCCTGGGATGTGCAGGCGATGACCGCGGCACGGGGGGCGAGGGTCGAGTCGGTGGACGCGATCTTCGGCGAGCAGCTCCGCGGGCAGGTCGCCGCGAGGCTCGAGGGCCTTCGTCGTCGCCGCAGCGTGTTGGAAACGCCGCTGCCCCTGGAGGTGCTTGATAACCCTGATTTCGAGCTGCCCGTGATCGAGGGCACGATCAGCGGCTGGGAACTTGTCGAGGAGGCCAGGGGCACCCTCGAGCCGGCCGCCGGCCATGGCGGCACCGCGGGGGTGCGGTTCGCCTCGGAACACGGTCTCTCGACGCTCAGGAGCAATCCGTTCCCGCCGCCGCGAACCGGGCGGCTGAGCGTGGCGGTCTGGCTGCGGATCGATTCGGACCAGCCGCAGCCGCCGCTGCGGATTGCGGTCGAGGGTTTGCGGGGCCGCCGGCAGTATTACCGCTACGCTCCGGTCGGGCGGGGGTCCGGGGCGATGCCGCTGAAGCCGGCCTGGGCCCAGATGGTGCTGCAGGTCGATCAGCTTCCCGCCGACGAGGTCGAGTCGCTGCGTGTTCGGCTCGACCTGCTCGGGCCGGGCAGTGTCTGTCTGGATGACGTCCGAGTCTTCGACCTCGCCTTCGACGAGTCGCAGCGGGTGCAGCTCTCGAAGATGTTGGCCCTCATCGACGACCACCTCGTCGCCGGCCGCGTGGGCGCCGCCGTGCTCGAGCTCGACGGCCACTGGCCGCACTTTCTCGAAGCCCACATTAGCGACAAGGCGATCGCGGTCGCCGAACAGACCCAGATCCGCCAGCGTGCCCAGGCCGAAGCCGAGGCGGAGTCGCAGCCGGCCGCACGTACCGGCATGCTCGAGAGGCTGCGGCAGTTCTGGCAGTAGCCGCGGGTAGCGGTCGTGCTGCAGGGCCGAGGCCGTGGTCGTGGCGGTCAGGTTGTCCGGCTGCGACGGCGGGCGGGCGTTTTCGGCCGCGACCACTCGCGGGTGAGTTCCTCGAAGACTTCCGGCGTCTCGTACCGCACGACGTGTTTGCCCTCGGGCATCGGGCCGACGAGCCGTCGGAAGACCGGGGCTCCGCGGAGGTCGAGATCGGTACTGCAGTCATCGGTGCCGATCTGGATGTGGGACCGCAGCAGCGGCTCCGGGGAGTCGTAGTCGTGGATCACCAGTTCGCCGTCGTTGTTGCGGGCGACCACCCGCCATGTGTTTTTGGCCATCGCGTTCTCCTCTCCGGTGAAGGAGCCGGCCGGCCGGCGGCTCGTCTTCTCCCGGTGCTGTTGGGAGTGCATCGGCACGGCGGGGGCCCGATCCTCATGCCCGCCTTGGCCGACCCTCCCGACCGGTATCCGCCGCGGGGTCGGCATTCGGGGTGCAGTCGGCACAGTCGGCACGAGCCGGAGGTCGATCTGCCGCCGGCGGGGGAACGGGTCTGCTTGAGCGAGCTTCGCGGAGTTCCTACGATTGGGTCCGCTGGAGGGCAAGCGAATTGGCCAGCGGTCTGACTCGAAATCAGATGCCCCGAAAGGGGTTGGGGGTTCGAATCCCCCGCCCTCCGCTGAGGCATGCCGGCGGGTAGGCCGCGCCGTGTGGCGGCGACCCTGAGCGAGGCAGCGGTTGTAACGGCAGAAATCTGCGGGGCCTTCCCGGTCTGAAGTGCCGGCGTATTCTCCAGCCCCGCGAAAGCGTTTATTCTCGGGCCTTGTTTTCAAGCCGCCGCGACCTCGTGGGAAGAACCCTACCTATGCCCTACCTGCTCATGACCGGGGCCACCGGCTTTCTCGGTGGAACCCTGATGGCCGATCTTCTCGAGGCCGGCACGCGGCTTGCGGTGATCGTTCGTGCCGGGAAAAGCGGCTCGCCGCGGCAGCGGGTGGAGACGATTTTGCAGCGGCACGAAGCCGAACGGGGAATCCTGCTGCCACGGCCGGTGGTGATCGAGGGCGACCTGGGCCTTCCGCGGTGCGGGCTCGACGAGGAGTCGGTGGCATGGGTTCGCGGGGCCTGTGACCGGGTGCTGCACAGTGCCGCCTCGCTGCAATTCAACGGCAGCGATCGCGGCGACGAGCCGTGGCGAACCAATGTGGCCGGCACGCGGTCGCTGTTGGAGCTGACGCGGATCACGGGAATCGACGATTTCTGGCATGTCTCGACCGCCTATGTCTGCGGCCTTGCCGAGGGGCCGGTGCAGGAGCGACCCTCAACGGACGTCCACGGGTTTCGCAACGACTACGAGGCGAGCAAGCACGAGGCGGAGTCGCTCGTGCGGTCGGCGGAATGGCTCAGGGATCCCACCTTCATCCGTCCGGCCGTGATCGTCGGTGATTCAGTAAGCGGCGCCACCACGACCTATCACGGGCTGATGGCGATGCTGCACCTGATGACGGTGATCGTCCGCAATTCGCCCGCCGATGAGAGGGGCATCCGCCAGGTTTCGTTGCGACTGGCAATGACCGGCGAGGAAGGGCGGAATCTCGTGCCGGTGGACTGGGTCGCCGCGGTCACCGCTCGCCTGCTCGGCAGTCCGGGAGCCAGGGGGCACATCTTCCATCTCGCGCCGGAGCGGTTGATCACGATCCGTGAAATCATCAATTTCGCGAGCAGCTACCTTCGCTCCGGCGGGGTCGAGTTCATCGGCCACGACAGGCCGACGGATCTCAATCCGATCGAAGAGGTGGCCTACGGCGGGAAACTGCTCTACGAGGCCTACGAACACACCGACCCACGATTCGACACCACCAACACCCGTCGATTCGCGGGCGACATCATCTGCCCGGAAATTGACGAGGCCATGATCCATCGCTTCCTTGCATTCGGTGATGCCGACCGGTGGGGGAAGCGGCGGGAGACGACCGCGGACGTGTCGTTGTGGGTCGCAGACATGCTCGGTGAGTTTGCCTCGCTCGCGGGCCCGCGGGGCCTCGCCGGCTTGGCACGGATGCTCTCCGGTAATCCGGCGGTCCCGCCGCCTGGGGTGCTGGGAATCGAATGCCTCGGGCCGGGTGGCGGGGGCTGGACGATCGCCGGAGACATCAATGGCGAACTGGGGATTCGCGACGGGCTGCCCGCGAGCGGATGCGTCACGCGGATCGATGCGGAGCGGCTGCTGCGATTCCAGCGGAACTGCATCGCCGCGGTCGATGACACCACATCCGCCGAGGGCGGACTGGCCGGCGAAAGGTCGGCCGGCAAGGGAAAGAAGATCCTGCCCGGACTCGCCGGCTGAACTCACCTTCCGGCCGAAACCGGCTTCGGTGTGGGCAGGAGGGTCGGTTCCTCGATCGGAAAGACCGCTCCACGGCCGATGCGATAGCGGATTCCCCGCCACTCGACCGAGCGGGCCGCCACGGCCATCAACGCCGCGGTCGCGTAGACCAACTGCGTGAGCGGGATCCATGCCAGCCAGGCAGGAGCCGTCGCGGTGCCGACATGGGCCGGGAGCCGCTCGGTCGGCACCGCCGAGAGCACCGACCTGCGAATCGCCAGTGCCATCAGAAGGGACACGATTTCATAGCCTGCGAAGAGCCCGAGATTGGCGGAAGCCTCGACCCCGGCGCCGTCAATCGCAGCCGCGAGAGCCGCGGCCAGACAGGCGACCAGCACCAGCGACGAACTCACCGCGTGTGTCAGCACCAGCGGCCAGGCGGGATGGTGCAGCCGCGCGGTGAGCAGCTGCCGGGCGATCCACCGCGTCAACGAAAAAAGCGCGAGATCACCGTCGTGCTGGATCGAGAAAATCGCCGGCTCAAAGCGGTACTTCCAGCCTGCCCGACGCAGCGGCTCGGCCAGGGCCGTGTCTTCACAGAGCGTGTGCTCGATGACCTCGGCCAGCCGGCTCTCCACGATCGCCTCACGGCGGATTGCGAGGCTGCCGCCCCAGGGAATACCGAAGGCGGTCATCTGGACCACCGCGCCGGCGTTCCAAAGGGCCCGCACCATCGCCGCCGGGGTGACGACGGCAGGCTCGTACCAGCGATTGCCCGAGACCGCACCCACCCCCGGTCGGCGGACCGCTTCGACGAGCGTGGCCAGCCATTCGGCCGGGGGACGGGTGTCGGCATCGAGCAGAGCCACCACTTCGGTGGATTCTGCCTGCCGCCCGATGGCCTGTCGCAGCGACGCGCACTTCAGCGATCCTGCCTGAGGCCGTTGGGCAAGCGGCTCGAGGGTCGCCGCCGACCAGCTGGCGGTGCCCGCTTCTTCAGCGGCCGTGATCGACCGCTCGGCGATCTCCCAGGCGGGGTCGTCGCGGCTGTCAACGACCACCTGCAGCCTCCAGGCCGCGTGCTGCTGGGCGGCGAGAGAGGCAAACACGTCTTCCAGTCCCTCGTCGGCACCCCGCAGGCAGAGCACGACCTCGGCAGGGACCTGTTTGGCGGCTTCCCGTCGGCCTGCAGCATCGGCCAGCCTGGTGGCTGCAAGCCGCTGCCTGACCGTCCGCGCGAATGTCCAGACGAGCACGACTTGCGGTGCGAGCACCGCGATCACGGCGATGCCCAGGATCGTCGGCTCGTAGAGCGGCGAATGGTCGAACGGGAAGAGTGTGGTCATACGCGTCGCGTGAGGAGGTGATTGATAGCTCAGCGAGCGAGTCGCTCGAGGTAGTCGGCGAGTATCCCGCCCGCAGCCTCGGCGCTGCAGGCCATCGGATCAAAACGCAACGCGATCGTCCGCCGGTCGCCAAGACGATGCGTGCCGATCGCCACCGCGGTGCCGGGCCGCACCGGAGGCGTCATCCACCAGCCGGTCAGCCGGCTGGGGCCGATGGAAATCCGACCATCGTCAGCGGCCAGCGGCGACCGCCGAAAGAACGATCCCAGATTCGAGACGACGGCGGTGGACTGCGGGCGGCGGCCGTCGATAGGCCTCGACATCGCGAAGGGTATCCGGCGGCCGGCCTCCAGGCTCAGCGGGAAGATATGACCCAGCTCGTGGCGACGAATCAGCGCGATCTCGTCGCGCACCGAGGCAAGCAGCCGTGGTCCGCGAAGCCGTCCGTGCGGCTTGCGGTCGACGAAGACCATGCTCACCCGGTTGCAGGCCGGCAGCAGACGGTCGCTCTTGGTTCGCAGGCTCCAGGGCACCGCCAGCCGGATCCAACGGCCTTCGCGGGCCGTCGGGGGGAGGGCGGCGGCGAGCGTTTCGACCAGCCGGGCGACGAGATGGTCGTTCACCGACGCCCCGGCGACGCCGCTGCGTGCGATGGCCGCCTTGATTGCGGCCTCGGCAAGTGTGCCGCTGACAACCTGCGGCTCGGCCGGGGCATTTTCCGACCCCGCGAAGTCGAGAGCCACCACACGCCGATGGACATACTGCAACACCCCCCACAGCCCCGGCGGCAGTCGCCGGCAGGTCTCAGCCCACTGTCTCCAAGACGTGGCGATGCGTCCGCGAATGGCAAGCTGGGCGAGCGGGTCCGAGGTTCGCCGGCGGCGGGGAGTCAGGCCGGCAGCACGCACAAACGCCCGCTCCAAGAATCCGAGAATGCCCAGGCCGTCGGCTGCGGCATGATGCACCGCGATCCCCAGCGACCAGCCTCCCGGTCGCTCCCACAGCCGCAGCTGCAGAAGCGGCCCGTTGGCCGGGTCGAGCGAAGGCACGAACCCCAGTCCGCCATCATCGTCCTTCAGATCGAAAGGCGACGGACCAAACGTCACCCTGGGCGGTGGTGCCGCGTGCCAGCATGGCCCGCGACGACCCAGCCCGCAGGTCGCCGAGAGCAACGGTTCTCGGGCGAGCTGGGTGGCGAAGGCGGCATCGAGCGAGGCCGGCGGTTCTCCGGTGAAATCGAATCGCCCCACGATGTGCATCGGATGGCTGGGACGGTCATCACGGAGCATGTAGTGCTCAAAGGCCGTCATCGGCAGCCCTTCCTCCGGAACCACCACCGGCCGCTCGTCGGTCAGGTCGCCTGCCGTGGCGTGCCGTTGGTTCTCCGCCACAAGCATGCCGATGGTTCGTCAAGGGTGAGGCCGCCGCTCGGATGGCTCGTACGACCTGACGCCGAGCCGGACCGGCCGGTGGAAGCATCATCGTTGGGCCACTGGCCGCCGTCAAAAAGGCGGCATGCGGTCCGTTTCTGGCCGTTATTCCGCGTGGTGCAATGCCCTTGATTCCGGCGGTAGGCTGATCAGACTACGGCAAGCGTTCCCGGTCGGCCGTCGGCACGGTCGGCCGGTGCAGGGATGCGATGCCCACGAGGACCGCAACGGTCCGGCGGGCGGCCCCGGGCCAGGGAAGGTTGTTTCCCGAATATCCCGCGAGTGCCCTTGGGCGATGTTGGCCAAGACGGTTCGCTGGCTGGAGGTTTTGCGGGCCAAGAAGGTAGCCCGCATTCTCCAGCCCCACATCCACGGTCGCACACTCGACGTCGGCTGCTTCAACGGCGAGGTGGCTTCCAGGCTGAAGACCAGCGAGATCGTGGGTATCGACGTGGTCGACCCGCCTCAGCCGCTCGTGCCGGTCATGAAATTCGACGGCCTGCACCTGCCCTTTGCAGATGCGTCCTTCGACACGGTGCTCGCAAGCGTGATCCTTCACCACGCCCGCGAGCCGCGACCGCTGCTCGAGGAGATGGCCCGGGTAGGGCGTCGACTGGTGGTCTTCGAGGACGACGTCGATCGCTGGTGGAGCCATGCCTCCACTCTGGGACTGCATCGTATTACCAGCCGTCTGCACGACATGCCCTACGAACGTGCCGGCTTTCGCACAACCGATGAGTGGCTTGCCTTCTTCAAAGCTGCCGGCCTCGAAGCCCGCTGCCTGGAGCGACATCCCGGAACCCAGCCACCCTGGCCGCTCCTGCGGCACACCCTCTTCGTGCTGGAGCGTGCGTAGATGTCGTCACCTCGCCATCGCCACCTGATCGCCACCGCCAGCGATGCCCGCTGCGGCGACTTTCTCATCGAACACTGGTATCCTTCGCTGGTCGAGAATGTGGTCCTCGCGGGCGTCGATATCCTCGTGCTCGACTACGGCCTCACGCCGGTACAGCGTGCGAAGGTGGCCGGCGAGGGCATGATCCTGCGTGACGGTCGCCGCAAGGGGCACATTACCAACGTCCGCCATTTCGATCTGGCAGACTTCCTCGCAGAGGACGACCACGATCAGGTGCTCTTGGTCGACTCGGGCGATCTCATCTTCCAAAGCGACATCAGCCGGCTCTTCGAGGAGGATCGCCGCATGGTGCGGGCGGTCTGCGACGAGCGGACCTTCCCCTTGCAGGAGGTGCTGCCGATTCTGCAGGACCTGCGGCCGCAGGTTCGCGACACGGTGGCAAGGGCGGTCGCCGGCCGTCCGCAGATCAATGGCGGCTTCCTGCTGGCCCCGGCCGCAACGTTCCGAAAAATCGCCACGGAATTTGCCAACCTCACCGCAAGGCTGACAACGTTCGCAACCGATCAGATGGTGGTCAACTACCTGCTTCGCCGGGACGGATTCCACGAGCTTCCCAGTCGCTACAACTTCGTGCTCGTGGCGGCCCGGAGCCGCTTCACGATTCGCGATGGTCGCTTCCACGACGCTGCCGGTGAGCTGATTCCCGTGGTTCACAACGCCGGCTACCATCAGTTCTTTCGGCGGGTGGCCGACTTCGGCTACGGCCCTGCGTGCAATCGCTGCAAGTGGATCTCGCCGCTGGCGGTGCGGGGCCTGTTTGCCACGAGCGGCCTGCTTGCGGCCACGCTCCGCCCGCTGCAAAAACTGCGAAGTGGGGGGGCCGCATGCGAGGGCTGATCGGGGCGGCAAACCGTCGTCGGATCGAGGGCATCGCCGAAGTGGTCGACGAGTGTCTGCCGCCATCAATCGGCAGTCTGCTCGACGTGGGCTGCGGTGACGGCGAGCTTGCCGGTCTGCTCCTCGCGCGGCGGGCAGGGCTCGTGATCGAGGGGCTGGAAGTGGTCGTCCCGCCGGCCTGTCAGATCGCAGTCCGTGAATACGACGGACGTTCGCTTCCGTTTGCCGACGGCTCGTTCGACGCGGTGCTCGCCGCCGACATGCTGCACCACACCACCGATCCGGGGCAGATTCTCGCTGAGGCGCTGCGGGTGGCGAGACAGTTGGTGGTCATCAAGGATCATGTCGTCGAGGGCCGTTGGGAGCGGAAATGGCTGGCCCTGCTCGACTGGATCGGCAACGTTGGGTCGGGGGTGCCGATGCCGTACAACTTCCTCTCGGCCGTGGAGTGGGACCAGGTTTTCGAGAGGCTCGAAGCGCGGGTCGTCTGGCGGCGTGACCGGCTTGAGTATTGGCCGTGGCCGGTGTCGGCCGTGCTCGACCGCAACTTTCACTTTGTCACGGTGATTCGTCGAGACGCCGTCGCGAATGGTCGCGTTCGATGACCAGCGGATCGCTCGAGCGGGGGTCGTCGATCCGCAGCGACGCGCGGCCCTCGAGCAGATCGTCGACAATACCCCCCACCAGCTCCGCCCGCCAGCCGGTCGCCAGCAGCGGCACCTCGTCGCCCTGGCTGTAGCCGAGCTTGTAGGCCAGCAGGTCCCGCATGTCCGAGGCGGTGCCCACCAGCGAAGGCGCGATGCTCATCTGCCGGCAGAGTCCGGCGATCGCCGTGGCCAGAAACTGCCCGAGCATGGTCAGTTGCTGCGGCGGAGCCCGGTGCCGCTCGCCGCCAGGCAGTTCGTTCTCGGGAACCTCGAGCCCCCGCTCGATCGCCGCGGCGATGCCTTTGATGATGTGGCGAAAGTCGCTCCGCTGCATGCCGCGGATCGCCTTGATCTGCCGCTCGTCGGCGCTCTTCCGCTTGGCGAGTTCCACGAGCAGGTCGTCACGAAGCACCCGCTTGGGCGGCATGTTCCGCTCCTCGGCCAGAGCGTCGCGCCAGTGCCACAGCTCGCGGGCCACCGCCAGTTCCCGCCGGGAGAGGCCGTTGAGCCCCGAGACCCGCCGCCACCGCTTCCGCTGGAAGGATTCCGCCACCGTCTCCTGCCAGGAGGCCATCTCGGCTGCCATCCAGGCGTCGCGGCCCAGTTTGGCAAGCCTCTCGTCGAGCAGCTGCCACATCTTCTCGAGGTAGCGAACATCATCGAGGGCATATTCCAGTTGCGACTCGGTGAGCGGACGCTTCCGCCAGTCGGTACGGGTTTCGCCCTTGCTGGTGGCGGCGCCGACGAGCCGGCGGACGAGGGCCGAGTAGCCGGCGGGAAAATCATGGTCGACCAGGCCCGCGGCGATCTGCACGTCGAAGAGGTTGGCAGGTGAGCGACCGATCGCGTGCAGGATGAAGCCGAGTTCCTCGCGGCCGGCATGCACGATCGTCGTTCGGTCCTTCTCGGCGACCAGCTCCCAGAAAGGCTCGAGCTCGCTCACCGCAAGCGTGTCGATCACCGCCAGGGTCTCCGGGGCGGCGACCTGGATCAGGCACAGCTGGCTGCGGTAGGTGTGTTCGGAGACAAACTCGGTGTCGAAGGCGAGGTGTGGCTTTTCGGCGAGGGAGTCGACCAGCCGGTCGAGCCCGCCTTGGGTGGTGATGTGCTGGTAGCTGGCTCGAGCCATGGCAGGCCTGCGGGGGCGGCCTTTCCCTCGCGGGCGGGGCGGGGGCATCGGCCGGTCCCTTCGGAAGAGATCAGAGAAACAGGAGCGATACAACCACGAACACCGGCAGGAGTACGCCCCCGCTGTAGGCCACGTAGCCGAAAAAACTCGGCATGCGAACGCCTGATTTCTCCGCGATCGCCTTGACCATGAAGTTGGGTCCGTTCCCGATGTAGGTCATCGCCCCCAAGAATACCGCCCCCAGGCTGATCCCCGCCAGTCGGTTCACTTCGACCCCCGCGATCACCGCCGATTCACTCGGCAGGGTTTGGGCGGTGCGGAAAAAGACGAGGTAGGTGGGCGCGTTGTCGAGCACGCTCGAGAGCAGCCCCGTGATCCAGAAGAAGGCTCGCGGCGAGTCGATGCCGAGGCTCGAGCCTCGCTCGCCGAGGATTGCCAGGGCCGGCTGCATGCAGACGAAAATGCCCACGAACAGCGCCGCCACCTCCAGGATCGCCGCGTAGGTGAAGCCATTGGCTCTTCGCACATTCTCCGAGCCGAGCAGCAGAGAAACCGCCACAATTCCCCCCAGCACCGCCTCGCGGAGAAAGATCCAGGGGTGCCAGTCGGTGCCGGGCACCGCCTTGGACGGATCGAGGAAGGCCACCGCCGCGATCACGCCTGCAAGCAGGGGGGCATTCGGCCAGAGGCCGCGGATTCGCAGGGGCACCGTCCGCTCGCGGTCGAGCTTTACGTCGGCGGACCGTTCCTGCGGGAAGGACACGAAGCGGTCCCAGGCCCAATAGATCGCCAGCAGTATGAGATTGGTCACGGCCCATTCCGGCCACAGCGAGAGGGTCCAGAAGAAGTCGACCCCCTGCAGGTAGCCAAGGAACAGCGGCGGGTCGCCGATCGGCAGCAGGCAGCCGCCGCAGTTGCAGACCACGAAAATGAAGAACACGACGGTGTGCGCCACGTGCCGCCGCTCGTTGTTGGTTTCCAGGAGCGGACGGATCAGGAGCATGGCCGCGCCGGTGGTGCCGATGAAACTCGCCAGCAGGCCGCCGACCGTGAGGAAGGCGGTGTTGGTGGAGGGTGTGGCGGCCAGGTCGCCCTCGATCCGCACGCCGCCGGAGACGCAGTACAGTGAGAACAAAAGCATGATGAAGGGCACATATTCCGCCAGCAGGGCGTTGGCGAGCACCGTGCCCACGAGGCCCCAGGAGATGCCCCCGACCGCCGGCTCGGTCACCGAGTGGGCCGGGAAGTGGAGATCGACCGGATGGGGGTGCAGCAGGCCGTAATAGGCGAGCGTGACCGCCGCCAGGCTGACCGCCACCAGCAGCCGGTTGGCATTCTCCTCCCACCAGTGCTCGATCGGGGGAATAAGCGGCAGCACCGCGATCGCCCCGAGCAGCAGGAGGAAAGGCGTCACCGTCCAGATGGGCGGGGCGAGGGCATCGGTCTCGGCGTGGCCGGCGTGGTCGGCATGCTCCTCGGCATGATCGGCATGATCGGCATGATCGGCATGGCCGTCATGGTCGGCGTGCCCAGCATGTTCCGCCACGACCAGGTCCCGACCATACTGCGGGTAGCCGAGCACGGCGCACACCGCATAGAGCCCCACAAATCCCAGCAAACCGGCCATCACGCCACGCGACGACCGGCTGCTCGACCCGGCGTCGTGCCGGGTGTCGGTCGAGGGCTCCATGTCGGTCCCGGCGTCGTGGCCGTCTCTATTGCTCGATTCGAAGTGCTGCCGGTGGTGGCTCCGTCGGCGAAGAATGTAGAACAGGGAAGCCCAACATGAAAGCCACGATGATGGCATCCCCCTCTGGCACCGCCGCCGAGCCCGCCTTCCGGCAGTCCGCCGGAGAGGTTTGGCTGCGCGGCAACATGCGTCCGCTGGTGGTAGCCGCGGTGGCCGAGGGGCTCGTGCTTGCGGCTGTCGCGGCGGCCGTGGCAGCCACGGGGTTCACTCCGCTGGGATTCGGCGTGTTGCTGGCGGTCGCCGCCACCACGAGCCTGGGCATGGCGGGCATCGCGATGGCCGCCTCGCGACCGCGGCTCGCCTATCGCGACGGCATGCTCGTCGTGCGGCTGCGGCTGCGGGATAGCGAGGAGCTTCCGATCGATCTTGTGGAGTGTTTTTTTCTCGGCGCCACCGATATCCGTCGGCCGGCCCACGGCGGCGGCTGCGACGGCAATCATGCCGCGGGCCACGACCACCTCCATCCTCCCGCCGCCCGTCGCCGTGGCACGCTGGTGATGCGGCTGGCGGAGCGGGCGATCGATTGGCGTCGACGGCCGACCTTCACCCCCTGGGGAACCTGGTCGGACGGGTATGTCGTCTTCGACGGCCTGTGGTGTGAGCCGCTCTCTCCGGACTTCGTCGAGCGGCTCACCCGGCGTCTGGTGGAGATGAAGCGTGCGGCCGGTAGCCGGGGAGGCGCGGCGTGAGCGGGGCTCGGAGGGCGGCGACTCTCCTCGCGACATCCCGGCTGCGGGGGCTGCTGGTAAGCGTGCGGGATGCCCGCGAGGCGGCCGCCGCGATCGAAGGGGGGGCCGACATCATCGACGTCAAGGAGCCGCGGGCCGGCTCGCTCGGCCGGCCCACACCCGACGCCTGCCTGGCGGTGGCCGCCGCGGCCGAGGGATGCCTCCCCTGGACGATGGCCTGCGGCGAGTTACGCGAGGGCCCGCGGGCGATCATCGACCATATCGCCGCAGTCGGCCGCCTGCTCGGTGACTGTCCGGGCCCGGCGGCGATCAAGGTCGGCCTGGCCGGGATGGCCGGTCGCGACTGGCGGACGGATCTTGCGGCGGTCTACGGGAGCCTGGAGTGCCTGCCCGCGGGGGTCGGGCCGGTGGCGGTGATCTACGCCGACGCCCCCGAGACGCCGCCGGCGGAGGAGATCCTCGCGGCGGCCGGGCCGCTCGGCTGCCGGGCCGTGCTCGTCGACACCTTCGACAAGTCGGCCGGATCGACCCTCGACTGCCGCACGCCGGCGGAACTCTCCCGCTGGCGGGCGGCAGCGACCGCCGCGGGCATGGCCTTCGTGCTCGCCGGCCGGCTCTCCGCGGAAGACCTCGCCGCGGCGGCGGAGATCGCCGCCGATGTCATCGCCGTGCGATCCGCCGTATGCTCTGGGGGCAGAAACGGCACGGTTGAGGCCGCGAAGGTTCGGACGCTGGCATCCTGGAGGGATTCCCATGAAGACGATCGAGGTTCGGCTTCCTTATGACATGCCCCGCGAGGCGATGCGGGCGCGGCTCGACGAAGCGCTCGTCAAGGCCCGCGAGGAATACGCCTCGGCTGTCGGGCCGATCGAGGCGACCTGGGAGGGCGAGCGGCTCAAGGTGCACTTCAGCGTGATGGGAATGGCCTTCGACGGCGGCATCGAGGTCGCCGAGAAGGAACTGCTCGTGAGCATCAACCTACCCGGCATGGCCGCGATGTTCGCCGGCAGGATTCGCGAGGGGATCGAGGAGC
The DNA here is from genome assembly GCA_964600785.1 of uncultured Chitinophagaceae bacterium. Taxonomy (GTDB): domain Bacteria; phylum Planctomycetota; class Planctomycetia; order Pirellulales; family UBA1268; genus M30B53. Next base: position 16,370 of record CAZRKH010000043.1, read on the forward strand.
GGCTCGGCGGCCTGATCGCCACCGCCGAGGGCCGGGCCTGAGGGTTGCAACGGTTGTAGGGAACGGTCGTGCCGGCGGGGCCCGGCGGCGTGATCGCAGTCAACCAGCCCGCCAGCCGAAGCCGAAGATGGTTCACAAAGCCAGAAGTACGAACGATCGCGATGCCGGCTCCGCCGCCGCCGGCCGTTTCCGAGCCACCACGCGAGCGATGCCGACGATGCCCTCCGTCATGCCTGCGATGCCGCCACGGATCGGCTTCGTCGCGGTCGGGCTTGTGCTGGCCGCGATGGCGGGAGGTGACGCCGTGGCCCGCCAGCCGGGCGGCATCCCCGAGCAGGATCCTTTCGCCGACGAACTCAACCCCTTCGGCAGCGGACAGCGAAAGACGCCGCAGCCGCCGGTGGTGCCCGGGGGCGTGCTGCCCCAGCCGCCGGGTGCCCCGCGGCCGCCGGCACCTTCCCAGCCCCAGCCCCAGCCCCA
>CAZRKH010000044.1:0-9119 GCA_964600785.1 uncultured Chitinophagaceae bacterium
TTTTCCGACCCGGTCCGCCCTTTGGGCGGCCGCTCAATCGCTCCCGTCCCTGTAAATCGCTCCCGTCCCCATTTTTTTGGGGGGTGGGGTGTGGTAATCTCGACGCGTCGTTGAATATTTCTTGTTTTCGTGAGTGTGAGAAAGTTTTGATGGTACCCAACGCCACTGATGAGGCTGCCTCGATGTCGGGCTCGAGCACGCTCTATGCCGTGATTGCCGACAGTGGCCGACAGATCACCGTCAGGGAGGGCGAGGAGATCGAGGTCGATTTCCGTCATGCCCCATCTGGCAGCGAGATCGTTTTTGAACGCGTGCTCGCGGTCAGCCGTGGCGGTGCACTCACCCTCGGTCGCCCGGCCGTCGACGGGGCAAGCGTAACCGCCGAAGTGCTCGGCGTGCGGCAGGCTGAGAAGATCCACGTGCAAAAGTTTCGCCGCCGCAAGAACTACCGCCGCCGCACCGGTCATCGCGAGTTGATCACCCGGGTGCGTGTCTCGTCGATCCAGGGCTGAGCGTCCCGTAGGACGGTCCCGCAAGCGGCTGGCCGTTTCGCGGGACAGCCGAGCCACTCGTGAATTGCCCGGGTTTGCCTGCGTGGCGAAAGCCGATGCCGGGCTTTCCCCGCAAGACGTCGGGCTTTCCCCACAAGCAGCTAGCCAAACAGGGCCGCCAGTGGGCCGCCGCGGATGCATAGCCGGTCGACCGCCGCAGTCACCGCCGGGTCTTCCTCGACCGGCGGCGCATGGTGCGGCTTGAGCCGGGCATCGATCACCAGAGGCCCATGGCAGCCCCAGTGCTTGTCAACCACCGCCTCCCCCACGCCATGCACATCGGCGGCAGGGTTTGAACGGGTGAAGGTGACCCATAAAAAGTTTGCCAGCGACGCCGCGGCAAACTCGGGGTCGTCCACCACCACCACCAGCGGCCAGGCGGAGAGCGGATGCTCCGGTCCGATCGCCGCGGTCAGTCTGCCGATGTCGCCGGACCATGCCGCCAACGCCGCGGTTCGCCAGATCGCCGTCATGTCGGCCGCGTCCGGACCGACCTCGAGCGTGGGCCTTGGCTCGATCCGCGGGCCACGGATCGCCACCACCCCCGGCAGACAGACCCGCGGGTCGGCGAAGCCCGAAGGCAGCGGGATACCGCCGGGCAGCTCGCGGGGGAGCTCGCGAACCGTCGGCCCCCGAGCGGCGACCACCAGCTTGCTGCCGGCGTTGAGGCCGCTGCCGGAATAATCGAGTGTGTCGATGGTGGTTTCGGTGTGGAAGTGGCAGTCTCGCCGCCAGTCGACCCGCGCGAGCAGGTGGGCGAAGATGCCCTCGATGTCGTCCGCGTCGAGGCCGGGGGCGTCGTTCTCGGCCACGATGAAGAGATATTTTGCCAGGGAGAGCTGCCCCTGGCCGAGAATCGCCGAGGCCTGGGTGAGAAGTTCCGCAGGCCGTGAGGTCTTCTGCCAGGGGAGATACCGCTCGCTACCCACCGCCAGCAGCAGCGGGTGCACGCCAGAGGCATCGACCGCATGCACACTGCGGACCCCCGGCAGCACCGTGGGAATCACCGGCCCGGTCAGTTCGTGGACCAGCCAGCCGAAGAGCGTGTCTTCCTGCGGCGGGCGGCCAACGACGGTCACCGGCCAGATCGCCCCCTCGCGGTGCCAGACATTCCGGACCCGCATCACCGGAAACGCATGCCGTTTGGCGTAGTAGCCGAGATGGTCGCCAAAGGGGCCCTCTGGCTTGGTGGCCCCAGGCACCACGGTGCCCTCGATCACGAAGTCGGCGTCGGCATAGATGCCCGGCCGGCCGCCGCGCCGGAGCATCGGAATCCGGTGGCCGGCGAGCACGCCGGCGAAGGTCAGCTCGGAGAGGCCCTCTGGCAGCGGCATCACCGCGGCGGGTGCCATCGCCGGTGAGCCGCCCACGAAGACCGCCACCTCCAGTGGCTCACCGCGGCGGATCGCTGCGGCATGGTGCACGCCGATCCCACGGTGGAGCTGGTAATGCAGGCCGATCTCCTCATCGGGCTGATAGTCGTTGCCTGAGAGCTGCACCCGGTACATCCCGAGGTTGCTTCGCTGCGGTCCCGGCTGGTCGGGGTCTTCGGTATAGACCGCCGGAAGGGTCACGAAGGGCCCGCCATCACCCGGCCAGGCGGTCACCGCCGGCAGACGCGAGATCGTGGTGCGGTGGGCTGTGACGGCCCCGCGGGTCACCCGCCTGGGCAGCATCGAGATCGCATCGAGAGGTGCCCGCCAGTATCGCCAAGGCTTGGCGGCAGCCTGTGTCGGGTCGACCTTCAGTTCCACAAGCCGCTTCACACGCTCGAGGGTGTCGGTGAAGATCCGCTCGATTCGCCGCTTGGTACCATAGAGATTGACGAGCACCGGAAAGGCCGTGCCCTTCGGTTTCGTGAAAAGCACCGCGGGGCCACCCGCGCGAAACAGCCGTCGCTGAATCTCGGCGATCTCGAGATGAGGATCGACGGGGTGGTCGATCTCGACGAGTTCGCCCTCTGCCCGGAGGGCCTGGCAGCAGTCGCGAAGCGAACGGAATCCCATACGGCAGGCGGTGGTCGGCGTGTGGTGGGCGGGAAGTTTCCAGCCGGTTGGCAGGCAGCCGGCGGCATGATACCGCGTGGCGGCTGCAGTCGGCCGCCGGTAGACTCCAGCGTAACCTCGCCAACTCCCGACAAGGATCTTCAGATGGACCTTCTTTCCCGTCGTGTCTTCACGGCTGCAGTGGCCGGCTCGGCCCTCACCGCCGCCACACCCGCCCGCGGGCGAGTCCGCCGTGTCGGCGGGGAGACGATCCTCGGCGAGGAGGGGCAGACCTTCCGCGTGAAGCACCACTTCCCGCAGCTGCCCGACCGCTTCAGCTGGCAGACGACCCACAATGTGGCGGTCGATTCGGCCGGCAATCTCTACGTGATCCACGAGGGCCACAAGAACCAGAAAGACCATCCGGCGATCTTCGTCTTCGATCCCGCCGGGAAGTTCATGCGTGCCTTCGGCAGTGAGTTCCAGGGGGGTGGCCACGGAATCGAGGTCCGCCGCGAGGGCACGCAAGACTTCCTCTACGTCTGCGGCTACCAGCAGGTGAAGGCCTTCGCCAAGCTCACGCCCGAGGGCGAGATCGTCTGGTATCGCAAGGCCCCGATGGAGTCGGGCGTGTATGCCGAAGGGGAAAATGTCTCGACCAGCCGCAACTGGAGCCGCCAGGGCTTTCTGCCGACCAACTTTGCCTTCCTCGAGCCGGACGACCCCGGCGGCCCCGGTTTTCTCCTGGCCGACGGCTACGGCTCCTTTCGCATCCACCGCTACGACACCGCCGCGGCCTGGCAGAGCTGCTTTGGCGGCCCGGGCAAAGGCGAGGGCAAATTCAACACGCCCCATGGCCTGTGGATCGACCGTCGCCCGGCTGCCGACGGCTCGGCCCGCGAGCCGCGGATCGTGGTCACCGACCGGGCCCATAACACGCTGCAGGTCTTCGGGATCGACGGCAGCTACCAGGCCACGATCTCCGGATTCGGCCTGCCGGCCAACATCGACACCTGGAAGAACCTGCTCGTGGTGCCGGAGCTGAAGGCCTGCGTGACTCTCCTCAACGAAGCCTACGAGCCGATCGTGCAACTCGGCCGGGCCGTCGAGCGGCTCGACTCCATCAAGAATCTTCGCGGACAGCCCCAGAAGTGGCTCGACGGTGAGTTCGTTCATCCCCACGATGCCTGCTTCACCCCTGAGGGCGATCTCTATGTCGCCGAGTGGGTGGCCACCGGGCGGGTCACGAAGCTCGAGCGGGTCTGATGCCCGATCTGTTTGCCGCCTCCCGAGCCAGAAATCTCGCCGGCGCCGCACCCCTCGCGGCGAGGATGCGGCCGCGGCGGCTCGCCGACTATGTCGGCCAGGAACACGTCGTCGGCGAGGGGAAACTGCTGCGGCGGCTGATCGAGGCCGACCGGCTCGGCTCGGTGATTCTCTACGGCCCCCCGGGGGTCGGCAAAACGACCCTCGCCGAGATTGTGGCCACCGAAACGGCCCGTCGCTTTGTGGAGATCTCCGCCACCGCTTCGGGCGTCAAGGAACTCCGCGAGGTGCTCGAGGCGGCCCGCCGCCGGCTCGAGGACGACGGCCAGAAGACATGCCTGTTCATCGACGAGATCCACCGCTTCAACAAGGCCCAGCAGGATGTGCTCCTGCCAGACGTGGAGAGTGGCGTGATCGCCTTGGTCGGGGCCACGACCCACAATCCCTTCTTCGCCCTCACCTCGGCGCTCGTCAGCCGCAGCCGGATTTTCGAACTCAAGGCCCTCGGCCACCCCGAAATTCTGGAGATCCTCAAGCGAGCGGTGGCCGACCGCGACCACGGCCTTGGCGGCGAGCAGGTGAGGCTCACCGAAGCGGCGGCCGAGTTTCTCGTGGAGACCTGCGATGGCGACGCCCGGCGTGCCCTCGGGGGCCTGGAGGTGGGGGTGCTCTCGGCCAGAGAGCGGCCGCTGGAGTTTACGCTCGAGCTGGCTCGCGAGAGCGTGCAACGCAAGGCGATGGTCTACGACGCCGGCGACACCCACTACGACTGCGCGAGTGCCCTGATCAAGAGCGTTCGCGGCAGCGATGCCGATGCGGGCCTCTACTGGCTCGCGAGGATGCTCGAGGGAGGGGAAGATCCGCTTTTTCTCGCCCGCCGCCTGGTGATCCTGGCCAGCGAGGACATCGGCAACGCCGATCCGCGGGCCCTGCTCGTGGCCACCGCGGCGATGCAGGCCACGCAGTTCGTGGGCCTGCCGGAGTGCCAGCTCACCTTGGCTCAGGCGGTGACGTACCTGGCGCTGGCACCCAAGAGCAACGCCTGCACACTGGCGATCGCCGCGGCCCGAAAGGATGTCCGCGAGCAGGAAGTGATCCCCGTGCCGCGGCACCTGCAGGACCGCCACTACGCCGGAGCCAAGCGGCTTGGCCATGGCGAGGGCTACGAGTATGCCCACGACGCCCCCGCCGGCATCGCGGCCCAGGACTATCTCGGTGTGGAGCGGACCTATTACGAGCCGACCGATCGCGGCCTCGAGCGGGAGCTTGCCGAGCGGCTGGCCGAGATCCGTCGTCGTCTGCGGGGCTGATCCGATGCGGGCGGTGATTCAACGGGTCAGCCGGGCGAGCGTGGAGATCGAAGGCTGCCAGACCGCCGCAATCGGCCGCGGACTGCTGGTGCTCGTGGGCGTGGAGCAGGGGGATACCGTCGAGGATGCCGCCTGGCTGGCCGGCAAGATCGTGGGCATGCGGATCTTCGCCGATCCTCAGCAGCGGATGAACCGCAGCCTCGCCGAGATCGACGGCGAGCTGCTCGTCGTCAGCCAGTTCACGCTGCATGCCAGCACGAAAAAAGGCAACCGGCCGAGCTTTCTCGCGGCGGCCAGGCCCGACGAGGCGATCCCGCTCTACGAGCGGTTTCTCGAGGAGCTTCACAAGGCCCACGGTCGTCCGCCTGCCAGGGGCACCTTCGCCGCCGAGATGGCAGTCAGCCTCGTCAACGACGGGCCGGTCACGATCATCATCGATTCCCGCCGCGAAGGCGATTCGTGAACCGAGCGTACTGGCCCGTTTTTTGGCGGCCCGTCGAGTTTCGTGCGCCACAGCCGCCGACCGCCGGCCGCGATCGACCCTCGAGAGCTGCGTCCGGCTCGGTCGCCCTCGCGGCCGCTGACTACAGTAAACGGCTGTCGCGACACGATCCACCAAACCGTTCGGCCCGACCTTGCCACCCACACCGCCCCCCCTTTGCGTCTGGCTCAAAAGGGACCTGCGGGTCACCGACCACGCCGCCCTGGCCGCGGCGATGGAGCGGTCGCGAGGAGCGGGCGTGGTGGCCGTCTTTCTCTACGAACCCGAGATTCTCGGGCAGCCTGAATGGAGCCCGAGCCACACCGCTTTTCAGCGAGAGTGCCTGACCGACCTCGAGCCGGCCCTGGCACGGCTGGGAATCGTGCTGGTCACCCGCCGGGGTGAGGCGGTGGCGATGCTCGAGGGACTGCGGCGGGAGACCGGCTTTGTCGAACTCTTCGCCCACGAGGAAACCGGCAGCGGAGTCAGCTACGACCGCGACCGCCGGGTCCGCCGCTGGGCTCGCGAGGCGGGCGTGCGTTTTGTCGAACTGCCGCAAAGCGGCGTCGTGCGGCGGCTGGCATCCCGCAACGGCTGGAATCGGCTCTGGGAAGCTCGCATGCAAAGCCCGCAGGTGGTGGTGCGGCCGCTGGCTGGAAACCGGGCAGCTGACAGCCTGCGGCGGCTGCCGACTGCCGGCCTGCTGGGGCCGGGTGATCTCGGCCAGCCGGCCGATTTTCTCGACCGCCAGCCGGGCGGTGAGCGGCGGGCCGCCGCGGTGCTTGACGACTTTCTCAGCCACCGCGGGCGGTTCTATTCCGGTGGGATCTCCTCGCCGGTCACCGCGGCGACCGCCTGTTCGCGGCTGTCGGCCCATCTCGCCTTCGGCTCGCTGTCGATTCGGCGGGTCTGGCAGGCCAGCGAGGCGAGGCGGCTGGAGGTGAAGGCGTCACTGGCAGCGGCAGCCGATCGCCGCGACCGGTTCGGACTGCGGGCCTGGCAACGGAGTCTCAAAGCGATGCAGTCGCGGCTGCACTGGCACTGCCATTTCATGCAGAAGCTGGAGGAGGAGCCGGCGATCGAGCGGGCCAACATGTGGCGGGCCGCCGACGGCCTGAGGGAAGGGGAGTTTTCGCAGCAGCGGTTCGACGCCTGGGCACGGGGCCAGACCGGTTATCCGCTGGTCGATGCCTGCATGCGAAGCCTGCTGGCAACCGGCTGGCTGACCTTTCGGATGCGGGCCCTGCTCGTATCGTTTGCCAGTTATTCCCTCTGGCTGCATTGGCGGCCGACAGGGCTGCATCTGGCCAGGCAATTTCTCGACTTCGAGCCGGGCATCCACTGGTCGCAGCTGCAGATGCAAAGCGGAACCACCGGCATCAACACGCTGCGGATCTACAACCCCGACAAGCAGGCGATCGAACAGGACCCCCGGGGCGTGTTCATCCGCCGCTGGCTGCCCGAACTCGCCGGCCTGCCGGATCAGTACGTCCACCGGCCCTGGACCATGCCGACCGGGGTCCAGCAGGCGGCTGGCTGCCTGATCGGCCGCGACTATCCCGAACCGATCGTCGACCATGCAGCAGCCCTCCGCGAGGCCAAGGCCCGCTTCGCAATCCTGCGGCACGATCCAGCGGCGCGGGACCAGGCTCGCAGCGTGGCCCAACGGCATGGCAGCCGGCGGGACCGCCGCGGCGCGATGCAGCAGGATCCAATCCGGCAGGAACTGGCCTCCGGGAAAAAACCCCGCCGAGGCCGCAGGCCCGTTGACGACAGCCAGCGGACCTTTTCGTTCCTGGCCGACGAACCGCAGGCGGGCGGCGAGCGGCCTGAGTCGACTGACTGAACCGTCGGGAATCGGCCGGTCAGCCGAGCATGCCGCGGGCCTCGAGCAGTTCGACCACGGCGTCGACACAGCGGGCCAGGGGCCATTCGTGGGTCGGCAGGCTGAGGTCGGGGTCCGTCGGCGGCTCGTAGGGGGCTGAGACCCCGGGGAAATTGGTGATCTCGCCGGCGTCGGCCAGGGCATAGTGGCCCTGGGAATCCCGCTCGCGGCAGACCTCCACGGGCGCCGCGAGGTGCACCACCAGGAACCGCTCGCTGCCGATCCGCTCCGCTGCCTTGTGCCGCACCGCCGCCTCCGGAGCCACAAACGCCGCCAGGCAGATCAGCCCGGCATCATTGAAGAGCCTCGCCACCTCCACGCTGCGGCGGAGGTTTTCGCTGCGGTCGGCCGCCGAGAAGCCCAGGTCGCGGCTGATTCCCAATCGCATGTTCTGTCCGTCGAGCACCACCACCGCCCGGCCCATGTCAAACAGCCGCCGCTCGACGGCCGTCGCCAGCGAGGTCTTGCCCGACCCGGCCAGACCCGTGAACAGCAGCGTGGCCGGCTGCTGGCCGAAGCGGGCCTCCCGCTCGGCGGTCGAAACCTCACTCGCCTCGGCGTGGAGGTGCTCGGCCGCCGCGGTCTCGTCCCAATGGTCCGCCTCGTCGCCATCGCCCCGGTCGAGGATCATGCCCGCGCCGACGGTGCCGTTGGTCAGCCGGTCGATGATGATGAAGCCGCCGGTGCCGCGGTTGCGGCGGTAGGCATCGAAGGCGATCGGCTCGGCGAGGGTCAGTTGGCAGCGGCCGATTTCGTTGAGCCCCAGGCTCGGGGCAGGCTCGCGGTGGAGGGTGTTGATGTCGATCCGGTAGCGGAGCGAGGAGATCTGCCCCGGCGAGACTTTCGTAGCCTGCTTGATGAGATACTGCTTGCCCGGCAGCAACGGCTCCTCGGCCATCCAGACGACCGTTGCCTCGAACCGCCTGTCGACCCGCGGCAGGTTGCCCGGCCGCACCAGCATGTCGCCCCGGCTGGAGTCGATCTCGTCGGTGAGTGTGAGGGTGACCGAGAGGGGTGCGAAGGCCTCGTCGAGTTCGCCGTCGAAGGTCACGATCTCTTTGACACGGCTCCTCTTCCGCGAGGGCAGCGACATCACCTCATCGCCCTTGCGGATGATGCCGCTGGCGATCGTGCCGGCGAAGCCGCGGAAGTCGAGGTTGGGTCGCAACACGTACTGCACCGGGAAGCGAAAGTCCTCCATGTTGCGATCGGAGGCGATATAGACGCTCTCCAGCAGCGGCATCAGCGGACTGCCGCTGTACCACGGCATGTTCGGGCTTGCAGCGACGACATTGTCACCCTTGAGGGCCGAGATCGGCATGAAGTGCACGTCGGGCAGCTCCAGCCGGCCGGCAAAGTCGACATAGTCTTGGCGGATCTTCTCGAAGACGGCCTGGTCGTAGTCGACGATGTCCATTTTGTTGATGGCCACCACGATGTGGCGGATGCCCAGCAGCGAGACGATGAACGAATGCCGCTTCGTCTGCGGGAGCACGCCGTGGCGGGCATCGATCAGGATCACGGCAAGGTCGGCGGTGGAGGCGCCGGTGGCCATGTTGCGGGTGTACTGCTCGTGGCCGGGCGTGTCGGCGATGATGAACTTCCTGGCCGCCGTCGCGAAGTAGCGGTAGGCGACATCGA
>CAZRKH010000045.1:0-20930 GCA_964600785.1 uncultured Chitinophagaceae bacterium
GGTGCGGGTCCGCGGCGTGGGCACGGCCGGCGTCGTTGGACAGGAACTGACGGGGCAGTATGGCACCCTGCGGATCAACGCCGGTGGTGGCTTCAGCTACAGCCTCGACAACACCAATCCCGCAATCGACTCCCTCTCTTCGGGTGCCCGCATCCGCGAGCACTTCAACTACACCGTCGAGCATGCCAACTGGGCTGACATCGCGGTGATCACGATCGAGATCGTGGGTTCGAACGACGCCCCACAGATGCTTGCCTCTGAGATCACCCTGGGGGCCTTCCCGGTAAACACCGGAATGGGCGAGGCTCCCAACAATGGCGAGGGCTTCCACCTTTCCCACCGCTTCGGCCTCGGTGGGAAGTCGCCGACTGTTTCCGACATCGACCAAGGGGCCTCGGTCGGCTTGGCGGTGGTGGCGGCCAACGAGACCCAGGGCATGTGGTGGTATTCACTCAACGGTGGCGGTGAGTGGTGGCGGCTGGGCAGCGTTTCTCCGGCGAGCATCCGTCTCCTGCCGGCCTCCGCAATGCTCGTCTTCCGACCCGACCGCAACTTCGTCGGTGAGATCAAACAGGCCCTGCTCGTGCGGGCCTGGGACCACACCCGCGGTGTCGCCGGATCGATGGCTCGGCCGCAGGATGTTGCCTCGAGCCTCTCAACGGCCACCGTGCCGGTTGCGATCGATGTCGCCACCAACTCCTCGGCGAGCCTCATCGAAATCCTGCCGGGCACACCGCTGTGGCGGATTGCCCCGGCCGGGGATCTCACGATTCGCAACCTCACCAGCTCCACCGCCACGATCCAGTCGGTTGCACACGGTGCGCACCTCACCACGCTCGGTCACGGTGGCGTGGTGGTCCACTCGGCCAAGGGCAGCCTCACCCTCGGCCGCGGCGGCACCGGGAAGGTGACGATCCTGGGCCTCCTGCCCGGCCACACCCTCACCCTCGAGACCAGCTTCGGCCCGGTGGTCTTCGACCACAGCGGGCGGATTCTCAGCGACTTGGCACCTTCACGGTTGCTTTCGATCCGTCGGGCGTTGAAGGTGTACCAGGTCAGCGGCGGAGCGGTTTTCGAGATCTCCTCGACGATTTAACCGCCCGCGGAGCGATCCTGCCGCGGCCTCCCGCCGCGAGCCACGGCCGAGCCTCCTTGGGTGCCATGCCCCGATTCCATCCCCTGCGTCGCTGCCTGGTCACGGGAAGCAGCGGATTTCTCGGTAGCCGGCTGGTGGCCGGGCTCGCCTCGAGGGGCGTGGAGGTGCTCGGCATCGACTGCCGTCCGCCGCGATCGGCCCTTGCGTCGCCGCTGCGGCCGCACCGCTTCGAGCGGCTCGACATCCGCGACACGCAGCTCGGTGACCTGCTGGCTCGCTTTGCCCCAGACACCGTGATCCACGCGGCCTTTGCCGTGCAGCCCCTGCGGGACGAACGGCTCGCCGAAGCGATCGATGTCGGCGGCACGCGGAACCTGCTTGCCGCGGTGGCGGCGGCCCGGACCTCGAGGCTCCTGGTCGTGTCGAGCGCGACCGCCTATGGCGCCTGGCCCGACAACCCGTTGCCGCTTCATGAATCCCACCCCCGCCGCCGCTGCGAGGCTTTTCGCTATGCCGCCGACAAGCATGCCGTGGAACTGCTGCTCGAACGGTTCTCCCGCGATGAGCCGGCGATCGCCACAAGCTGGGTGCGGCCGGCGATCATCGGTGGGGCGACCGCCGACAGTTTCGTGCTCCGTTTTCTGCTCGGGGCGCCCCTGCTGGCGAAGTTCGACGGGATCGACCTGCCGCTGCAGATGGTGCACGAAACAGATGTGGTGGCCGGGATTCTGGCGGTGCTCGAGGCGGATGGACGCGGGGCCTACAACCTCGCCCCGCCCGACTGGATGCGGATCAGTGAGATCGCCCGTGAGACCGACCGGCCGGCGATCGCGATGCCGTTGTGGCTGGGGAAGATGATCCACACAATCGGCTGGCATCTCCGCAGCCCGCTGCACGAGGCCCCGGCAGGTTTTCTGGAGTTTGCCCGGCATCCCTGGGTGGTCGCGCCGCAGCGGCTGACCGGGGAGCTCGGCTTCCGCTTCGGCTTCACGAGCCTCGAGACACTGCGAACGATGACCGCCCCGTAGGGCTGCTATGTTCTCACCTGCCCGCTGCCGGTCACGACATATTTCGACGTTGTCAGCTCCCGCGGGCCGCAGGGCCCACGGGCGTGGAACTTGTCGGTCGAAATTCCGATCTCCGCGCCGAGGCCGAGTTCACCGCCATCGTTGAATCGCGTGCTGGCATTGACCATCACCACCGCCGTGTCGACCCGCGTCGCAAACCGCTCGGCCGCTGTGGTGTCGGCAGTCACGATCGCGTCGGTGTGCCGCGAGCCGAAGCGGTTGACATGATCGATTGCTGCGTCGAGTGAGTCGACCACGGCCACCGAAATCGTCGGCCCGAGGAACTCGGTGGCATGGTCCTCGTCGGTCGCCTCGACCGCCTCGGCGATCAGGGCTCGCGTGGCGGCGTCGCCGCGGATTTCGACCCCCTGTGCCGCCAAGGCCCGGCCGATCTCCGGAAGGAAGGCCTCGGCCACGTCGCGATGGACCAAGAGCGACTCTGCGGCATTGCAGACCCCCATTCGTTGGCACTTGGCGTTCACGGTGATCCCCCGGGCCATGTCGAGGTCTGCCGAGCGATCGACGTAGACATGGCAGTTGCCCGAGAAGTGCTTGAGCACCGGCATCCGGGCCTCCGCGGCGACCCGCCGAATCAGCGACTCACCGCCGCGGGGGATCACCAGGTCGATCAGGTCGTCCATCGCAAGGAAGTGGCCCACAGCCTCGCGGTCGGGCGTGTCGACCAGTTGCACCGCGTCGGCCGGCAGCCCCTGCGACGCCAGCCCCGTCCGCACCGCCTCGACCAGCGCCGCCGAAGAGGAGGCCGCCTCCTTGCCGCCGCGGAGGATGATCGCGTTGCCCGAGGAGAGAGCGACCGCCGCGGCATCGGCGGTGACATTCGGCCGCGACTCGTAGATGAAGAAGATCACGCCCAGCGGCACGCGGATCTTGCGAAGCTCAAGGCCGCTGGGGAGCGTTCGCCGTTCGATCACCTCACCGACCGGATCGGTCAGGTCCGCCACCGCCTCGACACCAGCGGCGATCCCCTCGACGCGGCCGGCGTCGAGTCGCAGCCGGTCCACGGCCGCATCGGATAGCCCGAATCCCGGGGCCGCTGCCAGGTCGCGGGCATTCGCCTTCAGGATGCTGTCGAGTCGGCCGCGAATCTCGGCGGCCGCTGCGAGGAGAGCCTGACGCTTGACCGCTCCGGGGGCCGCGGCGAGTTCGGCCGCGGCGGCGGCGGCATTCTCGGCGATCCGGCGACAATGCTCACGCAGGCCGGGAGCCGAAACGGCACTCGACGAAAAATCTGCCATGGAATCCCGGGCCTCCTTGGGCAAATGCGTTTTACAAGTATGATACGCCAAAGTGGTGTTCCGCCGGCGGCAGGGAGTTGCCCCGCGGGGAATCGATCGAGACCACCACCTCACGAGGAAGGTTGGGAAGCCGGATGGAACTGCTGCCTCTCACGCTGCTCGGCCAGGCTGAGTCGGGTCTCGCCGGATCGGCCGGTGAGTTCTTCAGTTTCGCCTCGACCCACTGGCGATTCTGCCTGCTGCACTTTCTCGAATTTGCCGTGTGGGGTGCCTGGTTTGTCGTGCTCGGCAACCTGCTCAATGCCCGCGGCTTTTCGCGAAGCGAGATCGGCTGGATCTACAGCACGATGCCCATCGGCTCGATGATCGCCCCGTTGTTCATGGCGGTGTTGGCCGATCGGTATTTCAATACCGAGGTACTGATCGGTGTCTCGCACCTCTTCGGGGGCGTGCTGCTGTTCCTGATGGCCCGCACCCAGCGACCCTGGCCGTTCTTCTGGCTGACTCTGGCCTATGCGATCCTCTTCGCGCCCACGCTCAATCTCGTCAACTCGATCGTGTTTGCCCACGATGCCGACATCTTCGCCGGCAAGGCCCAGGAGGGATTCCCCTGGATCCGCGTCTTCGGCACCCTCGGCTGGATCGTGGCGGGCCTCTCCCACACGCTGATCATCAAGAAGGGTGAACCGCTCAACGAGCGGCCGTTACTGCTCGCCGCGGGGCTCTCGCTCCTGCTTGGGAGCTTTGCCTTCACCCTGCCGGCCACCCTTCCGGCCGGTGCCGAGCCGGCCGCCGAGGCGACGGCCGAGGCGGGATCCGAGGCTGGGATCGAGACCTCGCCTGCGGCCGACGTGGCCGACGCAACTGAGGACGTGGAGCCGGCGGCTGGCAGATCGATCCTCGCCGGGTCGCTCGAGATGCTCACCCGCAACCCGGTCTTTTTCGGCGTGACCTTCGTGGCTGCGATGGCGATGGGCCTCTACTTTGCCTTCGCCGCTTTGTTCGTGGAGAAATCGGGTATCACGCCGCGGACCGTGGGGCCGGTGATGACCATCGGGCAGTGGATCGAGATCTTCTTCATGCTCTCGCTGCCCTGGTTTCTCGGGCCGGGCAACAAAAACATGAACTACGTGCTGATGGCCGGGATCACCGCCTGGGCCCTGCGGTTCGCCTTCTTCGCCGTTGGCCGTCCGTTGGCCCTGATCCTGTTGGGGGTCGCGATCCACGGCATCTGTTTTGACTTCTTCTTTGCCGCCGGCTTCATTAACGCCGACCGCATCTCCCCCGATGGCCTCACCGCCACCGCCCAGCAGCTCTACGGGTTCCTGGTTTACGGGCTGGGCATGTTCCTGGGGTCACTGGGGGCCGGCTGGCTCAACCAGACCTTCACCACCGTGGCGACCGATGCGGAGGGCCGCGAGGTGGCGACCACCCGATGGTCCCTTTTCTGGGCGGTGCCTGCGGTGATCGTAGCCGTTTCGGCGGCCCTCTTCTGGTTTTCGGTCATGGGCGGCCGTTGAGAAAGCCGCGACGGCTGGTCGTTCAATCGAGGAACAGTTCGATCGCCGCCCGCACGAGTCCGACCGCGTGCACGCGGATCACCTGGATGCCGGTGGCCGCCAGCCGGCAGGCGACTGCCGCTGTGCCGCCGTCGAGCTGTTCGAGTGAAATCTCACGTGCTGCCGTGGATGATTCTTCGCCGAGGGCCGTGCGGATCGCCTTGCCGATGAAGCCCTTTCGCGAGTGGCCCACAAGTATTGGCACGCCGAGGTCGAGAAAATCTCCGGCCCGTCGAATCAGCTCGAGGTTGTGCTCGTGGGTCTTGCCGAAGCCAATACCGGGATCGAGGCAGATTCGCTCGAGGCTGATTCCCGCCGCCAGCAGGGCATCGCGGCGGCTGGCGAGATAGGCGTGGATTTCTCCGGCGACGTCGTCGTAGCGGGGGTCGAGCTGCATGGTCTGCGGCGTGCCCTGCATGTGCATGCAGCAGACGCCGGCTGCTCCATCGACCGCGGTAGCGAGCATACGGGGGTCGCCCTCGAGGCCGGTGACGTCGTTGATGATTTCCGCGCCGAGGGCCAACGCCCGCTCGGCCACCACGGCCTTGGAGGTGTCGATTGATACCGGCAGGCCCGACTCGGCAGCGAGCGCTTCGACGACCGGCTCGATCCGCCGCAGCTCCTCGGCTGCATCGACCGGCTCGGAGAAGGGCCGCGTGCTCTCCCCGCCCACGTCGAGGATGTCGGCTCCTTGTGCGGCCAGGGCCAGGCCGTGCCGGATCGCCGCATCGGCCGAGGCATGCCGGTTGCCGTCGGAGAAGCTGTCCGGCGTGACATTCACGATCCCCATCAGCAGGGGTCGGCGCGGCCCGCCGGGCCGGGGCAGGGGAAGCCTGCGGGTGCGGAGCCGCCATTCGGCGGGCAGGGGTGAGGCCATTGCGGCGGAGGGAGGGAGAAAAAATTCGCTCCCGTCCCCATTTTTTTGGGGGGGTGCTTACCAGGGCTCTTCCATCAGGCCCACGATCTGCTGGGCCATCTTGATCAGGCCCTCCTGCTGGGTGCTGGCCACCGAGCGGCCATACTCGGGCACCAACGCGGCAGCCTGCCCGACATCGACCCGCGAGGCGGGCAAGGGCACCGCACCGCTGGCAAGCACGCTGCCCCCGCGGTCAGCCCAGGTCACGAGCACCTGCAGGTTCATCTCCACCATCCGCGACTGGTCGGTGGGGCTCTCCACGAGCATCCGCTTGGTGTCAGCCACCACGCGGGCAGTCAGCACGCTGTCGGCGTCGTCGGCGGTGCCAACCACCTTGAAGGGCGTTCGTCGCTCGATCTCCTTGCAAACCACCTCGGTCAGCCGCTCGCCGATGTCGATCGAGGGCGTGGTGCGGAAACTGTCTGACTGGATCAGCGGCACGTAGACCGTGCGGACATTGGGGGCGTAGAGGGTGTTGTTGCCGAAGCGGTAGCCCACACAGCCCGAGCAGGCCACGACCACCGCCAGCATCACACCCATGGCGGCCAGACTCGTCACCGCGGGACGGCCCACCCGCTGAATCACCCTCACCGCTCGCATCGGCCCGCTCCCGTGGCCTGAAGCCTCATCGCCGCGGGCTGCCCGGTAGCCCGGCGGTCGTCGTTTCGGCCTCGTCACGGCCCGCCACCGCCTCCTGGACCTCGGCCTCGGCCATCGCGTCGAGTTCCGCCTCCTTGAGGGCATCGGGATTGAGCACGCGTGTGAGCATCGGGAAGGGATTGTCGGAGACATCATCGAGTCCTTTGATGCCGTCGAGTTTGGCCACCGCCTCGGTCGCGTGTTTCGTCCTCGGATAGTCCCTGGCAATCATGCCGTAGTAGATCCTGGCCGCGGAGTAGTGGCGGCCCTTTTCGTAATAGGAGGCCCGCCGGAAATGGCGGGCGGCCTGCTGCTCGGCGATCCTCGCCCGCGTGGTGAGCAGCCGCTCCTCCTCCTCGGGCCCGAGCTGATCGGGAAACTGCACGAGCGTCTGGTCGGCGAGAATCTCCGCCTCTTCCAGCGGGCCGCCCTCGTAGGCGGGGCCCTGATAGCTTCGCAGCTTCGCCTGCAGCCCCAGCAGGTGGGCCTCGAGCAGGAAGTCGCTGTCGGGATACTCGCTCCGCAGGAGGCCGTAGAAGTAGTCGGCGTCAAGCCAGTTCCGCTCGAGAAAGTAGGCGTTGGCCTGGGCCATCAGGCTGTCGTCGGCCAGCGGGCCACGGGGGGCGTTGATTCGCACATGGTCAAAGGCCTTCATGGCCCGGCCCCGCGTGTCGAACAGCGGCCGGGAACGGTCGAAGAGGTTCGGCACGATCGTCGGGTAGCCGTATTTCTCGTCGAGTCGAATCCAGTAGTCGGCGATCACGAATTGCCGCTGGGCAAGCCGGTCGAGGTAGCGGGTGTTGGCGTATTTGCGGACCAGCTCGTCGTAGCCGTCCTCAGCCTTGGGATACTGGTCGGTGAAGAAATAGCACTCCGCCAGCTGCCACATCGCGTCTTCCTCGAGGGAGGAGTCGGGCCAGCGGTCGATCACTTTCTTGTACTTGGGGATCGCGGCGGCGTAGTCGCCCTTGCGAAAAAGCAGGTCACCCTCGGCGAGGGCCTTGCTCGCGACCTCCTCGTTCGGCCCGCGGCCGGTCATCCGCTTCCATGTTTTCTTGAGATTGTCGCCGTCGAGCAGGGCCCAGGGAGTGCCTGCATCGGGCGAGGTGTATTCCGATGAGATCACCGCCGAGTCGGCGTCGTCACCGAGATCCTCCTCGAGATCCTCCTCCGCCCGTTTCGAGGCCGCCGTGCCGGGCCAAGACCAGGTTGGTGTCTGGAAGGTCGCGCAGCCGGCGGCCGCAGCCGCAAGCAGCATGCACGGGAGAACGACAAACCTGGAGGACTGTGACATGGCGGATCGTGGGTGCCGTGGGGCCAGATTCGGCTGTTAGCGGGTGGTGGTTCGTCGACGGAGCGGGGCCGGCGGGACGGAGCCGGCCGACCGGAGCCGGCGGCCGAGGAGGTGCGAAATCAAGGTGTGCATCAGGCTGCGAACCTCGCCGAGGGTGCGTGGGTCGGGGATGGAAAGCGGCCCGGCAGGCCGACCGCGGCGGCGGGCAAGATCCCGCAGGATGGCCAGAGCCCCGGCCGAGACCGAAACGACAAAGCGGCATCCACGGCGGCACTGCGGGCAGAGGCAGCCCCCGTCAAGCAGGCCGAAGGCCGTGCGTGCGGTCGCGGCAAGCGGCTCCCGGCAGGAACTGCAGCGGTGGAGGGCCGGCGACTGGCCGCTGTGACGCAGCAGTTCCAGCTCGAAGCCGAGCACGAGCAGGCCGGCCTCGATCTCGACGTCGGCGGCCGCCGACTGCCCGGCCGGGGCATCGCTCGACAGGGCAGAGATCGTGGCACGGGCGGCATCGAACAGCTCCGGCTGTGGATCGGCTTCGGCGGTAAAGGCATCGAGCAGTTCGGCGACATACATCCCACCGTGGAAACCCGCGGCGTTTCTTCCCACGCGAAAGGCAGACTCGAGGGCCGCCTCGGTGAGCAGGTCGAGCCCGCCGCTTGAACGGCGGAGGACGAGTACCTGACAGCACGAAAGGAGGTCAAGGGCGGAGTCGAAGGCGTTCTTCGTCCGCCACGCCCCCTTCGCCAGAGCCCGCAGCTTGCCGAACTCGCGGGTGTAGACGGTGGCCACGCAGCTCGTTTCGCTGTAGGGATGCACGCGGAGCACGATCCCGCTGGCCTTCTCGGGCACCATCGTCATTCGGCCGGTGGTGGATGAATCGGCTCGATCCGCACCCAGTCGATCCGCCGGCGGGTCGCCCCGAGCACCGTCAGGCAAACCCCATCGGTCTCGAACCGTTCGCCGACGGAGGGGATCCGGCCGGCAAGGTGGAACACCAGCCCGCCGATCGTCTCGTAATCTTCCTCCTCGGGGAGCTGCAGGCCGAGTCGCTCGTTGACCTCCTCGAGGCGAACCCTGGCCCTCGCCTCGACGATGCCCCCTCCGAGCAGACGCATCCCATCGGTGGCCTCCTCGTCGTGCTCATCGTCGATCTCGCCGACGATCTCCTCGAGCACGTCCTCGATCGTGACCAGCCCCGCGATGCCGCCAAACTCGTTGGTCACCACCGCAAGATGGGTTCGTGTCTGCTGAAACTCCTTGAGCAGATTTTGCACACTCTTTGACTCCGGCACGAAGGTCGGCGGCCGCAGCAGGTCGCGGATTTCGTGCTGTCGCTCGCGATCGGCAAGAGCCACCAGAAGCTCCCGCGTGTGCAGGAGGCCGACGATGTTGTCGGGGGAGTTTTCCCAGATCGGGATCCGGGAATGGCCGCTCTCGGCGGCATCGCGGACGGTCGCTTCGAAGCCGTGGTTCACCGGGAGCGTGACCATCTCGGTGCGGTTGGTCATCACCTGCGAGACCTTCACGTCATCGAGGTCGATCACGCCTTCAATCATGTCGCGGGCGGTGGCCGCCAGGCGGCCCTCGCGGTGGGCCTCGTCGACCACCAGCCGCAGTTCGTCCTGCATGTCCTCCTCGGAGGGCTGCTCCTCGCGGTAGCCGATCAGCCGGCCGATCCAGCCGGCCAGTCGGCCGACGCCCGCCACCAGCGGATTGGCAGCCGCCACCACCGGCCGCCAGGCACGCCAAGAACGGACCACGACCGAGGGCCCCGCAAGCCTGGTGACCACCATCGGGAGCACGACCAGCAGCAGCCAGACCGCCGCCAGCCAGCCTCCCGCGGCCGCGAGCCTCACCGCCAGCGGCTCACCCGCAAAGAGCAGCCACCGCCCGGCAAGCAGCGTGGCTCCCGCGGTGGCCGCGGCCACCACCGAGGCGGCGATGAAGGCGACGGTTTCTGCGGAGTCGATGATCTCGTCGTAGCGGCAGGGATCATTGAACTCCCGGCAGAGCTCCTGGAGCCGGTGTCGCCGTGCCCCTCGCACCGACCTCGCCTGGACCGCGGCAAGGGTCGCCACCGCCAGCAGCACCACCGCCCCGTTGGCAGCCCAGGCGGAGGCCGACTCCGGGCCGGCAAGCTGGGCGGCGAGGACTGTGGCGAGGAAGTTGGGCGTCATGCGACCGGACGGCTTTGCCGCGCGGCAGGCCGCGGCGCGAGCGGTGGAGAGGGAAGGCCCAGGGCCGTCATCACCCGGCCCTCGCGGCGGCGGATCGCCCTCCGCTCGGCGGGTGTACGGTCGTCGTGGCCCGCGAGATGCAGCACTCCATGGACCAGGTAGTAGGCCAGTTCGCAGCGGGCCGGCCATCCCACCTGGCGGGCGACACGCACCGCCTGCGGCACGCTCACCACGATGTCGCCCACCAGACGGTCGGCCCCCGGCCAGCCGTCACCGGCCCGTTCGAGCACGAAGCTGATCACGTCGGTGGGCCCCTCGTGACCGAGCCAGGCTTCGTTGTAGCGGGCGATCCCGCGGTCACCAGCCAGAAGCACGCCGATCTCCGCTTTGGAAATGCCCTCGGCCGCACAGGCTCCACGGACGATCCTGCGGACCCAGGCGTCGCCCACCCGGAGGCTCCGCTGTGAATTCCTGACCCCGACCTTCACGCCCGCGGCGGCCACTAGGCGGTCCTCTGGTCGGGGTATTTCACGCGGCCGTGATAGACCGCCGTGAGGCTCTTCACGAGGCTCTGCTCGATAATTTCAAGCTCTTCCAGCGTCAGGCCGCACTCGTCGAATTGCCCGTCGAGGAGCCGCTTCATGGCCAGGTCGTGCACGAGCCCCGCGATCCTCGCGGGCGTCGGCTCGGTGAGCGTGCGGCTGGCGCTTTCAACCGCGTCGGAGAGCATCATCACCGCGCTCTCGCGGGTCCTCGGCTTGGGTCCTGGATAACGGTAGGTCTGCTCGTCGACCCCGGGATTGCTCGGGTCCGACTGCGACTGCTCGGCGGCACGGCGGTAGAAATATTCGACCAGCGTGGTGCCGTGGTGCTCCAGAATCAGGTCGATGATCGGCTGGGGCAGGTTGTATTGCCGGGCCAGTTCCGCACCTTCCTTGACGTGGGCGATGATGATCAGCGTGCTCATCGCGGGCACCAACGTCTCGTGGCGATTGTTTTGCTGCCCCTGATTTTCGATGAAGTAGGCGGGCTTGAGCATCTTGCCGATGTCGTGGAAGTAGGCCCCCACGCGGACGAGCAGCCCGCGGGCCCCAATCGCGTCGGCGGCCGCCTCGCCGATGCTCGCCACGTTGATCGAGTGGTTGTAGGTGCCCGGCGCCCTCCGCACGAGTTCCTGGAGGAGCGGGTGGGCGACATCGCCGACCTCCAGGAGCGAAAGATCGGTGAGCACGCCGAACGCCTTCTCGATGAAGGGCAGCAGACCGGTCATCAGGAAGCCGGTGAGCACCGTCCACACGCCGGTCCTCCCCGCCTCGTAGAGCAGTTGCAGGTCGAAGGGCCGCTCCTCGAGGAGGCTGGCCCCGACCTGGGTGGCCATGGCCACCGCACCCGCCCAGAGGCCGACGTAGATCAGCTTGCTGCGGCTGCGGATGCTGCCAAGCCAGAAGACCGCCGCGGAGGTGGCCGCGGTGAGGGTCACATAGTCGGCCAGTCCGCGGCCCATTCCGATCACGACCACCAGCGCCGCCTCGGCTGCCAGCAGCAGGGCCACATCTTCGTCGTAGGCGATCGCCACCGTCATCGCAAACAGCAACAGCGGCACGATCTCGGCGTGCCACGAATCACCGCTGGAGAGCACGCAGAGCACGACGGTAACCATCGTCATCGCCAGGAGGATCGCCACGTGGCCGAGGTCGTCGAGAATCTCGGGGTGGTGCAGGTGGAAATAGAAGCCCGCGAGGGCGAACATCGCCAGGAAGAGCCCGTAGACCGCAGCGGCTCGCCCGAGTTTCTGCGAGGGCTCGGTCTGGCGGACGAAGGCCTCGTGCTCCCGGCGAAGCAGCGGCATCTCGGCGGTGCTGATTGCGATTCCCGCCGGGGCGAGCAGGTCGCCCGCCGCGTAGCGGACATACTGCGGAGGGGCTTCCTCGATCGCATTGGTCTTGGCCCTGTCGGTCGACTCGCGGTCGATCTCGAGTGAGCCGGTGAGCTTCGGATCGATCCATGTGAAGATCCGCTCGGTGAAGGGACCCTCGCCGAGTTCTTCCACCAGCCGCGACTGCAGACGGACCTTGGCCTCGCCGAGGAGCACGTTGGCGACCTGCTCGCGAGAGATCTCCAAGGGGTTTCCGATGGGGTGCACGTCGATCTCGGTCTGGCTGCCCTCATCGATGCCATGCTGGATCTTCTTCAGCACGCCGGCCCGCTCGATGTCGGCGAAGGCCCGCTCGATCGCCTTCTCGAAGCCGAGCATCTTCTCTTTGGTGTCAAGCCGGCTGCGGAACTCCGCATAGGCCCGCTCGGCCTCGGCCACCCGCTTGGCCAGGGCCGGGGGAACCGCCGGGGGGGCGGACGTGGTGCTCGCGGGCGGATCGGCCGGCGAAGGGTCCGGGGTGGTCGTTTCGCTCGTCGGTGGCTCCGGGGCCACCGGCACGTCAGGGGTCACGGCCTCCTCGGGGGTCGGCGGGGCGGGCAGCAGGCTGCGGAGGTCGCTGGTGTGGGGTGCGAACTCGACCCAGGCGGCGTGTGAGGCGGTGGTCAGGCTGGGGGCCGCGGCGATCTCGGCGGCCCGGTTCTTCAGCCCGTCGCGGAGGCGGACGATCGGGGCCTTGTCCTGGGTGTAGACGACCCGCACCTGGCTCTTGGCCCGCTCCTGGGCGGCGCGGGTTCGCTCCGGGTCGGGCATCTCGAAGGGCACCCTCGCCACGATCCCATGGGGGGCGACCGAACCCGGTGAGAAGGTCAACGGCGGCTGCCAGCCCCGCAGGACCGCCAGCAGCACCAGGCCCCCACCAAGGCACATCGAAATGCGGAGGATCACCTCCGATTTCGCCAGCCGGTCGAGGATGCCGCCCCAGAATCCGACCGGGGCATCCACCGACGATCCACGTCGCGTGCGGCGGCGATAGGAGGTGGGAGCGATCGACATCGTGGGCTGGCTCAGGCTCCGGAGGACGGGGAGGCTTCGCCGTAGGCATCGACGATTTTTTGCACGAGCGGATGACGCACGATGTCGCGGCCGCCGAGCCGCACCTGTCCGCAGCCACGGATCGTGCCGAGCCGCCGCATCGCGTCGATCAGGCCGCTCAGGCGATCGGGTGGCAGGTCGATCTGCGTGGTGTCGCCGGAGATCACCATCTTCGATCCGGTCCCGAGCCTCGTGAGAAACATCTTCATCTGGGCGATAGTGGTGTTCTGGGCCTCGTCGAGGATGATGAAAGCGTTGTTGAGCGTGCGGCCCCGCATGTAGGCCAGGGGAACCATCTCGATCACGTCCTGCTCGGTGAGCTGCCGCACGACGTCGTAGTCGAGCATCTCGCTGAGAGCATCGAGCAGCGGACGCAGATAGGGATTGATCTTGGCCTGCAGGTCACCCGGCAGGAAGCCGAGGCTCTCGCCGGCCTCGACGGCCGGCCGCACGAGCACGATCTTGCGGACCTGCTCGGCCCTGAGCATCGAGACGGCCATCGCCACCGCGAGAAAGGTCTTGCCGCTGCCCGCCGGCCCGGCGCAGAGCACGATATCGTTGTCGCGGATTGCCCGCACGAAAGCGGCCTGGCCCTCCGAGCGAGGCACGATCTGCCTTCCGGGCTGCCGGATCTCGATCGGCTCATGGCGGGCCAAGGCGGGCTCGCCGGCGGCAACGGAGAGGAGGTTGGCCACGTCGATTGACTCCACGATGCCCCGCTCCGAGGCAATCCGTTCGAGCTGCTCGAATACCTCCGTGGCCCGCACGACCGCCGGTTCGTCACCCTCGATGTGGATCGAGTCGTCTCTGGCCGAGACGCCCACGCCAAGGGCTGTGCGGATCCTGCGGAGATGCTGGTCCCTCGGCCCGAAGATCGTGAGCAGCCGCTTCGAGTCGACGACCGAGATTGTCGTTCGGGGCATGGATTCCCGCGGCGTGTTGCCGGCGGTGTGGGGTCGGGGGATCTCGCCGTCACCGGCCGGATCACCTCCGTCGCAAGTATAGCAACCCCCGCCGGGGGCCGCCGCGTCCCGAGGCGGCTCGGAGTGGTGTGCAAGGGGCCCGAAAAGGCCGAAAAAACCGTTCGCACTGCCTGGTCTGGCAGAATCAGCCTCCTGCCGACGCCGGCCTATGGAGTCCCCAGGGCCCACAGCAGCCAGGCCACCGGGGCCGCGACGAGGAGTGAATCGATCATGTCGAGCACGCCGCCGAGGCCGCCAAGGGATCCGCCGGAGTCTTTCGCGTGGAGTTCCCGCTTGAGAAGCGATTCCACGAGGTCGCCGAGCATGCCGGCCAGGGCGACTGCGATGCCGTAGAAAAACCAGCCCCCGGCGGGCACCGCCGCAGTCACCGGGGCGAAGCGAACCAGCACCAGCCAGGCGGCTGCCAGGCTGCCGACAATGCCCGCTGCGGCTCCCTCCCAGGTCTTGCCAGGGCTGAGGACGGGAGCCATCGGGGTGCGTCCCACCGCCACACCCACCAGGTAGGCCGCCACGTCACCCGCCTTGACCACCACCACCAAACTCAGGATCGGCAGAATCGAGGGCCGTCCCTCGCCGGCGGCGACGAATCGCACGCAGACCACCATCGCCAGCAGCAGGCCGAGATAGCTGGCCACGAACACCGCCGAGGCCGCCCGAGTCAGGGCTGCCCGCTCGGGTCGGTAATCGATGACCGCCACCGCCAGCACCGCCAGCACCAGCCCCAGATAGACGATCACCGGCACCGCCATCGCAGCGGCCGCCCAGGCTTCGGCCTGCGGGGGCCTCACGATCGCCGCGAGCACGATCCCCGCGACGCCGGGCCGCAACAGCCTGCCGGGGAGCAGCAGACCGCTTTTTGCATGGAGTCGAACGAGTTCGTCGGTGGCGGCCACCGCAAGGCCCACCGCCACCGGCAACAGCCACCAGCCCGCCGGCATCCCGGCAAACCCGGTCGCGTCGGCAAGCGAGAGCCCGCCGAAAACGAGCAGCAATACCGAGGCTACCGAAAGCCTCGAGGTGAACTTGGAGACGTCCCGTTCTCCGCCGGCACGCTGCAGATGCGACTCGCTGGCGTTCACGATTGGGGGAGTCCTCCGAAGCGACGGTCGCGTCGGGCGAAGGCGGCGATCGCCTCGTCGAGATGGCGATTTTCGAAGTCTGGCCAGGCCGCTTCTGTGACCCACAGTTCGGCGTAACTGATCTGCCAGAGGAGGAAGTTGCTCACCCGCATCTCCCCGGCGGTCCGCACGAGCAGGTCGGGGTCGGGCATGCCCGCGGTCGCCAGCCGTCCCGCGAGCAGTTCCTCGTCGATCGCCTCGGGATCGAGTCGGCCCTCGCGTGCCTCTCGGGCGAGCTGCCTGGCGGCCTCGGTGATCTCCGAACGGGCTCCGTAGTTGATCGCCAGACAAAGCCGCATCCCGCCGTTGCCCGCGGTCATTGTCACGGTCCGGTCGATCTCGGCGAGTGTTGAGGCGGGGAGCCCCTGGCGGCTGCCGATCATCACCAGGCGAATCTCCTCCCGCATCAGGAGATCCCGCTGGTCGACCATGTACTGCTCGAGCAGCGTCATCAGGAAATCGAGTTCGGCCACCGGACGCCGCCAGTTTTCACTCGAGAGGCAGAAGAGCGTCAGCTGGGCGATGCCCAGCCGCGCCGCATGCTCGGTGATGCGGCGGACCGTCTCGGCGCCGCGGCTGTGGCCCTCGATTCTCGGCAGGCCGCGTCGCTGGGCCCAGCGGCCGTTGCCATCCATGATGATCGCCACGTGGCGGGGAAGCCTGCCGGCAGACCCCTGGTGTGACGGCGTTTCTTCAGGACCGCGGGCGACGCCGCCTTCATCGACGGCCGGAAGGGGCGGGGCAGCCGGTGACGTCTGGGGCGATGGTGGCATGACCCTCATTGTCCCGCGGGTTGGCGGCGAATCAACTTTGAGCAGGGATTTGAAGCAGCAACCTTTTCAGCAGGGGCCCACCGCTGCCGGGCGGCTGCCGCAGAAGATCGTCTGTTCGCGGTCAGGTCCGACAGAAACGATCGAGACCGGACGGCCGAGCAGTTCCGCGATTCTTTCGAGGTAGCGGCGGGCGGCATCGGGAAGCTGACTCTCCTCGCGAACCCCGGTGAGGTCGTCAGGCCAGCCGGGCAATGTCTCAAATTCGGGCTCCGCGGCCCGCAGGTCATCGACATGGGAGGGAAACTGCTCGGTGCGGCGGCCGTTGATGCGGTAGGCCGAGCAGATTCTCACCTCGTCGAGACCGCCGAGCACGTCGAGGAGCATCACGGCAAGTTCATCGACTCCCGAGAGCCTTGCTGTGTAGCGGGCGGCGACCGCGTCGAACCAGCCGCACCGCCGTGGCCGCTGGGTGACGGTGCCGAATTCGCGGCCTCGCTGCCGGAGGTGTTCGCCGGTGGCGTTGTCGAGTTCGGTCGGCATCGGGCCTCCGCCGACCCGAGTGGAGTAGGCCTTCACCACGCCGATCACCCGCTCGATCCAGCGACCGGGCACGCCGGAGCCGCTTGCCACGCCCACGCCCGATGAGTTGCTGCTGGTGACGTAGGGGAACGTGCCGTGGTCGATGTCGAGCAGGGCCCCCTGGGCCCCTTCGAAGAGCAGCTGCTTGCCACCCTCGACGGCGTCGAGCAGAAAGGCGGTCGTGTCGGCCACCAGCGGCTCGAGCCGCTGGGCGTAGGCGGTGTATTCCTCGAAGATCGCCGGAGCGTTGAGCGGGCCGACGAGTTTCTCCTTGATCGCCACCACGTGGTCGAACTTTTGCTGGAAATCCTCGCGATAGAGATCACCGAGACGGACCGCCAATGAACGGCCGACCTTGTCGCGGTAGCAGGGGCCGATGCCGCGTCCGGTGGTGCCGATCGCCTCGCCGTCGGAAACACTGCCGTCGAGGGTGCGGTCTTCGGCGAAATGCCAGGGAAAAACCACGTGGGCCCGGTCGCTCAGCAGGAGCTTTCCGGCGGTTCGCACGCCCCGCGACTCGAGTTCGTCGATTTCGCGGATCACGTTGGCCGGGTCGAGCACCACGCCGCCGGTGACCACGCAGGTCACGTCATCGCGGAGGATGCCGCTGGGGATCAGCGAGAGCTTCCACGTTTCGCCCTGCGAAACGACCGTGTGGCCGGCATTCGCCCCGCCCTGGTAGCGGACGACGATGTCGTGATGTTCGGTGAGGATGTCGACGAGTTTGCCCTTCGCCTCATCCCCCCATTGCAGGCCCACGACGCAGGTGCCGGGCACGATGAATCCTCTCGGTTGTGGATTTTTTGTCGAGCTTGGAGTCTAGCCTGCCCGCCGAGGGGGGCAAGGATCGGCCGAATGTCTCGGTATCCGACCGGTTGAAATTGATGAATACTGAATGGGGTATGCCTGAAAAGCCTCGCTCTGCCGCTTCCGACGACCGCGGGATCCATCACGTGACCGCAGCCGATGCCGGCACGACCCTCGCCGCGTTTCTGCGACGGCGGCTTTCGGACTTGAGCTGGAAGGCCGCCGAGCGGCTCGTTCGCGGCCGGCGGGTGATGATCCACGGCAATATCTGCACCGATCCAGCCCGGCGTCTCAAGGAGGGGGACGTCGTCAAGCGGCTCGCGCGTCCGGCGCCGCCGCCGCCGCGGCCCGATGATGTCCGCGTGGTGCATCTCGATGCGGCTGTAGTGGTGGTCGACAAGCCTTCGGGCGTGACCACGACACGTCACCACGAAGAACGCTCCTGGCCGGCACGACGCCGGCAGCAGCAGCCGACTCTCGATGAGATGCTGCCTGGGGTGATCGCCCGGGCGATGGCCCGGGCCGGGCGGCCGCGAAGTTCGCGGGGAGGTTCATCAGCTCGGGTGGGACCTGTACGCGGCGTGCATCGCATCGACCGTGAGACGAGCGGGCTGGTCGTCTTTGCCCGCAGTGTGCCGGCCGGAAGAATCCTCGCCGAGCAGTTCCGCACCCACACGACTCACCGTCGCTACCTTGCGATCTGCGTGGGACGGGTGACCGCCCGCACGATCCGCAGCGAACTCATTCGCGATCGCGGCGACGGCCGTCGGGGCAGCGGTGGGGAGGGCCGGGGCAAGCTGGCGGTGACACACGTGCAGCCGCTGGAGCACTTTGGCGACGCCTTCACGCTCGTGGAATGTCGGCTGGAGACCGGCCGCACGCACCAGATTCGGATTCATCTTTCGGAGGCCGGCCATCCGGTCTGCGGCGAACGGGTCTACACCGCGCCCTTGGGAGGCCGACGGATCGCCGATGCCTCGGGGGCCGGCCGGGTGATGCTGCATGCGGCCGAGCTTGGCTTCGTGCATCCCGAAACCGGCGAGGAATCGCTCTTCACGAGCCCGCTGCCCGACGACTTCAAGGCCCTCCTCGCCCGACTCCGCAAACACCCCCCCCAAAAAAATGGGGACGGGAGCGATTTTTAGGATTCGCACCCCCCCAAAAAAATGGCTCCCGTCCCCATTATTTAGGGGGGTTCGCTGCCGGCGGCGGTGGCGAGGGCTCGCCAGCTGGCCTCGTCGATCTCGTCGCTTATGAACCGCACGGCTGCGTCGGCCGTGGCGGCGTTCACCCCGCCCGGATGCCGGCTGCGGGCCGCCCGCCAGCCGTAGCCAGCGTAAAGCCGTGCCGGGTCGGTCGTTCGCATCAAAGCCGCCAGGCAGTCAAGACGATCGGAGTTCGGCGGCCGGCCGTGGTTGTAGAGCGTGGTGCGGTACTCGCCATTGGCCCACGAGAAGCCACGGGGATCGGTGAAGTTGTAATAAAAAGGGCGGCCGCAGGCAGCGTCGGAGAGCGGCGTCACAAACACGAATCCGTAGCCCTCAGCCGGAGTGACACCCGCCGGGTCACGGGTCGCGACCGGCCCCGCCCCGAGGGTGCTCTCAGAAAACATGATCGTCTTGGAAAGGCCGTCGCTGATTTCGGCGGCCCGGGTCCGCGAGTTGATGCCGTAGATCCCGTCGACCTCAAACGGGGTGCCCCCTCCCCTGCCACTGCCGGTGCAGCCGGCGTAGTTGGTCGGCCCGAAGAACTCGCTCAGCCGCCGCATCGCGTCGCTCGGGCAGAGAAACAGCGGCACCACCCGGCGAACGACCGGCTTGTTCTGCTCGGCGATATCTTCCGGCGTGAGCCCGGTGTACAGCGGCACGCTGAGGTCGAGATCCCGCAGCAGCCGTTCCTCTTCGTAGTAAGGCGCAAGATGGGCCAACACCGACCAGCGGAAAAACTGGTGGGGGAAATCGGGCCGCTCGCTCCACTGGCGGGATTCGGCGCCCACCGGAAACCGGCCACGGGCTGACTCGTAGTTCGCCGCGGCCAGGGCGATCTGCCGCAGTTTGTTGCTGCAGCTCAGCCGCCGCGTTGATTCCCGGGCCGCTTGCACCGCCGGAACCAGCAGCCCTGCGAGCAGCCCCAGGATCGCCACCACCACCAGCAGTTCGACGAGCGTGACACCCCGCCGCATCAGTCCGCCCCGACCCGGCGGCGTCGCATCGCCAGGCCAACCACCGCCAGACCGGTGACCGCCAAGAGCCCGGTGGCCGGTTCGGGCACTGCCGCGACAGTAGCGATCCCTCCGATCTGGCCGAGGCCTGAGGCAAAACTACTCAGCAGGCTGCCGTCGCTGCCGAAGTGGTAGATCGTGCCGGTGAGCCCTGACGGACTGCCGGCGAGCAGGCTGCCGTCGGAGAGCACCGCGAGCGAACCGACTTCGAAGGCGCTGCCGGTGCTCGCGAAACTCGTCGTGGTGCCGGTGGTCAGATTCGTCTGCAGAATCGTGCCGGACATGATGCTCGCGGTGTAAAGCGTCGTGCCGTTGACCGCCAGGCCCGTGGGGCCGTCAAGGCCGTTGGCCCCGTCGGCGATCAGCTCGCCAAGCGGGCTGCCATCGGCGGCGAATTGCCAGACCGGCCCGTCGGCGTTGCCGGTTTCGAAGTCGTAGGTCTGGCTGGCGACGTAGAGTCGACCGCTGCCGTCGATCGTCAGCCCGGGGCTGGATGCCAGCTTGCCGCCGGAGGTGAAGTTGCTGACGCTGACCGACCCGCCGGTGACCCCCGTCAGCCGCACGATCTCGCCGGTGTCAGCAAAGAAGGGGTTGCGGCCCACGAGCAGGTCGGAACCCCGAAAGGCGAGGCTTCCCGGGAAAACGCTGTACGCAGCAAAGGTGTGGACCGTCGAGAGGCTGCCTGAGGAGACGTTGTAGCGGAGAATTGAGGGGGCGGTCGCTCCGCCGTCGCCGGCATCGCCGATGTAGAGGTTGCCGTCGGGGCCGATCGCGAGGGCGGCCGGGCCGACGAGGCTGCCGCTGGAGAGCACCGTCCGACTGCCGGCCGGATCGCTCGAGTCGTAGCGAATCAGCTCACCGGTTCCGAAGCTCGAGGCATAGACGGTGTCGGCCCGGCTCTCGACCGCCAGCCCACTTGCCAGCCCACTCGCCATCATCGCGAGGCTGAGCAGGCCGCACACATGCCAGAGCAACTGGCGACGCTGCGACCAGACGAAGAATGACCGGGAAGAGCGGTGGGCCGGTGTGCTGAGCATCGATGCAAATCCTGTGAGAAGTCGTGAATAGTGAATGGGCCGCGCGGCGAACGATTGGGCAAAGCTACCCGGCTAGGATTCGAACCTAGACAAAGGGAACCAAAATCCCTTGTGCTACCATTACACCACCGGGTAATGCGGCCGGGCCACGACGAACCTCGCCGTCCCGGCACAGCATGATACTCGATGCCGCAGGCCGCCGGGAGTTTCTGGCTGCACGTGGGACGAGCCATCGATGGCTCCTGCCCGCGATTGCCAGCGACCGGCGGCTCACGTGGGCGACACCCACCAAAGCCGGGTTTTTGGGGAGTCGCTCAAGTCGAAAAAGGCCACGGAGGGCAATCCTGTTCGGCACGAAACGTGCCGCCCCAGGTGGCCGGTGTTGGAGAGTTGTTGTTTCGAAGGGGACACAAGCGTCCGGTGTGGGTCGGGGTGCCCATGCC
>CAZRKH010000046.1:0-15288 GCA_964600785.1 uncultured Chitinophagaceae bacterium
CATGCCCACCACCCCGCCACGACGACTGCTGGTCACCTCCGCCCTGCCCTACGCCAACGGCCCGATCCACCTCGGGCACCTCGTGGAGTACATCCAGACCGACATCTTCGTCCGCTTCTGTCGGCTCCGCGGCCAGCGGGCGGTCTATGTCTGTGCCGACGACACCCACGGCACGGCGATCATGCTGCGGGCCCGTGCCGAGGGGATCGACGAGCGCGAGCTGATCGATCGGATGCGGCGGTCGCACCTCGACGACTTCCGCGGCTTCGAGGTCGCCTTCGACCACTACGGCTCGACCGACAGCGGGGAAAACCGCCGGCTCTGCGGCGAACTCTGGCGGAGCCTGCGGGCGGCGGGGCTGATCGTGACCCGCGAGGTGCGGCAGCTGTTCGATCCGCAGGCGGGCGTGTTCCTGGCCGACCGATTCGTGCGGGGTCGCTGCCCGCGGTGCGACGCTCCCGACCAATACGGCGACTCATGCGAGGTTTGCGGGGCAACCTACTCGCCCGCCGAACTCGTCGAGCCTCGCAGCACGCTCTCCGACGGAGTGCCGGAGGTGCGGTCCGCGGACCACCTGTTCGTCGAACTCGAGAAGATGCACGCCTTCCTCGAAACCTGGACGCAGTCCTCCGGGGCCCTCGCGGAGCCGGTGGCCAACTACCTCGCCGGCCACTTCCTCCGCGAGCCGCTTCGCGACTGGGACATCTCGCGGCCGGCCCCCTATTTCGGCTTCGAGATCCCCGACGCACCGGGCCACTACTGGTATGTCTGGTTCGACGCCCCGATCGGCTACCTCGCGGCCACGAGCGAGTGGGCCTCCGCCCACGGCGAGCGGTTCGACGACTGGTGGGGCCGTGAGGTGGCTGACTCCGTGGAGATTCACCACTTCATCGGCAAGGACATCACCTACTTCCACACCCTCTTCTGGCCGGCGATGCTCGAGGCGGCCGGCCTCGCCCTGCCCGCCCGTGTTCATATCCACGGCTTCCTGACGGTCAACGGCCAGAAGATGTCGAAGAGCCGGGGAACCTTCATTCTGGCCCGCACCTGGCTTGATCACCTCGACCCCGAGATGCTCCGCTACTACTACGCCTCCAAGCTCTCCGGCGGGATCGACGACCTCGACCTCGACCTCGACGACTTCCTCGCCAAGGCCAACGCCGACGTGGTCGGCAAACTGGTGAACCTCGCCAGCCGCACCGCCCGCTGGCTGACCGGGACCGGCCTGGCCGAACGCTACCCCGATGATGGCGGCCTCTTCGCCCGGGCCGCCGACGACGGCGAGGCGATCGCCGCGGCCTACGAAGCGGGTGACTTGGCCCGGGCGATGCGGCTGGTGATGCTCGCCGCCGACCGGGCCAACGCCTTCGTCGACGAGCGGGCCCCCTGGAAGCTGGCCAAGGCCGGCCCTGAGAAGGCCGACGAACTGCGGGACGTGGCGAGCATCGCGATCAATCTTTTTCGCCAGCTGGTGGTCTACCTCCAGCCGGTGATGCCGCGGCTGGCCGCAGAGGCCGGCAGGCTCGTGGGCGGCCCGGTTGATCACTGGGAGGAGTCGGCCAGGCCGCTGACAGGCCTGCCCGTCGAGCCCTTCAAGCCACTCAAGGAACGGATCCGGCCCGAGCAAATCGCCGCGGTCATCGAGGCGTCGCGGGCCGAAGCCCCGCCGCCCGGAAAGCCCCCCCAGGAGCATGCGATGCCTGAGAACCCGCCTGAGAACCTGCCTGAGAACCTGCCTGAGACTCCCGCCGGCCCGGCCGCCTTCAGCGACCCCCCCGAGCCGCTCGCCGCCGAGCCGCTCGCCGAGGAGTGCACGATCGACGACTTCACGAAGGTCGATCTCCGCGTGGCGAGGATCGTCACGGCCGAGGAGGTGCCCGAGGCCCGCAAGCTGCTCAGGCTCACCGTGAGCCTCGGCGGCGACACCCGTCGAACCGTGTTCGCCGGCATCAAGGGCCACCACGACCCGGCGGGGCTCGTCGGCCGACTGGTGGTGGTCGTGGCCAACCTCGCCCCACGGAAGATGAAGTTCGGCCTCAGCGAGGGGATGGTGGTGGCCGCGAGCGGCGAGGGGGCACCGGGTGTCTACCTGCTCTCGCCGGACTCCGGAGCCCTGCCGGGCATGCGGCTGCGGTGAACCCCGGCCGGCGGCGGGCGGCCGCCCGGGCGGTCTGCTACTATTGCGTTGCGGCGGGTGCCCGGGTGAGAGCGTCGCCGTGTCTGCAATCTCAGGAGGCTGTGATGGCCACGATCCTCTTTCCCACCGATTTCTCGCATGCCAGCGACGCGGCGCTCGAGCATGCCGAAGCGCTCGCCAAGCAGCGACACGGACGGCTGGTGATCGTCCACATCGAGGAGCCTCCGCTGGCCTACGGGGGCGGCGAGCTCTACTACGGTCTGCCGGAGCCGAGTTCGGAGCGGATCATGAAGATGCTCGAGGACGTACGGCCCTCCGACCCCGATCTCGCCTGCACCCACCGCCTCACGATGGGCGATCCGGCCAGCGAGATCGTGCGGCTTGCCGAGGAGGAGAAGGCCGACATGATCGTGCTCGGCACGCACGGCCGCACGGGCATGTCACGGCTGTTGATGGGTAGCGTGGCCGAGGCGGTCGTGCGACGGGCGCCCTGCCCGGTGCTCGTCTACCGGGAGACGGGCAGGCTCGTCCCGGGAGACGGCCAGGCGGGCACGGCATCCGCGTCGTGACGCCGGGTCCCTCGTCGGTCGTGAGTGTTCTCCGCCTCCGCGACGAGGTCCGTCGCCGGCTGCGTGGGCTCTTCGAGGCGGAGGGATTTCTCGAAGTCGACACACCCTCGCTTGCCGGCGAGGTGCTACCCGAGCCGTTCATCGATCCGCTCCATCTCGAGCTGGCCGACGGCGACCGCCGCTTCCTGCAGGCGAGCCCGGAGGCCCACATGAAGCGGCTGCTCGCGGCAGGCTCAGGGCCGATCTACCAGTTCGCCCGCTGCTTCCGCGACGGTGAGCGGGGCCCGCGTCACGACCTGGAGTTTGTCTTGCTCGAGTGGTACGCCCCCGGCACGACGCTCGATGACACCGCCGGCCTGCTGGGGCGAATGGCCGCGGCCATCCTCGGCCGGGAGCGACCTGAGCGAATCGGCTGCCGCGAGGCCTTCCGGCTCCATGCGGGCATCGACCCGTTCACCGCCACGCCCGCAGCCCTCGCCGAAGCCGCCGCACGCGGGGGGATCGCCCTGCCGGAGAGCCATGCCACGGGCACGCCGGCCGAACGCTTCGACCGCCTGTTTGAACTGCTGCTCGGCGAGGCGGTCGGGC
The DNA here is from genome assembly GCA_964600785.1 of uncultured Chitinophagaceae bacterium. Taxonomy (GTDB): domain Bacteria; phylum Planctomycetota; class Planctomycetia; order Pirellulales; family UBA1268; genus M30B53. The sequence goes on from CAZRKH010000046.1 coordinate 3,295, forward strand.
CGCGGCTGGGCCACGGCCGGCCAGTGATGCTCGAGGCCTGGCCCGCCTCGCAGGCCGCCTTTGCCCGGGTGGTGGGGGACCGGCCGCCGATCGCGAGGCGGTTCGAGCTGTTCATCGACGGCGTCGAACTGGCCAACGGCTGGGAGGAGGAGACCTGCCCGCGACGGCTGCGTGAGCGGATCGATCAGGCCAACCAGGTTCGTCTCGCCGACGGCCGGCAGCCGCTGCCGTTGCCGGAGCGATTCCTGGCGGCTCACGAGCCGGCCCTGCCGGAGGGCGTGGGCGTGGCTTTGGGCTTCGACCGGCTGGTGATGCTCGCGGCGTCCGCCGACTCGATCGACGCGGTCCGCTGCTTCTCCTCGGAAACCGCTTAATCGATCAGCTCGTGGCCGATCACCAGCCAGCGGTCGACGGTGATTGCCGCCCCGGAGTCGTCCCGTGCCACGGCGATCCGCACCGCCGCTGACTCTCCCGCGCCGCACGCCGCGGTGGCCTCGAGTTCCCATCGTGGCAGCGCGGTGTCGCCCGCGGAGACCAGCCTGAGCGTCGCCGGCGGGCTCTCCCCACAGGCCGCGAGGGCCGCCACCGCCGGCATCGCGGCAAAGGCCTCCTCGGCTGAAACCGTGGCCTCCTCGTCGCCGCCACGCGGGCCGCCGAAAGGCTCCATCGAGCGGGCCGGGGGCAGGCCGCCGGGCCCGCACATGCTGCGGGCGTCGTCGAGCCGTCCTTCCCGCACTGCCGCGACCCACGCCTCGGCGACGGCCTCCGCCCGGGAGCGATCGATCCAGCCGCGGGCGGCCCGGTAGCTCACCGCCTGGGTACCAAAGCCGACCGAGAGGGCCAGCCCCGCGATCGCCGCGAACCGGCCGGCCTTGGGTGCCGCCTCGCGTTTGGTGTCGACCAGCCCGGCCACCGCGATCACCAGGCCGAACAGCGGCAGCACCCAGAAAAACGGGCTCACCAAGGCCAGTGCCGAAGCGACTCCCGCCACCAGCGACGCGACCGCCAGCCCGCTCACCGGCCGGTAGCCACTCTCGCTCGGCTTTTGTGAGGGCTGCGTCTCCACGGAAGGGTGTTCCTGAGGGGAGTCGAAACGGTTGTGGCCCGCCGTCGCTCTACGGCTTGCCGGCCTGCGCGTCGGCCTCACCGGCGAAGGCGGCGGCATTGCCGGCTCGGCGGTCACCGTAGCGGAGCACGAAGTCAGCCTCCGGATCGAAGGCCCGCCGCTCGCCCGCGGCGAAAGGGCCATTGATCGTACTGCCCCTCACCCAGGCGAGCCACTTCCTGTCGGGGGCGAGCCCGAGGAGCATCCTCGACTCCGGCGTCGGCTGCACCATCTCCCGGGGCAGTGCCGCCATGTGCAGCGTCGTCGCGGTGAAGCCGACCATGATCCAGGCGGTGATCGCCCCGACCAGCACCCCGCCACCGAGGTCGAGCCAGAAGGGAAACCGCACGCGGGGCCTGCCGAGCCGGTCGGTCAGTTCGCGGGCCACGCCCACCACGACAGCGAAGATGCCCCAGACCGCGATCATGTCGGCGAACTGGCTGAAAGGCGGAGCCAGCCTTCCCATCAGGCCCTCCAGCCAGGCAGCCAGCGGCTCATACCAGACGGTGGCGAGGGTGGCCGCCGGGAGCACGTTGAGCAGCATCACCATCGCGGCAAACAGCCGCTCGCGGGCGAGCATCGCCGTGACCGCCACAAACACGCCCACCAGCAGGATCGTCACCAGCATCGCATCTCTCCGGGAAGCTTTCGTGCCTGCCTGCCTGTCGCTGTGAATGTCATGTGTGAGTCGTCGCTCCGCGAAGGTCAGGCCTTCTTGAATACCCGCTGCATCTCTTCCAGCGAGGTCTCACCCTGGAGGACCATGCCCATCGCGGCGCTCGATAGCGGACGCATCCCCTGCTGCACCGCCACCTTCTTCAGCAGGCTTCCATCGACCCGCTTGAGGACCGCCTCGTTGAGCTTGCGGCCGGAGGCGAGTTCGAAGATGCCGGTGCGGCTGGCATAGCCGAGGCCGCGGCACAGCCGACAGCCGACAGCCGAGGCCCGGTGGAGTTGTGGGCAGGCCTCGGGAGTGATCTTCAGCCGGGCGGCCACCGCCGGGGGTGTGTCAAAGGCCTCGCGACAGTGGGGGCACAGCCGCCGGATCAGCCTCCCCGAGAGCACGCCCAACAGCGACCTCGCCAGCGCCTGCCTGGGAATGCCGACCGCGATCAGCCGCTCGATCGCGTCGCAGGCATCGGCGGCCGGAATCGAGAGCAGCACGAAGCGGCCTTCGCCGGCGAGCCGGGCCAGCTCCACCGCCAGGGCCTTGTCCTGGAGATTACGCGTCATGATCCCCTGCGGGTAGCTCCGCATCGCCGCCGCCAGAGCATCACTCGGCGAGACACCCCCCTCGGCATCCCAGGGACATCGCTTGACGTTGGGCACCTCGTCGGGCGGCCGGCGACCGTCCTCGATCGAGACGAAGTCTCTGAGCAGTCGGTCGGTGCTGCCGGCGACGATGTTGAAGAGTGTCGAAAGCCCGTTGCCCGGCGGCGTGGTGACCACAAAGATTCCCCGCTCGAGCGCCAGCAGCGACCGCACCCGCTCCACGAGCGGCTCCGGCAGGCCAAGCTCCCCGACCGCCGTGAACTTCCGTGGAGGCGTCTGCAGCTCGAGCACGATCCGCTCCCCGCCGGCGGTCGCCGCGGCGGTGAGCCTGCCGTCGGTCGTCCGTCCGTCGACCGAAAGCCGGCAACGCCCCTGCCGAGAGGCCGACTTGCCCTTGAGGCCGCAGGCCCGCCCGAGGATCGCCAGCATCGCGGCGGCCTCCTCGGCCGAAGGCGGCGGCACCTCCTCCCAGCCCTCTTCGGCCTGCATCGCGAGCCGCTTCCGGGGGCTCGGCCGCCTCGGCGTCGCCCAGACCGCATCGACCCGCTGGCGGATCACCGCAGCCGCGCCGTTGCGTTCGATCATGATCGCGTCGGCCCGGCTGGCCACGGCATTGGCCAGCCGTCGCGTGAGTTCCTCGACCACCGGCTGCTCCGCCTCGCCGCAGGAAGCCGGCTCGCCGGAGGCGTCAAGCAGGCCGACCTCCGGCAGCGAGTCGCGAATCACCTTGGCGGGCGTCTTGATCTTGATGCCCAGCGGCCGGAGAGCCCTGCCCGCGATGCGGATTGCTTGATTGCGGGTGAAGACCCGCTCGTCCTCGGCCACACGGGCATTCCGCACCCTGGCATAGATTCCCAGCGGCACGGCCCAGGCGATCGCCATCAGAATCTCCCCCACGATCGCCGAGGGAATCCACCAGGCCAGCATCGCCACGACGAAAAAGGGAAAGACCACAAGCGGCACCCAGAGCCTTGCCGGCAGCGAGCGGGAAGCCACATCCTCGCCGACCCAGCTCGAACTGCTCACCCAGCACAGCCCCAGGAGCCACCAGACGGCAAGCGGCAGGATCGCCAGCCCGCCGCCGGTGCCCCGCGAAAACCAGCCGGGGCTCTCCGCAGGCCAGTCGGCGGCCGCGAAATCGGCCGATCCAGCCAGTGTCACCGCCACAACGGCCACCACGACCCTGCGGCCGATTCCCGCCCACGGCACCGTTCGATCCATCAGGTGACCCCGATGCCCTTGAGTGCCATCTGCAACGCCTCCCGGTTGGGGGCGATCTCGAGGGCGTCGCGACGGTCGATCAGCTCTTGGTCGATGAGGCTCTTGAGGCTCATCGTGAAGTCCTGCATGCCGTCGCGGGCCGACTTGCGGATGTGGTCGCCGAGCATGTGGTCGTCGCCTTCGAGGACATACTTCCGGACCATCACGTCGAAGAGCATCAGCTCCACCACGGGCACCCGGCTGACACCCGGCTTGATCGATTTGAGCAGCTTCTGGGCCACGATCCCCTTCATGTTGAAGGCAATCGCGCTGCGAAGCGCGGAGTGCATCTCCTCGGGAAAGAGATCGAGAATGCGGGTGATCGTGGTCGCGGCGCTCGAGGCGTGGATCGTGCCGAACACGAGGTGGCCGGTTTCGGCGGCGTGGATGGCCGTCATGAAGGTCTCCTCGTCCCGCATCTCGCCGACGAGGATGATGTCGGGGTCCTCGCGGACGGCGTGCTTCATTCCCACCCCGAAGTCCTTCACGTCCTGTCCGATCTCACGCTGGTTGATCAGGCACTTGTCCTCGCTGAAGACAAACTCGATCGGATCCTCGAGGGTCAGGATGTGCTTGCGGTAATGCTTGTTGATGTAGTTGAGCATCGAGGCGATGGTGGTGCTCTTGCCCGAGCCGGTGATGCCCGCGAGCAGGATCAGCCCCTGGTCGAACTGGCAGAGCTTCTCGATCGCGGGGGGCAGGTAGAGCCCCTTGAAGTCGGGGATCGAGTTGTTCACACGGCGGGCCACGAGGCCCAGCGAACCCTGCTGCCGCAGGACGTTGACCCGGAATCGCCAGGTGACGCCATCGACCTCGGCGGTGGTCGCGAAGTCGCAGCCGCCGTCCCGCTCGAGGATTTCGCGGCGGCGGGCGTCGAGCATCGACGACACCAGCCGCGTCATCGCCTCGTCGCTGATCGGGTCGGCCTTGAGCGGCTGCAGGGCTCCCTTGACGCGGACGTAGGGCGGCTTGCCCACCTTGAGGTGCAGGTCGCTCCCCTCCAGCCGCACCAGGGCCTGCAGCAGCCGGCTGACCTCGGCCTTGCCCCGGCTGCCGTCGGCTGCGGTTTCAGTGGGTGTGATCGTGGCCATGGGCCTCGGCGGGATAGGCGGGCACAACGGGGCGGACGGGAATGCCGCGGCGGGCGAAAAGCTCCTTCACCTCGCGGATCGTACACTGGCCGAAGTGGAAGATGCCAGCGGCCAGCGCCGCATTGGCAGCCCCGGCGGTGACCGCCTCGGCGAGCTGCTCCGGAGAGCCCGCCCCGCCGCTGGCCACCACGGGGATCGTTCTGCTCGCCCGGGGCTTTTGTCGGTACGATCGGCCCTTTGCGGTCGATTTTGGGTCGGAGGGGCTACCGCTTCGCCGGCGGCAGGGGCAGAACCGCAGCCAGACTGCGTGGGTCGCCCGGCAAGGCGGCACACTCCAGAGGCGTCTCGGCCGAGACGGTCGCCTGCTCGGCATAGCCAGCGGGGCCCGGGCCGCGAAAGCGGTGCGTGACCCGCGTGGCCGCGTCGATCACCCAGACCTCCGGGATGCCGTGCCGGGCATAGAGCGGCACCTTCACGCCCAGGTCGTAGGCCAGGCTGGCCTCGGCCACCTCGACGATCAAAAAAACATCGGATGCGGCCGGGTGTGCGGTGGCGTAAAAATCTGCCCGCGGTTTGACGAGCGTGATGTCGGGCTGTGGTTCGCTCCGGTCGTCGAGCCGGATCGGGTCCTGTATGGCCACAACCGCCCGGGCCGCCGTAGCATCGGCAAGCCACCGCGAGACCGCCCTCACCAGGGCAGCATGCAAACTCCCGATCGGCGACATGTCGAGCACCTCCCCGGCGATCAGCTCCACACGGTCGTCGGGCCCGAGAATTCCGGCTTCAGCCATCTGATGGTACTCGGCCACCGTGAGCCGGTGCCGCCGCAACGAGTCAGCCGCTGTTGTGGCCATCAAGACGCCCCCATTGGGGAAACACGACGATCGTGCACCGCTCGACATGCAGGCCGCGGGGCCGATCATACGACCGCCAACAGCCACGTCGAAGTATACCGCTCGGCCCCCCTGTTGAGAGATTCAGCCTGGTTCACGCCGGTTCACGAGAGCCCAAAAATCTGTCGCAGTCCCGGTTCGCGGCCTTGCCCCGGCTGCCGTCGGCTGCGGTTTCAGTGGGTGTGATCGTGGCCACGGGCCTCGGCGGGATAGGCGGGCGCAACGGGGCGGACGGGAATGCCGCGGCGGGCGAAAAGCTCCTTCACCTCGCGGATCGTACACTGGCCGAAGTGGAAGATGCCTGCGGCCAGCGCCGCATCGGCAGCCCCGGCGGTGACCGCCTCGGCGAGGTGCTCCGGAGAGCCCGCCCCGCCGCTGGCCACCACGGGGATCGACACCGCGCGGCTGACCGCCGCGGTCATCTCCAGGTCATAGCCGTCGCGGGTGCCGTCGCGGTCCATGCAGGTCAGCACGATCTCACCGGCACCCAGCGACTCCACCTGCCGGGCCCAGGCCACCGCCTCGAGGCCCGTGGGCACGCGACCGCCATTGATGAACACCTCCCACGTTTCGCGGCCCTCGCGAACGACCCGCTTGGGGTCGATGTTGACCACCGTCGCGCAGCTGCCGAGCCGGTCGGCCACGGCCGTGATCAGCTCGGGGGTCCGCACCGCCGCTGAATTGATGCTCACCTTCTCCGCACCGGCCTGCACCAGTTCAGCCGCATCCTCGAGGCTGCGAATCCCGCCGCCGACGGTGAAGGGCATGAACACCGTCTCGGCCACCTGCCGCACCACGTCGAGCATGATCGACCGTTCCTCGTGGCTGGCGGTGATGTCGAGAAACACCAGCTCATCGGCCCCCTCCGCCTCGTAGCGGGCCGCGACCGCAACCGGATCGCCGGCATCGACGAGTTCCAGGAAGCGGGTTCCCTTCACGACCCGACCCCGCTCGACATCGAGGCAGGGGATGATCCGTTTGGCGAGCATGGTCCTCTACTGCTGTGTGGTCGTGCCGATCCGCCCCTCGTCGGGGCTCGAGGCGGTGGCATAGAGCCGGCGGGGAATCCGACCGGCGAGCCAGGCCTGCCGTCCGGCCTGGCAGGCGGCGGCCATCGCCACGGCCATCCGCCTGGGATCGGTCGCGTGGGCGATCGCCGTGTTGAGCAGGACGCCGTCAACGCCGAGTTCCATCGCGGCGGCCACGTCGCTCGCGGTGCCCACCCCCGCATCGACGATCACCGGATAGGCCGGATCACCATCCTTGAGATATTCCAGGCAGATCCGCAGGTTGTTGGCATTCAGGATGCCCTGGCCCGAACCGATCGGGCTGCCGGCGGGCATCACGCTCGCAGCGCCCGCCTCTTTGAGCCGTTTGGCCACGACAGGATCGTCGCTGGTGTAGACGAGCACCTCAAAGCCGTCGGCCACGAGCCGCTCGGTGGCCGCAAGCGTGCCGACAGGGTCGGGCAGGAGGGTCTTGGTGTCGCCGAGCACCTCGAGCTTGACCCATTCAGCTCCGGGATTGCCCATGTCGCGGAGCAGTTCGCGGCCGAGCCTCGCCACCCGCACCGCCTCCTCGGCGGTGAAGCAGCCGGCGGTGTTGGGCAGGAGCGTGTAGCGGGAACCGTCGAGATGATCGAGGATGTTTTCACCCGCGGCGTTCACCAGCCGCTCGCGACGAACCGCCACCGTCACGCAGGAGCTGCCGGAGAGGGCCAGGCACTCGGCCATCTCGGCATAGCTGCGGTACTTGCCGGTGCCCACCACCAGGCGGCTGGCGAACCTGTGGCCGCCCACCACCAGCGGATGGTCGGCGGTCACGAAAGCCGGGTCGATGCCGGTCTCGATGCTCATGCAGGTCTCCGTCTGGACGACTGCCGCCGGTGAATCAGCCGCCGCCCACGAGCGTCACGATCTCGACGCGGTCGCCCTCCGCGAGGGCCTGCTCGGCGAGGGCGGCACGTGGCACGACCTCGGCGTTGACCTCGACTGCCAGCGGCCGTCCGGCAAGGCCGAGTTGTTCCACCATGCCCGCGGCGGTCGTACCCTCTGGCAGTTCGAGTGGCTTCCCGTTGACGAGGATCGCGATCATGGCCCGCGGCGGTTGTTGGGCGAGATCCCGGGCGGATGTCGCACGCCCTGAGTGTACACCAATTCCCACCGCACTTCAGAGCCCCGCACCGCGGGGATTGGCCACGTCGAGCAGCACCGGCTCGGCACTGAAGCCCTTGCCGGCCTGCTGGGAATTCCAGGGCAAGGCGAAGGCGGCTGTCTTGCCGGTCGAGGTATCGGTCACATAGAGCACCGAGTTGGCGAACTGCGTTCCCCGGCCCCGCGGCAGGTCGGCCAAACCCGAAACGAGCAGGAACCGCGGGGCTTTCGCCTGGCCGGGCTCGAATCCGAGCGGCTCGAGCACGTTGGTGCGGTAGGCCCCGGTGAACTTCGAGGTCGCCTGGTTGAGCACGCCGCCGGAAAGGTCTCCGGTCTCGAAGTCGAGCATGAAGAAGCCCTCCACGCCCCGGTCGATCGGGGCGGTGCACACGGCGAAGGCCTCGTCAGACTGCGCCGCCACCGCCAACGCCGGCCGCAGGACCATTTCGCCGGAAGGCCCTGCCATCCCGATCAGCAGCCCCGCCACGAGGCCACCCGCCAGCCCGAGAGCCGCTGCGACGACGACTGAACTCTCCACACGACCCGACCACTGACTTGCTCGCATCCGCTTCACTCCTTCGTGGGTTTCTCGGCCTCGGCTGCCGGCTTGGCCTCCTGCACGACCGAAATCTTGAACCGTCCCAGGGCATGGGTGCCGTCTTTGTACTGCTGATCGAGGATGATCTTCAGCGGAGCCCCCGCGGGAATCGTCCCCTCCGCCGGCAGCCTGAAGATGGCATGGTGCGACTTGCCCGTGCCGTTGTGCACGCCCCAGCCGGTCTCGGGGTTGTCATCGATCGCCCCGGCGGGCTGGTAGTTGGGCTGGGCATAGTCGGCCTCGGCGGCGGCGAAACTGACAGCCGTGGGCGTTTCGGCCGAGCCCGGCGGGCCGTGGGCGAGGCCCAGCCGGCTGAGCACGAAATTGCCGTTTTTTGCCCGTCCCGGCCCCTTTGCGGGCAGGCTCTCGTGGGCCAAGCAGTCGATCCGCAGCGCCACCACATCGCCTCCTTCGGGGACGACCGCGGTGAGGGTGTAGGTGTCTTTGGCGAGCGTGCCGGAGACGGCCACGACCGCGTCATCGCCGATGGTCCCTTGGGCCCCGGCGGCACTCTCGAAGGACGCCGGCTTGATCGCCACGACCGCCGGTTCGGAGTCGGCCGGCGGCGGCGTCGGCTTTTCAGGCTCCGGCGGCGGCGGGAGGAGCTTCGGGGCCGGCAGCGGCACGATCCGCCCACCGGCATGGTGCCCCACGAAGATCGTCTTGCCGTCCGGTGCGATCGCCACGCTCCACACGCTCGACGGGCTCGGTTCGATCCCCTCCTGCTCGCCCTTGGCCTTGACGTCCCAGAACTTGACGCTCCCATCGAGGCATCCGCTGGCCAGTCGCGTGCCGTCGGGCGTGAAGGCCAGACTCGTGACCCAGTCCTTGTGGCCGCCGAGCGTGGCGAGAGGCGTGGCGTCGGCGGTGTTCCAGAGCCGGACCGTGCGGTCGGCCGCGGCGGTCGCCAGCGTCGCCCCGTCGGCCGAGTAGGCCACCGCCCAGACCGCGTCGCCGTGGCCCTCGAGCTTGGCCTGCTGTTTGCCGTCGGCAGGATTGAAGAGTTTGACCAGCTTGTCGCCGCCACCGGTGGCCAGCGTCTTGCCGTCGGGTGAGAAGGCGACGCAGGTCGCCGGGCCGGCGTGGGCGGTGATCGTGCGGGCCTCCTTGCCGTCGGCGGTGTTCCAAAGCACGACGGAGCCATCTTCGCCGGCAGTCGCCAGCAGCGAGCCATCGGGTGAGAAGGCGAGCGACCGGACCCAGCCGGTGTGTTTCTCGAGATCGGCCTCGAGCTTTCTTTCCGGCAAGTTCCAGAGCTTGACCAGCCCGTCGTAGCCGGCGGTGGCGGCGAGCCTGCCGTCGGACGAGATCTTTCCGGCCCACACGGCGGTGCCATGGCCGGTGAGTTCACCGATCCGGGAGCCGTCGGTCGGCTTCCAGAGCACGACGTCGCCCGGCCGGTAGAGCAGGCTCTCACCTCCGGCGGTGAGCAGGGTGCCGCCGTCGGCCGAGAAGTCGGCGGCGATCACCCAGCGGGCGAAATCGGCAAGGTTGGCGGCCGCCTCGGCCGGCGGAGCCTGCGTATCCGCAGGCGGCTGTTCGGCAGCAAGCGGCATGCTCGTTGTCGCGAGCATGACGGCCACCAGCGGGAGCCGCAGGTGGCGGTTGGCAGCGACCCGCCCGCCACGGGCACGCTTCGTGGGCATCAGGTTCATGGGCATGACGTGCATCGTTCTCTCCGCATCGGGCGTCAGGGTGGAAGCCGAGTCGCAAGCCGGCCTCGGACGACTGTGTCGGCAGAGTATAGTTTGCGAATTCGGGGCGGTTCCAATCGCCGCCAGGCCGACCTCTTTCTCGCTCGATGGAGCCTCCCATGCCTGTCAATCCCGCCACCCGCGGCCGCTCGGCACGCTCCCGCAGAATCACGCTGGTTGCCAGTGGTGACCTCCGCGAGGAGGCCAACCGCGTCTGCTGGCCAGCCCAGAAACGGATGGAGGCCGAGCTTGCCGAGGCGATCCGCGATCTCGGTGGCAGCATCCAGCGGGCCCACAAGCCCGGCCGGGGCCGGGGCCACGGCTTCATCGCGTCGGCAAAGGAGGGCCTGCAGGTCTTCGCCGGCATCGACCCGGAGGCGCCGCTGATCGTGGCCGAGGCGGTCTGGCAGTATTCCAACCACGTGCTGCCCGGGCTCACCACCCACCGCGGCCCGATCCTCACCCTGGCCAACTGGTCGGGCCAGTGGCCGGGGCTGGTGGGCATGCTCAACCTCAACGGCTCGCTGACCAAGGCGGGCGTGCCTTATGCCACCCTCTGGGCCGACGACTTCCAACGGCCGAGCGTGCGACGGCACCTCGAGGCCTGGATCAACGGCGGCCGGGTGCACCACGACACCAGCCACGTGCTGCCGTTTTCAGCGGTGAGCGTTCCTCCCAAGCTCGCCCGGCTTGGCGAGAGCCTCGCCGACGAGCTCCGCGGCCGCAAGGCTTTGATGGGTGTCTTCGACGAGGGCTGCATGGGGATGTTCAACGCGATCATCCCCGACCACCTGCTCCACCCCACCGGCGTTTTCAAGGAGCGGCTCAGCCAGTCGGCCCTGTACCACGAGGCGATGCGGGTCAGCGAGGCGGAGGCCCGCGAGGTCTTTCGCTGGCTGGAAAACGCCGGGATGACCTTCCACTTCGGTCGCGACGAGGCCGAGAGCCTGACCAGGGCCCAGGTGCTGCTGCAGTGCCGGATGTATGTCGCGGTCGTGCGGATTGCCGACCGCTTCGGCTGCGATCTCGTCGGCATCCAATACCAGCAGGGGCTCAAGGACCTGCTGCCGGCAAGCGACCTCGTGGAGGGGATGCTCAACAACACGAAGCGTCCTCCGGTGCGGGCCGAGGGCTCTCGCCGCCTGCTCTTTGGCGGTCGGCCGCTGGTGCACTTCAACGAGGTCGACGAATGTGCCGGGCTCGACGGCCTGCTCACCTCGCGGGTCCACGCGGCCCTCGGCGAGCCGGTCGAAACGACCCTCCACGACATCCGCTGGGGCGACTGGGACCGCTCCGGTACGACCGACCAGTGGGTCTGGGTCTTCGAGATCTCCGGGGCCGCCCCGCCGGAGCATTTTGTCGGCGGCTGGAAGGGCGGCCATGGCTACCGCCAGCCGCCGATGTATTTCCGCCTCGGCGGGAGCACGCTCGCCGGCGTGAGCAAGCCGGGCGAAATCGTGTGGAGTCGGATCTGGATCGATTCCGACGGGCCTCATGGAGCCGGTGGCCGCCTGAAGATGGACATCGGGCGGGCGGAGGTGGTTGCCCTGCCAGAGGAGGAGACGCAGCGACGGCTCGATGCGACCACCCCGCAGTGGCCGATCATGCATGCGGTGACCTACGGCGTTTCACGGGACCAGATGATGGCCCGCCACAAGGCCAACCATGTGCAGGTCGCCTACGCGAGTTCCGCCGCCGCGGCTGACCGCTGCGTTCTGGCCAAGGCGGCCCTGGCCGAGGCCTTGGGCATCGAGGTGCACTTCTGCGGCACCCGCGGGCACGGCGTCGCCGCGGCGTCGCGGTGGGACCGTTGAGCCGGGCCGGAAGGGCAGCTAGCCCTTAGCCAAGCGAGTTTCGACTTGCGCTTTTTGAGCTGAGCGCATAAAAAACTCGAAATCCCCCGACGAATCGCGTGTTGTGATTGGAGT
>CAZRKH010000047.1:0-21063 GCA_964600785.1 uncultured Chitinophagaceae bacterium
CCCCCCCAGGAAGTCTCACCCATGCGCACGCTCATCCTGCTCGGTCTCGTCGTCGGCGGCCTCGTCGTAGCCGGTGCGATCCACATCTCGCAGTCGAACGGCACGATCGAGGTCTCGATCGACAAGCAGAAGGTCAAGAACGTGGCCGGCGCCGTGGCCCGCGAAGGGGAGCAGCTGCTCCGCAACGCCGCCAATCAGGGCGATACCCAGCAGCGGTAGCGGCCTGTGTCAGCGCCGTATATTTGGTGGCTGGCACCTTTTTCCAGTTTTGCATCGCTAGCCAACAGAGGTGTCGACTTCACTCGACACGACTGAAAGCGTCGAGGTTGATCGACACGTATGGCCGAAGCCTCTTTTCCGTGAGGTTTCTCTGGAGTGAGCGGTCGCCAGAGCAGGGCGGGCGGAGTAGATTCGGCGTTTCACCACATACACGCCCCGCCGCGGAGGTTTCGTCATGCTTTCTTTCGCTCGTTCAATGAAGACTTTCGGCCCCGGGCATGTGGGCACCAACCAAAGAGGCGTGGCAGCATGTGTGCTCAACCGGCTGCTCGGCGGCGGGTGCTTTCTCGCGATGATCTCCGCCGGGCTGCTCCCTGCGGCCGAACCGATCACCCACTCCTTTCTCGGCGTCGGAAAGGCGAATCAGGCGGTGATCATCGGTGAAGATGGCCGGCAGCAGTGGCACTATCCAAGCCCGGCGAGTGATGGCTGGGTGTTGCCCAACGGCAACGTGCTGCTCGCCCTCTACCCCACGGCGGACTTTCCCGGCGGTGGGGTCGTTGAGGTTTCCGGCAAGACCAACGAGCAGGTGTTTCGCTATCAGGGGCAGCAGGCGGAGATCAGCACGGCCGTCAAGCGACCCGACGGCACCTACCTGATTGCTGAACTCGGCCCGCAGCCGCGAGCGATTGTGGTGGATGCGAAAGGCGCGATCCAAAAGAAAACCCCTCTGCAGTGTCAAAAGGAAAACGCCCACATGCAGACGCGGATGCTCCGGGAGCTGCCAAACGGCAACTATCTCGCCCCGCATCTGCTCGACTTCGCGGTCAAGGAATACAACCCCGATACCGGCGAAGTGCTCAGAATCTTTCCCACCGATGACCGCGGCCGCGAGAAGCGCGACTGGCCTTTCACTGCCATCCGCTTGGTCGATGGCAACACCCTGATCGGCTGCACCAACGGCAATCGCGTGATCGAAGTAGATAAGACGGGCGCGATCGTCTGGAGCGTCACGAACGACGACCTGGGCGAAGCGATCCTCGACGACGCCTGCGGCGTGCAACGCCTTCCCAACGGCAACACTGTGATCGCGAGCTACCATGCCACCGGCGACCGCGTAAAGCTCTGCGAGGTCACCCGCGAGAAGAAGGTGGTCTGGCGCTACAGCGGAATGGACGCCGGCTTCCACCATTTCCAGGTCCTCACCACCAACGGCGAGCCTTTGGCCGAGGCAACCTGGAAGTGAGCCCAAAGGGTTGGCCATATCACGAACGGCTTGCGTTTTCGCGGTTCATCAGCTCTCCGCGATCCGCGACGCCGACGGTCGCATCACCTGCATCCGCTACGTGCTGCCCAGCCGCTCGATCATTCTTTGGGCGGCCAACTGGGTCGGGCCCGGCCGGAAGCGAAAGTCGACGCAGCCGGGGCTGCACCCGGGAAACGAGATCGACCGGCTCACGAGCCGCTCATCCGTCGGTCAATGGTGGCGGAAGTGCCATTGGCCGGGCTATCCTTTTTTATCCTCACAGGCGACAAGCCACCGCCCGCCACGAGTCCCGCCATGGCCGCCAGCCGACGCACCCGACCCGGTCGAGAGCCCCGCCGGGTGGCGATCGTGATGAATCTGCAGTTTGCCGTGAAGCGGCACCAGGCGATCTTCGCGGGAGCCTATCGCTACGCCCGCCAGAAAGGCTGGCAGGTCGATACGATGCCTTTCTCAAAGCAGATCTACGCCGCCGCCCGCCGCGAAGCAGACTACGACGGGATCATCGCCCGCGCCGACCGCAAGCTTGCCAACTACGCCGACGCCGCCGGCATCCCGCTGGTCAACTGCTGGTACAGCAGCCCGGTCAGGAACATGCCGCTGGTGAACGTCGATTACAGGCGGATCGGCGGCCTGGCAAGCGACCACCTCCAGGCCCGCGGGTTTCGCCGCTTTGCCACGGCCGGCTACTCGGGGGCACGCAACTCGTCCGACGCCGAGGAGGGCTTTCGGGCCGCGACGGACGGCTTTGGACAGATCGACGGCTTCACCACGAGCCTCGGGTTCGGCGGTTCTCCCGAGAGCTTTGCCCGCTTCGAGCGGTCGGCCGGTAGCTGGCTCGATGCCCTGCCGCGGCCGGTGGGGGTGTTTGTGACCGACGATGTCCTCGCCAGGCACCTGATCAACGTGGCAATCGTCCGCGGGATCAAGATCCCGGAGGAGTTGGCGTTCGTGGGAATGTTCAACGACGAGCCCTTCTGCCTGCTCGCCGACCCCACGATCACGAGCATCGAATGCCGCTTCGACCGCGTCGGCTACCGGTCCGGTCGCCTGCTCGAGGCCCTGATGAACGGCCAGGCAACTCCCGATGAACCGCTTCTTTTGCCCCCTGGGCAGTTGATCCCCCGCGATACCACCGACATGTTCGCCAGCGGTGATGAACTCGTGGCCGAGGCCTTGCGATTCATCGCCGACAACTGCCACAAGCCGATCAATGTGACCACGGTGGCCGAGAAACTGCGGGTCTGCGGCCGCACCCTCGCCCGGCACTTCAAGCAGGAACGGGGCTGCCGGGTGATCGACGAACTGACGAGAATGCGGATCACGCGGGCCAAGCGGCTGCTCGTGGAAAGCGACGTGCCGATCCGCACGGTGGCCGAGCAGTGCGGCTTCGCCACGAGCACGCAGTTCATTCTCGCCTTCCGCCGGGTCGAGGGCACGACCCCGGGCGACTACCGCAGCCGCCACGAAGCGACCACCCTGTCGGGCCTGTAGCTGAAAAACCACGCATGGTTTTTCGCGTGGACAGCTCACACAGCGGCCATGCTCGGGTGTGGCCGGCGTTGCTTGACAGAATGCTGTCAGATTGGATTGTGTGCTGAATGCCTGTCGCAGCGGCGGGCCTCCTGCACACTCCCTTTCGGAGCAATCCTGTGAGCCCCTTCCGCGGCTGCCTGCCGGCATTGATGACTCCGTGCGATGCCGCCGGCTCGCCCGATTTCGATGCAATGGTCGCCACGGCGGGCGAACTGCTGGCCGCCGGCATGACCGGTGTCGTCTACTGCGGCTCGATGGGGGAGTGGCCGTTGCTCGGCGACGAGCAGCGACAGGAGGGTGTGGCTCGGCTCGTCGCGGCGGGGATCCCCGTCGTCGTCGGCACCGGGGCGATGAACCCCCGGCTCGCCGCGGCCCATGCCGCCCACGCCCGAGAGGTGGGCGCGGCGGGGCTGATGGTGATCCCGCGGGTGCTTTCCCGGGGCACGTCGCCGGCCGCCCAGCGGCGGCATTTCGCGGAGGTCCTGCGGGCAGCCGATGGCCTGCCGGCGGTGATCTACAACAGCCCGTACTACGGCTTCGAGACGCGGGCCGAACTCTTCGCCGAATTGCGTCGCGAGTTTTCCAATCTTGTCGGCTTCAAGGAGTTCGGCGGGGCCGCATCGCTGAGCTATGCCGCCGAGCAGATCACCGGTGGCGACCCCGGGCTCTCGCTGCTGGTGGGCGTCGATACCCAGGTCTTCCACGGCATCGTGCGGTGCGGGGCGGTCGGGGCGATCACCGGCGTGGGCAACGCCCTGCCCCGGGCGGTCCTGCGGCTGGTCGAGCTTTGCGGGCTGGCGGCGGAGGGCGACGGCAACGCCCGTCGACTCGCGGCCGAACTGGCCGACGCAATCGCCGTGCTCTCCACGCTCGACGAGGGCCCCGACCTGGTGCTGTATTACAAGCGACTGATGGTGCTCGAGGGCCACGACGAGTATGCCCATCCGCTGCACGCCTCCGACAGGCTCTCCGAAAGCCAGCAGGGCTTTCTCGAAAGCCAGTGGCGACAGTTTCGCAGTTGGTGGGACACCTGGCCGGGCCGCACGTGAGCCGGCGGCCGCGGGCCTGTTTCGGCGGACGCCAATCCTGCGGTGCGGCCAAGACGGTTGTCGTATGCGGGGCGGGGTGTGTCTGTGGGGTTTGTATGCGGGGTCGTACTGTCTGGCTCAGGCCGCGGCCCGGCCCGGGCTTGGCAGGTCGAAGAGACTGAAAAGCTCTTCCTGGGTAAGCCCGCCGCCGGCCCGGTCCCCTGCCTCGGCCGCCCCCTCGGCGGTCGCCAGGATCGCCTCGGAGAGGGCCCGCTTGCCGGCGAGCACCCGGTCGATCCGCTCCTCGATCGTGCCGGTGGCGAGAAACCGCGTGACCGTCACCGAGCCGGCCGCACCGATGCGGTGGGCGCGGTTGATCGCCTGGTCCTCGACCGCGGGATTCCACCAGCGGTCGAAGAGAAACACGTATTCGCTGAACTGCAGGTTGAGCCCGACCGCCCCGGCCCCGTAGGAGAGCAGGAGCACCGCATGCCCGGGCTGGTCGCGGAACCGACCGATCGCCTCGTCGCGGGCCGCCGTCGACATCCCGCCGTGGTAGACCAGCGGCCCGAAGCGGCCCAGTCGGCGGGCGATCCGCTCGAGCGTGGTCACCCACTGGCTGAAGACGAGGGCCTTCTTGCCGCTGGCGGCCACCTCCTCGAGTTCCGCTTCAAGGCGATCGAGTTTGGCACTCGAGCCGCCGGCCGGATCGAAGTTGCAGATCTGCTTGAGCCGCAGCACCAGTTCGAAGACATGCCTGATCGTGGCCCCCTGCCCCATCCCGGCCAGCCGCAACACACCCTCTTCTTCGGCCAGCCGGTAGCTCTCCTGCTGATCGGCAGAGAGTTCGATCGGCTCGTCGTGGTCGATCCTGGGAGGCAGGTCGTCGAGGACGGTGTCTTTCGTCCGCCGCAGCACATGATCGGCCACGCTTTCTCCCAGGCTCCGCGGCGTCATCGCGTCGTCGACGAGTCCCGGCGAGACAAACTCGAAGATGCTCACGAGGTCGGCCGCGGCGTTCTCGATCGGCGTGCCGGTCAGAGCCCAGGCCCGGCCTCGACTCAGGCCCCTCACCGCGGCGCTGGTGCGACTGCCACGATTCTTGATCCGTTGGGCCTCGTCGCAGACCACCAGGTCGAACGACTGGCCGGTCTCGGCGAGCAGCCCCTCGTCCCGCACGAGCACCTCGTAGTTGGCCAGCACCACCGGCATCCCCTCCAGCGACCACTGCCACCGCCGCCTGGCCGGATCCCCCTCGATCACGGCCACCGGCAGTTCCGGGGCCCACTCGGCCAGCTCCCGCCGCCAGTTGAAAACGAGCCCCTTGGGACAGACCACCAGCACACGACGGGCCTCGCCGGCATGCACGAGGAGACGGATCGCCGTGATCGCCTGCATCGATTTGCCCAAGCCCATCTCGTCGGCGAGCACCGCCGCATGCCGCGGCACGAGAAAGGCGATCCCCTCCAGCTGAAACGGATACGGCCGGTGAGGAAAGGCCAGCCGGCTCGTTGCGAGGGTCGTCTCGAGGTCGGGCTGCAGCAGGTAGAAAAACCGTTCGGAAAGCTTGACCACGTCGGCCGGCGGGCTGATCCGCGTCCGCGACTCTCCGCCAGCGGCCGACGGCCGCCTGGCCGGCCGCTGGCAAGCCGGCTCAGGCCGGAGGGGGGCGGGCTTGCGAAAGGCATAGCTCGTCACCCGCGCCGGCTCCAGCCGCACAGGCGGGCTCACGACTTCCGCGGCGGTCGTCTCCAGCGGCACCCGCAGCAGCTGCGGGCTCGGCAGGACGGTCGTGCTTGCATCAGGGTCGATCGTCGCCGCCGGAATCATGACCCCGGCAGTCGGCCAGCTCCACACCCCGGGCTTGTGATTGTGCATGCCTGCGACTCTCGCGACTCTCCGCCGGCCCCGCGGCGTGGCTCAGCCGTGCCGCTGGGCCTCGTGGATCGCCGCCCTGATCCGCTCAAAGGGCTCAGCCAGGTCGATCGCGGGCAACAGCTCGCCGTGGGCCTCCCGCAGCCGTTCTTCCCCGCCCGGCTCGACGAGGGCCACCGGCAGCGGCGTCGCCTCGGTGACGTGCATCATCGCCTTCGAGTCGACCAGCACGATCCGCGGAGCGAGCGAGCTGGCGGCCAGCAGCGGCCCGCCGATCTGGCGGCCATGGAGGTGGCCCTCGAGCGTGGCCCCGTAGAGAATCTGCTGGGCACGCGAGACCCGCACCGGCGTCGTGCAGTGAAACTCCAGCGGCCGACCGATCTGGTCAACAAGCAGGTAGCCGCCAAAGAGTCCGTGCGGAGGGCTCTCCACCGCGGCGAGGAAGCCGACCGCCTCGGCAGCTTCGTCAGACGTCGCATGGCGTGGATTACCCATAGGCTGATCAGCCCTCTACCCGGGATTTCCGGCTTGCCCGCTGGCGGCGGACACCTCGCCTGCCGGGCGGCCTCCGCCTCTCGCGGCATCCGTCGATTCCCTGATCCTGCATCGGGGCAGGCCGCGGGGCGACTTGAGGCTGCGGCTCCGCTCGACCGCTCGAGCCACGAGGGCGACGCCGGCAGGCGGGGCCCGTGGCGGGAAACGGCGCAAGGACTGCGGGCTGGGATGAAAAACAGGCCCCCGCCAGCCGTGTCGCGACTACACTGGACTTTAGTCGATCCTGCATCCGCAGTTCGTCGCAAGACCCCAGCAAAGGCCGACTCCCATGGATGACGTGCCCTCCGGCTACACCCAGCTCGACATCTCCGCCGGCTCGTCGATGCCCCGTTCGCCGGCAGGCGGCGGAGGCAACCAGTTGCAGCTGCTCCACGAGATGGTCAGCCTGCAGCAGAAGACCTGCCAGCTTCTCGGTGACCTGCTTGCGCAAGTGTCCCAGCAGCAGCGGCAGCGGGCCGCGGAACTCAAGGCCTGGAAGGAGGCCCATCCCGAGCTGGCACGTTCCTGCCGCACCGCCGCGGAGGCCCTCTCCAAGGTCCACACCGAGTTCCTCGCGGGGATCGCCGAGGAAGCGGCGGAGAACGCCGAGGTTTTCACCGAGAGCGACTATGCCCTGGGTGAGTTCATCGACCGCCACGGCCCCCGCCTGGCCCACTTCAACGGCGTGCTGCAGCTGTTCGCCCAGCTCGGCGCCCCCCAGCCGACAGCCACCAGTCCCGGCGAGCCGCCACAGGGGGCCTGAGCCCGCCATCGGCTTTCCGGTTCATCCGAAGGAGTCGTTTTCATGCCCGCGACCGACACGCCCGCCTTCGAGATCGCCGATGGGGCATCGGTGAAGGCTGCCCGCGAGGCCCTCGATGCCCATGTCGTCGAGATGATGGCCTGGCATTTTCACGAGTCGACCGGCTGCCCCTTCTGGCTCGAATACGCACGGTCGCTCCCCTTTGATCCGCTCAGCGAGGTGCGTTGCTATGACGACCTGAAAAAGTTTCCGCCCTTCGAAGACGAGTGGCTGCGGGGGGGGCCGGTGCGTCGCTGGGTGCCCAAAGGCCTCGCCGGCGAGCCGATCTATGTCTTCGAGACCGGCGGCACGACAGGCGTGCCCAAGAGCCGGGTCAACTCCCGCGACTTCCGCACCGACTACGAGGAGTTCAGCGAGACCCTGCCGGAGGAGCATTTCCCGAAAGGAGCCAACTGGCTGATGCTCGGGCCCTCCGGTCCCAGGCGGCTGCGGCTGGCCATCGAACATTTGGCCCAGTATCGCGGCGGGATCTGCTTCTGCGTCGACCTCGATCCCCGCTGGGTGATCAAGCTCATCCAGAAGGGCTGGATGGAGCATCTCGAGGCCTACAAGCAGCACTGCATCGACCAGGCCCTCACGATCCTCTCGGCCGGCCACGAAATCCGCTGCATGTTCACCACGCCCAAGCTGCTCGAGGCTCTGGCCCTCGCCCTGGAGAAGCAGGGCAGCACGATCCGGCAGGCGGGGATTACCGGAATCTTTTCCGGTGGCACCGAGTTCACGCCGCAGTGGACCCGCTTTGCCACCGAGGAACTGCTCGACGGGGCCTACATGACGCCCACTTACGGCAACACGCTGATGGGGCTGGCCGCCAGCCGGCCGGTGACGTCCGCCGACGGCTACACGATCGCCTACTACGCCCCGCAGCCGAGGGCGGTGATTGAACTGGTCGAGTTCGACGACCCCGACACGCTCGTGCCCTACGGCGGAACCGGCCGTGTGCGGCTCACGACTCTCACCCGGGAAACGTTCATCCCGGGATTTTTGGAACGGGACGAGGGGGAGCGGGAGCGGCCCTTCGCGAAGTATCCCTGGGACGGCGTGAGCGGCGTACGGCCCTTCCACAAGCTCGCCACGGCGACGACAGTGGGAGTCTATTGACCGGCTGACCGGCCTTTCGTCTTCAATCCTGAGAGCCCCCTACGCGTCATCACGAGGAGCCCGCCATGCACCTGCCAGCCCTGCGGTTCGGCAAGCCCTATGAGTCTCTCGAGCGGGAAACGCTCGTGCACTTTCTCAGCGGCGAACCCGTCGCCGAGGTCAGCCAGGTCGGCGGAGCGATGCTCGGACGCGATCTTGCCCGCCATGCCGCCGCCGCCCGCGAGTCCCTGCTCGCGATCGAGCCGGAGGAAGTTGTCGAGCGGCTGCAGTCGGCGGGCAATCTCTACGCGCTGGGCACCGTCGAGGTCGGCGGAGAGCCGCAGCCGGCCGATGACTTCGTGCGGCTGCAGTCGGCCACCACGGGCCTGCCGGAGAGTCTCTGCCGGGCGAACATGAAGAAAAATCTCTTCGTGCTCTCCAACATGGACCGCATGCTCGACGCCCTCTCCCGCGGGCTCGACCCGGCCATTCTCTGGCGGGGCTACGGCCGCGAGCACCGCGAGGTGATCGTCAGCTATCAGGCCAACTCGCCGGTGCTCGGCCTCGTGCTGCCCTCCAACTCCCCCGGCGTCCACACCCTCTGGCTGCCCGTGGTGGCCCTCGGGGTGGGGCTCGTGCTGCGGCCCGGCAGCCAGGAGCCGTGGACGCCCTACCGCATGGCCGCGGCGATGATCGAAGCGGGCATCCCGCCCGAGGCGATCGGTCTTTACCCCGGCCCGACCGACGTGGCCGCCGCCGTGCTCGCCGGCTGCGGGCGGAGCATGATCTTCGGCAGTGCCAAGACCGTCGAGCAGTACCGGGGCAACCCGCGGGTGCAGGTGCACGGGCCCGGGTTCTCCAAGATCATCCTCGGCGACGACTGCGTCGATCGCTGGGAAGAGTATCTCGATGTGATCGTCGAGAGCGTGGCGGCCAACAGCGGCCGCGGCTGCATCAACGCCTCGGCGGTCTATGCCAGTCGCCACACCGAGCAGATCGCCGCGGCCCTCGCCGAGCGACTCGGGCCGGTGGCGGTGAAGCCGCCGGACGACCCCGAGGCGAGCCTGGCGGCCTTCACCGTGCCCGGTGTGGCGAAGGCGGTCTGGGAGCAGCTCGAGCGGGGGCTCGAGGCTGCCGGGGTGACCCATGCCACCGCCGACTTCGGGCCGCGACTCGAGGAAGGCGGGCGGTGCGGCTGGCTGCGGCCGGTGGTGGTGCATTGCAGCTCGCCCGATCCGGAGATCGCCCGGGCGGAGTACATGTTTCCCTTCGTGAACGTGGTGGCCTGCCCGCAGGAGACGGTGCTCCAACGGATCGGCCCCACGCTCGTGGCCACGGCGATCACCGACGACGAGGCCTTCATTCGCCGGCTCATCGACTGCACCACGATCGACCGGCTCAATCTCGGGCCGATCCCGACGACCCGGCTCGACTGGCTGCAGCCCCACGAGGGCAACATCATCGAATTCCTCTCCCGTTCGCGGGCCCTTCAGCTCGCCGGCGAGGCGGCCGCCCGCGAGATGCCGCAGCCGGCCCATGCCGCCTCATGAGCGGCGGCGAGAGCGGCCCGACGGCTTTCGGCTTTTCCATGGCCACGCGGCTGGTCGTCGGGCCGGGCTCGCTGTGCCGCCTCGGCATGCTGGCAGGGGAACTGCTCGCGGGCGAGGGCGTCGCTGCCGCCGGCCGCCGCGTGCTGGTTGTGAGTGATCCGGGCATCGTCGCAGCCGGCCACACCGCGGCGGCGACCACGGTCCTCGAAGAGGCGGGCTTCACGGTGTCCTGTTTTGACCGCTTCGGCGAAAACCCCTCCACCCGCGAGGTCGAGGCTGCCGCCGCGGCGGCGAGGGAGTTTTGTCCGGACCTGCTCGTGGCGGTGGGCGGCGGCAGCTCGATGGACTGCTGCAAGGGGCTCAACTTCCTCGTCTCCTGCGGCGGACGGATGCAGGACTACCGCGGCCGCAACCGGGCCACCGCGGCGATGCTGCCCTCGATCGCCGTGCCCACCACCGCCGGCACCGGCAGCGAAACCCAGTCGTTCGCCCTCGTCTCCGACGCCGACACCGGCGAGAAGATGGCCTGCGGCGACCCGCGGGCCGCCTTTCGGGTGGCGATTCTCGATGCCCAGCTGACCCTCACCCAGCCGGAGAGGGTCACGGCCCTGACCGGCATCGACGCGATCGCCCACGCCGTGGAGAGCCACTCCAGCACCGCGGCCACGCCTGCCTCGCGGGTTTTTTCGCGGGAGGCCTTCGCCCTGCTGGCGACTCACCTGCCCCGCGTGTTCGCCGACGGCTGCGACCTCGAGGCCCGCTCGCGGGTGCAGCTGGCCGCCGCCTGGGCCGGCGTGGCGATCGAAAACTCGATGCTCGGGGCCGCCCACGCGATGGCCAACCCGCTCACGCAGTTCCACGGCATCGTGCACGGCCAGGCGGTGGGCCTGGCCCTGCCGCATGTCGTGCGGTTCAACGCCGCAGCCGGCAGCGAGGCCTACCGCGAACTGGCCGGGGCCCTGCCCGGCAGCGAGCCGGCCGGGAGGCCCGACGACGAGCCGGCCACCGCGGCGGCGCGACTGGCGGCCTGGCTCGAACGGACACTCGCCGACGCCCGGCTCGAGACTCGGCTCGGCGGCCTGGGCCTGGGCGAGGTCGATCATGGACCACTCGCCGCGGCGGCAGCCGCGCAGTGGACGGGGGCTTTCAATCCGAGGCCGGCCACAATCGATGACTTCACCATGCTCTACGAGGCGATGCGATGAATGCCCGAGGGACGAGTGCGACCAACGCGGCCCTGCTTGCCGGGCTGGTGTTGGCGGCGGTGGTCCCGCTGGGGCGGGCCGCCGGAGCCGAGCCGGCGGCCATGGCCGGCGAGGCGGCCCCGGCGAATGCCTGGCCGATGTTCCGCGGCACCGCGGCGGGCACGGGGCGATCGGCAAGCGTGCTGCGGCTCCCGTTGGAAGTGATCTGGAAGCGGGAACTCTCGAAGGTCGGCTTTGATGCCACGCCGGTGATCCTCGAGGGGACCGTCTACCTCGGCGATCTTGACGGCAGGTTCTTTGCCGTCCGGCTCGACGACGGAACCGTTCGCTGGGAAGACCGCTCCGCCGCAGGCTACAGTGCGGCCGCGGCGGCCGGAACGCTCGTGGTCGTGGGCGACCTCGAGGGAATCGTGCGGGGCTTCGACCGGGCCACCGGCCGCGAACGATGGCAGCATGCCACCGAGGGGGAGATTTCCGGTGGCCCGACGCTGCTGCCGGCGGGCGGCCGCCTGCCTGAGCGGGTGCTCGTCGGGTCCCAGGACACCACGCTGCGGTGCCTCGCACTCGCCGACGGCAGACTGCTGTGGCAGCAGTCGATTCCCGATCAGATCCGCTGCTCCCCGACAGTCGCCGGCGGCCGCGTGTTTCTGGCCGGCTGCGACGGGCGGCTGCACGTCATCGACGCGGCAAACGGCGAGAAGATCGGTGAGCTGCCGATCGATGGCCCCACCGGCACCACGCCGGCGGCCCACGGCGGCCGGGTCTTTTTCGGCAGCGAGGGCGGCACCTTCTGGGGGATCGAAATCGCCGGGCCGAACGTGGCCTGGAAGTCAGCCCCGGCCGCCGGAGCCCAGGCCTACCGCTCGACCGCGGCGATCGCCGAGGGTGGCGGACGGCCGGTGGCGATCGTCGGCTCGCGGGGCCGGATGCTCACCGCCTTCACGCTTGCCGACGGCAAGCCCGCCTGGCGGCAGCGGATGCGGGGCCGGGTCGATGCCTCTCCACTGGTCGTCACCGCGGAATCCGACGGGGCACGACGGGAACTGGCGATCGTGGGCGATGCCGCCGGCCGGGTGGTGGCGGTGGCCACCGACAGCGGTGAGTTCGTCTGGGAGTTTGACGCGGGGGCGGGTTTTTCGGCCTCGCCGGCGGCTGCCGATGGCCGGCTGCTGCTTGCCGGCGAGGACGGCACGCTGTGGTGCTTCGGTCCGACCCCCTGAACGGGTCGCGAATCGGCGCGGCGGTCGGCGCGGCGGTCGGCGTGGTCGTGCGGGGCAAGCCGGGCAGGCTGGGCAAGAGCCCAACTGTCAAAACCGGTTTTGACTGCATTTTCACCCGGCTTTCAGCCGATCATCCGGAAAATCCCGTTTTGCCGCGAACCAAATTGTCGCGGCTGCGTACTATCTTCCCGGCCACCTCGGCGGGCCTCCGGCCCCCGTGGGCAGGGAAGCCCGGCGGCAACGCGATGGCAAAAAAGAAGAAAACCGGCACGACGAAACGAGCGGCCAAACCGGCCGCGGAGGATACGACCATGGCACGCAAAGAAGCGATTTTGAATCTCAAGGCGATTCTCGTGCGACGCCGCGACGCGCTTCGCAGCGCGCTTGCCGGCGATCTGTCGATGCTCAAGGAACTCAGCGGTCAGGAGCCAGGCGACGTGATGGATGCGGCCCTCGATTCCGCCCAGGACGAGATCAGCTCCCAGCTCGCCGAGGTCGAAAGCCGCGAACTCGCCTCGATCGAACACGCTCTCGAGCGGATGCGTGACGGTGAATACGGGCTCTGTGAGGTCTGCGGGAGCAAGATCCCGATGGCCCGGCTCAACGCCCTGCCCTACGCCACGATCTGCATCACCTGCCAGCGGGAGATCGAGCGGACCGGGCTCTCCGCGGAGTCGCTCCGCGAGGAAAATGCCGAGTCTTTCTCGGATGTCGACGAGCATGAGGTCGACGTCTCCTGAGGCGTCGGCTCCGCCACGGCGCGGCTGCCACGGGTGAAGTATGCTTTCGAGGTGGCTTTTCCTCCTCGGGATGCAGGGCATGGGCAGGCAGGCAGTGAATTGGCGAGTGGTGTCTCCGACGGCCGGGGCGGGCCCTGGCGGTCGACTGCTCGCGACGCTGGCCTTCGTGTTGCCGCTTGTCGGCGTCGCTACAGGCCGGTTCACCGTCGCCCAGGAGGCCGGCACCGCGGTGGCGGATGACCGCGACGTCGCCTTCGACCCGTTCGCCGACCGACGACTCTCCGACGAACAGCGGGAGCGGCTCTATGGCGAGGTCGCCCGGGAGGCCGAACTGCTCTCGCGGTACGGCCGGCTCGTGAGGAAGGTGACGACACTCGTGCAGCCTGCCGTGGTGCACATCGACACCAAGAAGCCCTCCAAGCGGAACCGCCGCGGCGAGGCGGACGAGGATGAGTCCGGCTCCGGCGTGATCACCACGATCGATGGCCGCACGGTCGTGCTCACCAACCGTCACGTGATCCATCAGGCTGCCCTCGACGACATCGCCATCCGGCTCGATGACGGAAGACAGCTCGCCCCCAGGAGGGTCTGGTCCGACGCGGGCACCGATGTGGGCGTGATGGAGGTGGAGGGAGAGAATCTCGTCACCGCCCGCTTCGCCGAGGCGGACAGCCTCGAAATCGGCGACACCGTGCTGGCGATCGGGAGCCCCTTCGGGCTGGCCCACTCGGTGACGCAGGGCATCATCTCGGCCAAGGGCCGTCGGGATCTCGACCTCGGCGAGGGCGGTGTCCGCTTTCAGGATTTCATCCAGACCGATGCGGCGATCAACCCCGGCAACAGTGGAGGCCCGCTGGTCAACCTGCGGGGCGAGGTGGTGGGCCTGAATACCGCGATCGCCAGCAACTCCGGCGGCAGCGAAGGGATCGGCTTCGCGATCCCCGTGGCGATGGTGCGGTTCGTGGCGGAGCAGCTCGTCGAAAGTGGCCGCGTTTCACGGGCCTACCTGGGCGTCACGCTCGACCGGCTCTTCAATCAATCCACCGCCGACCGGCTCGGTCTCACGCGGCCCCTTGGCGCCCGCGTGTCGGGCATCACCAAGGGCGGCCCGGCCGACGCGGTCGGGATCGGGATCGACGACGTGATCCTGGAATACGAGGGCACACTCGTGGACGACGACGACCATCTCGTCAGCCTCGTCAGCATGACCCCGGCCGGCAGCAGGGTGCGGATGGTCATCTTTCGCAACGGCGGCAAGGAGTCGCTCGACGTGCCGCTGGGCAGCCGAGAGGCCTTTGATCGCTAGCAGACTGTGGAACAAGTCTGCCGCCGCAGGACGCGAGCGGCGACTCCCCAAAAACCTCGGCTTTTCGGGGAGTCGCTCAAGTGGAAAAAAGCCATGGAAGGCTTTTTCCGCGGGCAGCTAGCTGCCTGCGGCGGCCTGGGCGAGGCCGCGGAGCAGGCAGTCCCGCACGCCGCCGGTATCGACGTCGACGAGCAGGTCGACGTTCCGCTTCCAGCGGTTCACCTCGCGGCGGTCGAGCACGAGCATGCCGGTCGTCAGTTCGCCGGATGTCTCGACGTCGGCCCCCACCGTCGTCCGCTCGAAGAGTTCGGGATGCAGCAGCGAGGCGACTGCCACCGCATCGTGCAGGCGGATTCCCTCGGTCCCCAGCAGCTGCCGATGGGCCCGGAAGGCATGCGGCAGAATTCGGTGCAGCAGGTTGCCGGCCCGCGAGGAGTCGTCGGGGACCTGTTCGAGGAAGTCGAAGCCGAGCACGACCCGCCCGGTCGTCTCCAGCGGCACGAGCGTCTTCGTCAGCGGCTGGCGGATGACCTGCCTGGCCGCTTCGGGATCGCAATAGAAATTGAAGTCGGCCACGGGCGTCGTGCTGCCACGGGCGGAATGGGTGCCGCCGGAGATCACCAGTTCACCGATCTGCTCGGTGATCGCCGGATCACGTCCGATCACGCGGGCGATGTTGGTCAGCGGCCCGAGGGCCAGGATCGTCACCTCCCCGGGGTTGGCCCGCACGATCTCGTGGATCAGCTTCTCCGAGGGATGGCCGGCATGCAGACGGGCCCGCGGCAGGTCGGCCCCGCCAAGGCCGCCCGGGCCGTGGAGGTTGACGGTCTTCTCGGGAAGCAGCACGTCCGCCGGGGCCACGCCGATCCTCGGTAGCTTGGGTGGATCGAGCAGACCGACCACGGCCTGGACATTGGCCGTAGCCTGCTCGGGAGTCACGTTTCCGCCGGTGGCGGTCACCGCGAGCACATCGAGCCGCGGGTCGAACAGGGCGATCGCGAGGGCCACGGCATCGTCGATGCCGGGATCGACGTCGAGAATCACCTTCCGCGGCACGGCACTCTCCGAGGGGTCGAGGGGCTCAAGGTCCGACGCCAAGTCGCAGGACCCGTGGCTGAATCCTGCGGCCGCCGCCCGCTAGAATCAAGTCGCGGCCACGCCACCCGTCCGGGGCACTCCCGAGCCCATCCCCGCGAAAGCGACACCGGTGCCCCTTCCCTCACTCGATCTTGCGGATGCCGCCGCTGCCGCGGCGGCCGGCGTCGCCGCCGGCGGCAGGCTCTCCCGGGTCGAGATGCGGAGGCTTGTCGAGGCGGTGCTCACCGGCGGACTCGATTCCCCCGCGGCCGAGGAGGCCTTCGGCCGTCTGCTTGTCGCGCTCGCCGAGCGGGGCGAGGCAGCCACCGAGATCGCCGGGGCTGCGGAGGCCTTGCGGGCGAGAATGAGACCGCTTTCGGCTCGCGGGATCGTGGCCGACACCTGCGGCACCGGGGGGGACGGCTCGGGATCGTTCAACATCTCGACCGCGGCGGCAATCGTGGCTGCCGCGGCCGGGGTGCCGGTGGCCAAGCATGGCAACCGCTCGGTCACCAGCCGCACCGGATCGGCCGACGTGCTCGAAGCACTTGGAGTGCGGATCGACCTCGATGCCGCGTCGGTGGCGGCCTGCCTGGAAGAGACGGGCCTCGCCTTCTGCCACGCCCCGCACCACCATCCGACGATGGCCCGCGTGGCGGCGATCCGCCGGGCGGTGGGACGTCCGACGGTCTTCAATCTCGTCGGCCCGCTGTGCAATCCGGCCGGTGCGAGCGTGCAGGTGATCGGCGTGGGGCGGCCGCCCCTCAGGGAACCACTGGCCGCAGCCGCGGCCCTGCTCGGCCTGCCGCGGGCGGTGGTGGTCACCGGCGGCCTTGGCGACTCCGGCAAGTGCCTCGACGAGCTGAGCCTTTTCGGGCCGACCGAGGTGGTCGATGTCTCACCCGCGGGCATCGTCCGCCACCGCTGGACCCCGGAAGACTTCGGCCTTCCGCGTCGGCCGACCGAGGAGATCGCCCAGCTGGCGGTGGACGGCCCGCAGCAGAGCGCCGCCGCGATTCGGCGGGTGTTTGCCGGGGAGACCGGGCCGAGCCGGGATGTGGTGGTGCTCAATGCCGCCGCGGTGCTGCTGGCCGCCGGACGGGCCGACGACCCGCCTTCGGCGGCGCGACTCGCCGCCGAGGCGATCGACACCGCCGCTGCCGCAAGAAAGCTCGAGCAGCTTGCCCTCCGCAGCCAGGTCGGCTGAGGTCGGCCGGCCCAGAGCCCAAGGAGGGCGTTTCCCACGGGCCGCTACCATGACAAAATGCAACTCGACGTGATCCAGCCCGAGCCGCAGCCGCCTCCCGCTGCCGGCCCGGCTGCCTGCTGTGCCAGCCCCGAAGCCGGGGCCAGCCGACGTGAGCGAATCGCGCTCGTGATATCGACCGTCCTTGGGATCACCCTGTTTGCCGTGGCGATGGCCGGTGGCAGCCGCTGGCTGCAGCTGGCCCTCGCGACCCCGATCGTCTTTTGGGGCGGCTGGCCGATACTCTCAGGCGGCATCGCGGGCTTTCGCAGCGGCCGGCCCGGGATGTTTTCGCTGATCACCCTCGGCGTGCTTGCTGCCTGGGGATCGAGCACGCTGGCGACCTTCGCCCCGGGCATCTTTCCGGCAGCCTTCCGGGGCAGCGACGGCGAGGTGGCGGTCTCCTTCGAGTCGGCCGGCATGATCGTGGTGCTGGTGCTGCTGGGCCAGTGGCTCGAAAGCCGGGCCCGCCGGGGCACGACCGCGGCCATCCGCTCCCTGATGGACCTGACCCCGGCGGTGGCCGAGAGACTCGACCCGGCCGATCCCTCCCGCGGCGAAACGGTGCCCTTGGCCAGCGTCCGGGTCGGTGAACGGCTGCGGGTGCGTCCGGGTGGACGGCTGCCCCTTGATGGCCGGGTGGTCGAGGGGGAGAGCAGCTGCGATGAGTCGCTGCTGACCGGTGAGCCGATGCCGGTGGCCAAGGGCCCCGGAGACCGGGTGCTGGGCGGATCGATCAACGGCTCGGGCGTGCTCGTGATCGAGGCCGAGGCGACCAGCGACCACTCGCTGCTGGCGAGGATCACGCGGCTGGTCCGCGAGGCCCATACCAAGCGGGCGCCCGTCGAGCAGCTCGCCGATGCGATCTCCGCCCGCTTCGTGCCGGCGGTGCTCGTGGTCGCGGGCATCACCTTCATCGCCTGGTCGCTCCTCGCCCCGAGCGAAGGGATGGCCCTGGGCCTGGCCTCGGCGGTGAGCGTGCTGGTGATCGCCTGCCCCTGCGCCCTCGGGCTGGCCACACCGCTGTCGATGACGGTGGCCATCGGCCGCGCTGCCCGCTCGGGCATCCTGGCCCGTTCCGCGGCGGCGGTGCAGGCCCTCGCCTCCGCCGAGAGCATCGTGTTCGACAAGACCGGCACGCTCACCGAGGGCCGGCCGCAGATCACCGGCGAGGGCCGCGTCGGCTCGCCGGAATCCCAGACGACGCAGGCCGACGAGTCGCTGCAGATGGCCGCGGCGGTGGAGAGCCAGAGCGAGCACCCGCTCGCGGCGGCCTTCATGCAGGCCGCCGAGGCGAGGTCGCTCGAACTGCCGCCGGCAAGTGAGGTGGCCGCAACGGCAGGCCGGGGGGTCTCGGGGCTCGTGGAGGGCCGCAGGGTGGTGCTGGGCAGCAGGGCTTTTCTCGAGGAGCGGGGCCTGGTGGCGGGCTCATCCGCCGGGGCGGCCGAGGCCGCCGAGCGGGGGGCCACGCTGGTCTGGCTGGCAATCGACGGGGCGGTCACCGGCTGGTTTGCCCTCGAGGATCCGCCGCGGCCGGAAACCGCGGGCGTGGTCGCGCAGCTTGCGGAGATGGGCCTGACCACCGCGGTGCTCTCAGGCGACACGCCGGCCGCAGCGGCCGCCCTGGCGACGAACGTGGGATGCGGCGAGGCGATCGGCGGCCTCACGCCGGAAGCAAAGCTCCGCGAGATCGAGCGCCGCCGCCGGCAGGGCCAACGGATCGCCTTCGTGGGCGACGGGATCAACGACGCCCCTGCCCTCGCCGCGGCCAACGTGGGCCTTGCGGTGGGCAGTGCGGCCGACGTGGCGATGGAAACCGCCGACATCACGCTGCTCTCCGGGGGCCTGACAGGCCTGCCCGAGGCGGTCCGGCTGGCACGCCGCACGATGGGCAACGTGCGGGAAAATCTGGCCCTCGCCCTGCTCTACAACACCCTCGCGATCCCGGTGGCCGCCGGGGCCCTCGCCCCGCTCACCGGCACCATCACCAGCCCCATGCTGGCGGCGGCCGCAATGACCGCCAGCAGCCTCTCGGTGATCGCCAACTCGCTGCGACTCTCACGGGGATAGCCCCGGCCACCGATGGTGCTTCCCCTCACCACGCGCCCGCCGTTGAGCCTCCGTCGCCGCGATGGGAAAGGCTGCGGTGGACCGCTCCGTCGATTGTGTAGTCGATCCAGTGGATCGAGCCGTCGGCAAATGCGGTGCAAAACGACATCAGATGCGGCCCGCCGAACCAAAGGTAGCCGCCATTGTTGACACCAGGCCGATCCTGGCGAGGGAGCCATCCTCCCGAACGCAAAAGGTCGTTGTTGGTGCCGGTGACCCAGGTTTCGTTGTCGCTGCCTGAGCGGCCGGTCTCGTAGTGGTCCGGATTGATGTACCGCTCGCCGATCAGGTAGGTGGAGGAAAGACCATCGCGCACATGGGCCGGACGGACCTCGCTGCGGAGGTAGGCCAGGCCGGTGAGATGCTCGCGGCGACGGACCGGATCCTCGTCGATCCACCCGGTCCAACTGCCGTGTGGGTCGTTCAGGTTGATCGACGGCGGTGGACCAGGGATGTCGATCAGGTTTCGCCACGTGGTCGAACCGGCGTTGCCGGCGTAGTCGCAGCGGGCCACCGTATTGTCGCCCGCCGGGGTGTTGGCGGAGTTGCGGGCGACGTAGCGGCCGTCGACCGGCTTGGGATAACGACGGGCCGGCCTCCGTGAGGGGCAGTTGAGCAGCGGCAGCGGAGTCCTTGCCACCTCGAGAGCTCCGGCCTTCTGCGCATCGGTGATCCGGCCTGCGTCACCATCGATTGCCAGCGACCAGAGCGTTGTCTGCTCGATGTAGGCGAGGCTCGAGTAGACCCAGCCGCCCGGCTGGTCGCGGCCGAACCCGCGATCGGCGTCACCGACCCACCACCATCCCCAGCCACCGCTGGGGAAAAAGCCCTGGGCAGCCTCATGGGCCGTTGCCGCGGTGGCCAGTTGCCGCACGTTGTTGCCGCACTGCAGCCTGCGGGCAGACTCCCGGGCCGCTTGCACCGCCGGCAGCAGCAGGGCCACGAGCACCGCGATGATCGCGATCACAGCGAGCAGTTCGACGAGAGTGAAGCCTGCCGCATGCCACTGTCCGCGATCGCCCCGCTGCATGGCACTTGCCCTTGCCAAGAGCCGACTCCGTGAGAGAAATGATGCACGTCTGCGGGCCGCAACGACTCGAGCATCCCCCACCGCCGGCCCTCCGCCAGCACCCCGACCGATGGAGATTATGTGAGGAATCGCTCTATCGGTCAACCGCGGGTTTCCTCGGCGGAAACGTGGCAGCAACGGGCGGAATGCGTCGCCCGCCGGCCGGCGGAGAGGCCAATCGCATCCGGCTTGTCACGCCAGCGGCACCACCAGCCCGTCGTGGGCCAGTTCCACGCCTGCGGGCAGCCGGGCCGATACCTCCGCGTGGCGAATGTCGTGCGACATGTGCACCAGAAGCGTGCGTCTTGCCCCCACGCGATCGGCGACCGCGATCGCCTCGTCGAGGGAGAAATGGGAGGGATGCCGCGAGGAGCGGAGGCAGTCGAGCACCAACACGTCGAGATTCTCCAACAGCGGCCAGGTGGCCTCGGGAATCGCGTTGGTATCGGTGCAGTAGGCAAGCCCGCCGAACCGGAAGCCGAGCACCTCGAAACTGCCGTGGCCGAGCCGCAGGGGCACGATCCTCGCCCCGAGCAGGTCGAACGGCTCGGTGCCGATTCGCGTGAAGCACACCTTCGGAATCCCGCCACCCGGCGACGGGGCCGCCGCGAAGGCGTAGTCGAAGGCCCGGCGAATCCTCCGCTCGACCGGTTCCTCGCAAAACAGCGGCACCGCGCGGCCGGTCTGAAAACTGATCGGCCGGAGGTCGTCGAGACCGTAGACGTGATCCACGTGATCGTGGGTGTAGACGACCGCGTCAACCCGGCCGATGCACTCCCGCAGGAGCTGCTCCCGGAGGTCGGGCGTGGTATCGACCACGAGCGTGCCGCCCGGTAGACCGACCGCCACGCTCGAGCGGGTGCGGCGATCGCGGGGATCGCTGCTCAGGCAAGTATCGCAACGGCAGCCGACCATCGGCACACCCACGCTCGTGCCCGTGCCGAGAAAGACGAGTGACCCGGTGAGGTCGCGAACGTTGCCTGAGCTGCCGGCTGTGGTGGGACGCATGAGCTGTGAACGAAAGATACCGCTTTTTGGAACGAACGTATCCTAGCCTCTCGTGGAAAAAGCCCTCCATGGCCCGCTGCCCGCAGACACGGGCGAACAAAGCCCACGCGAGGCCCACGCGAGGCCCACGTGAGGCCCACGCGAGGCCCACGTGAGGCCCACGCGAGGCCCACG
>CAZRKH010000048.1:0-75164 GCA_964600785.1 uncultured Chitinophagaceae bacterium
GATGCCGATCGGCTCGGTGGGCGAACTGGCCCGGGGCCGCCGGGCCGCGGGGCGGGTTCGCGAAGCCTGGGGGATCGAGCCGGTCGTGGCCTACGCCGCGTGCGAGGCCGGCTGCCTGATGTCGATGAACACCCCGCCTGCAAGGTCGGCGGGCGACTTCGAGGTCAGTTGCAAGCCGGAGACCCTCGGACGGGTGCTCAACGGCGGGGTCGTCTGGCCGGCAGCCTCGTCGCGGGCCGGCCTCAGCCTGCCGCTGGAGGCCCCGTGCGACGGAGAGGCGACGCTCCTGATTTCAGCGATGCTTCCGCAGTCGGGTAGCGAGTCGATCCAGCCGGCCCACCGGTTCCTGGCCGACCGACTCGCGGTCGATGCCGACGGCTTCCTCGTGCCCGGGATCGCTGCGGCTGGCTGACGCCGCCGGTCAGGGCCGGCTTGGACCGCCGCCGTGCGATGGGGTATCCTTCGGAGACAAGCACCCCTAGCTCAATTGGATAGAGCGTCGGTCTACGGAACCGAAGGTTACAGGTTCGAGTCCTGTGGGGTGTAGTGGCGGCTCGGCCGAGCAGGCACCCGGCCAAGAATGATCTTGGGAATTGCCCGGGGTGATGGCTAGGCTGCCGACATGAGCCTGTCCCGCCCTGCCCCCGCCGCGGACCCATCCACTGCGGAGAGCCGCTTCCGGGTGGTCGGCTTCGATCCCGGCCTCAACGTCACCGGCTACGGAGTGATCGAGTCGGATCTCCGTCGTGTTCGGCTCATCGAGGCGGGCTGCATCCGCACCGGAGGCGGCTCGCTCGAGGCGAGGCTGCTCTCGCTCCACCGGGGCGTGGCCGAGGTGCTGGCCACCTTCCTGCCGGCTGCGATGGCGATCGAGCAGCTTTTCGTGCACGCCCGTTTCCCGCGGACCGCGATCCTCATGGGGCACGCCCGCGGGGTGATCTGCCTGGCCGCCGCCGAGTCGGGGCTGGCCGTCCACGACTACCCGCCGGGCCGGGTCAAGAGCATGCTCACCGGCAGTGGCCAGGCCCGCAAATCCCAGATGCAGCTGGCGGTGCAGCGGGAGCTTGCGCTCTCCCGGCCGCCCGAGCCGGCCGACGCGGCGGATGCCCTGGCGGTGGCCCTGGCCGACTACCACCTGCGGATTCGGGCCGCCCGCTCGGCAGGCCTCCCGTCGGCGAAGGCCGGAGGAGCGTTGTCGCCACGGTCACGCAGGAAGCCGACATGATCCGCAGAATTCAGGGTGTCGTCGAGCGTGTGGAGCCCGACAGGGTCGATCTCGCGGTCGGTCCGGTGGTCCACGAGGTGCTCGTCCCCGAACTGGTCCGCCGCGGGCTGCAGGGCCGCCTCGGGCAGGAGGTGACCCTGCACACGCTGGAGTATCTCGAGGGTAACCCCGCCCGCGGCAACATGATCCCACGGCTCGTCGGCTTCCTCTCCGAGGTCGAGCGGGAGTTTTTCGAACTGCTTTGCGACGTCGACAAGGTCGGCACCCGCAAGGCGCTGCGGGCGATCGTGCGGCCGGTGGCCGAGATCGCCGCTGCGATCGACGCGCAGGACACGAAACTGCTCGCCACCCTGCCCGGGATCGGCGCGGCGACCGCCGACCAGATCGTGGCCAAGCTGCGGCGGAGGATGCCGAAGTTTGCCTTGCTCGTGGGCCGCGAGGCCCCGGGCGTGGAGGGGGTGCGGGACGTGCTCTCGGAGACCTTCGATGTGCTGCGGCAGTTGGGGCACTCCGATGGCGACGCCCGCCGCCTCGTCGATGCCCTCCGCGAGGAAAAGCGGCAATTTCGCGATCTTCAAGAGGCACTCGAGGCGATCTATAGACAGGTGCAGCAGCCGGGTTGACATTGACGGAGGATGTCTGGACCCCGCGATCCCCACGCAGGTGACGCCCCGCGATGAGCAGCTTTCGCACTCCATCGATCGACGCCGACGACGCCGGCCTGCTCGACGACCGCAGCCTGCGTCCGCAGCGGATGAGCGAGATGGTCGGCCAGCGGGCGACGGCCGAGCGGATTGCGATTGCAGTCGACGCCTCGCGGAAGCGGGGCGAGGTGCTCGGCCACGTCCTGCTCGATGGTCCTCCGGGCCTCGGCAAGACGACCTTCGCCACCTGCATTCCCAACGAGCTGGGAACTTCGCTGCAGATCGCCAGCGGGGCGGCCCTGGCCGCACCGAAGGACCTCCTGCCCTATCTCACCAACGTCGAGGAGGGCTCGGTGCTGTTCATCGACGAGATCCACCGGCTGCCCGCCTCGGTCGAGGAGTTTCTCTATCCGGCGATGGAGGACTTCCGCATCGACATCACCCTCGGTGACGGTGTCTCGGCCCGCACGATCAACATGCCGCTGCGGCCCTTCACGCTCGTTGGCGCGACGACCCGTCCAGGGCTCCTTTCGGCCCCCCTTCGCGACCGCTTCATGATGCGGGAGCACCTCGATTTCTACGAAGACGCCGAGCTCGCCGAGATCGTTCGTCGCTCGGCCGTCAAACTCTCGATGCCGATGGATGACGACTCGGCCGACGAGATCGCCCGCCGCAGCCGCGGCACGCCGCGGCTGGCCAACAATCGGCTCCGCTGGATTCGCGACTTCTCCACGAGCCGCGCCGGCGGCGGAATCGATGTGGCAATCGTGCGGGAGGCCCTCCAGATGCAGGGCATCGACACGCTCGGCCTCGACGGATTCGATCGCCGGTATCTCGAGACGATCCAGCGGGTCTTCGGCGGGGGCCCGGTGGGCATCGAGGCGATCGCCCACACGATGAGCAGCAGCCCCGACACGCTCGAGGACGATGTGGAGCCGTTTCTGCTGCGGCGGGAACTGCTCGTGCGAACCCCCCGTGGCCGCCGCCTGACCCCCCGTGGCGCCGAGCATGCCGGGGGCGGTCCCCGGGACGGCCAGGGACGCCTCTGGGGGAGCGGTCATTGACGCGGCCGGCCGGCCGGCGATACTTAAGGTTTCCCCGAACACACCTGCAATCCGCACCCAGCGAGCCCCGAGGCTGCCATGGCCGTCCCCAAGCGTCGCCAATCGAATCGCCGAACCGGCTCCCGTCGGGCCCACGACAGC
Organism: uncultured Chitinophagaceae bacterium; assembly: GCA_964600785.1. Classification (GTDB taxonomy): domain Bacteria; phylum Planctomycetota; class Planctomycetia; order Pirellulales; family UBA1268; genus M30B53. The sequence goes on from CAZRKH010000048.1 coordinate 3,075, forward strand.
CTGCGACCGCAGCAGTTGACCTTCTGCCCGAACTGCGGCAAGGCGGCCCGGACCCATCGCGTCTGCGGCAACTGCGGCTACTACATGGGCCGGGTCGTCGTGAAGACGGCCGAATGAGACTTGTGGCGGCGGCCGATTCACGTTTGCGGGGATCGATTTGACCCGTTCGGCACTCCTTTTTCCGGGTCAGGGCGCCCAGTCGGTCGGCATGCTCGGCGACTGGAGCGAGCAGGTGCCCGCCTGCGGGGAACTCTTCGACCGGGCCGCCGACATCCTCGGCTACGATCTCGCCGCAATCTGCCGCGAGGGGCCTCTCGAGCGTCTCAACAGCACCGCGGTCAGTCAGCCGGCGCTTCTGGTCACGAGCCTTGCCGCCCTGGAACTCCTGCGGGTTCGCGATGATTCCCCGCTCGGGGAGGTGGCGATGGCCGCCGGACTTTCGCTGGGCGAATACTCGGCGTTGGTCTTCGCCGCCGCGATCGATTTCGAAGACGCGGTGCGGGTGGTCGCCGAGCGGGGTCGGGCGATGCAAGACTGCGCCGAGGCAAGCCCCGGCGGGATGCTCGCGGTGCTCGGCCTCGATCGCGATGGGGTCGAGCGGCTCTGCGATGCCGTCAGGGGCGACGACGTGTTGGGCGTGGCGAACGTGCTCTGCCCCGGCAACGTGGTCGCCTCGGGCGACGCGGCGGCCTGCGAGCGGCTCGCAGAGGCCGCGGGAGAGGCGGGCGCGATGAAGTGCGTGCGGCTGGAAGTGGCGGGAGCCTTCCACACCTCGCGGATGGCCGCTGCTGTGGAGCGATTGACCGCGGCGGTCGATGCGGTGGAGATTCGCCCGCCGCGGATTCCCGTGGTGAGCAATGTCGATGCCCGTCCCCATCATGATCCAGAGGAGATTCGGCAGCTGCTTGCCCGGCAGGTGTGCGGGGTCGTCGAGTGGCAGGCATCAATGGAATACCTCCTCGCCGAGGGGATCGAGAGCTGCTATGAGGTGGGCCCTGGCCGGGTGCTCCGCGGGTTGCTCAAACGGATCGACCGCAAGCTGCCCGCCCACGGGGTGATCGGCTGAGCATGGCGGGCATCTGCCCTGCCCCGCAATTTCGGGTATCGTAGCGACGTGTTGCCACGGCCGACCGCACGGCCGCGATCGCCGCGAGGCAATCGATCCCGTTCGACACACCCGACCCGCAGGACACGCACGAGAGGACCAGGCATGGCGGCAAAGAAGGCCGACGACACCCCCGTTCAACGGCTCGGAGTCGATCTCTCCGGGCAGGTGGCGCTGGTCACCGGGGCCTCCCAGGGAATCGGTCGCGCGATCGCCGAAACGCTCGCTGCCAACGGCGCGACCGTGGCGGTGGTGGCCCGCAACGCGGAGAAGCTCGCGGAACTGGTGTCGGTGATCGAGGCGGCCGGCGGCAAGGCGGGCAGTTTTCCCTGTGACGTTTCCCGTGCCGAGGACGTGGCGGCCACGGTGGAGAAGGTGGTCGAGACCTTTGGTCGGCTCGACATCCTCGTCAACAACGCCGGGGTGACCCGCGATACGCTCCTGCCGAGAATGGGTGACGAGGAATGGGACGAGGTGATCGCCACGAATCTCCGCGGGCCGTTTCTGTTCATGCGTGCCGCGAGCCGGCCGATGATGCAACAGCGGTATGGCCGGATTGTGAACGTGGCGAGCGTTTCCGGGCTGATCGGCAATCCCGGGCAGGCCAACTATTCCGCCTCCAAGGCGGGGCTCGTGGGGCTCACCCGCACCGTCGCCAAGGAACTCGCCGGCCGGAAGGTGACCGTCAACGCCGTGGCCCCGGGGTTCATCGCCAGCGAGATGACCGATGCCCTCGGGCCGGCGCTTGTCGATGAGGTCAAAAAACGCGTTCCCGCCAAGCGGCTCGGGGAGGCGGGGGAGATCGCCGAGGCGGTGCTCTTTCTCGCCTCCCCCTCGGCCGGTTACGTCACCGCCCAGGTGCTGGTGGCCGACGGCGGGCTGATCGGCTGAGCCGACCGGGGCTCGGCAGACTCATCGGCTGGGAGGGATGGTCGGTCTGGACAGTCTCGGGGCCAACGGGTATATCTCACGCGATCTCGGGCGGATTTCGGTCACCTCCGGTGAGGCGACTCCGGCTTCCGCCCCGACCCCGGCCCAGAGTGCCTCCGGCAAGCCGTGCAAGGCAGCACGTCGCTCGCCGGCCGACAGGAGGATCCAGCAACGTGGCATCAGTTCAAGAACGCGTGATCGACATCGTCGCGACGCAACTCGGCGTGAGCAAGGACCAGATCACGCCCGAAACCTCGTTCATCAACGATCTCGGGGCCGATTCACTCGATACGGTCGAACTGGTGATGGAACTCGAAGAGGAGTTCGAAATCAACATTCCTGATGACGCCGCCGAAAAGATCCAGACCGTCGGCGAGGCTGTTGAATTCATCGAGAAGAACCAGGCCTGAGGTGCCCCGGCCCAGGCGGGTCTGCAGTTTGCCGGTGGAGGCTGGCTCGGATGCCCGGCGGGTGCGGTCGGAAAAAGCGGTTCGCATGAAGCGACGTGTCGTTGTTACAGGCCTGGGGGTGGTCACCTCGCTCGGCCGCCCCGTGGAAACCTTCTGGGAACGGGTCGTTCGTGGAGACAGCGGCGTCGGTCCGATCACGCTCTTCGATGTCAGCGGCTACCGCGTGCAGTTTGGTGGCGAGGTTCCCTGGCGTCCCGAGGAGGAGGGAATCGCCAGCGTCAAGGAGCTCCGCCGGCTCGACCGCTTCACGCAATTCGCCCTGGCCGCCGCCACCGACGCGGTGACCGACTCGGGGCTCGACTTTGGCGGCGAAGACCCCTTTCGCTGCGGCGTCCTGATCGGCTCGGGGATCGGCGGGCTCTCGGAATTCGAGGCCCAGCACGAGCGGCTGCTCACCAAGGGCATCGAAAAGGTCTCGCCCTTCACGATTCCGAAGCTGATGGTCAACTCCGCCAGCGGCCATGTCTCCTCGAAATACGGGATCAAGGGCCCCAACACCGCGGTCGCCACGGCCTGCGCCAGTGCCGCCAACTCGATCGGCGACGCCCTGCGGGCGATCCAGTATGGCGATGCCGACGTGATGGTCAGCGGCGGGAGCGAGGCGGCACTGACGCCGATGGGCCTGGCGGGATTCCAGAACATGCGGGCCCTCTCCTTTCGCAGCGACGCCCCGCAGCAGGCCAGCAGGCCCTTCGACGCCGACCGCGACGGCTTCGTGCTTGCCGAGGGGGCAGGGGTCGTGGTTCTCGAGGAACTTGAGCACGCCCGCCGACGGGGGGCCAGGATCTACGGCGAGCTGATGGGCTACGGCGCCAGCGGCGATGCCGGCCACATCACCCAGCCCGACGAGGAGGGAACCGGTGCGGCTCGGGCGATGACGATGGCCCTCGCCAATGCCGGCCTTGACTCCGATGCGGTGCACTATGTGAACGCCCACGGAACGAGCACGCCGCTGGGCGACAAGGCCGAGACGGTCGCTCTCAAGCGGGTCTTCGGTTCGCACGCGGCGAAGCTCGCGGTCTCGAGCACCAAGAGCCAGCTCGGCCACACGCTGGGGGCCTCCGGCGGGATCGAGTTGGTGGTCTGTGCGCTCACGATCGACCGTGGCGTGATCAGCCCCACGATCAATCTCGAGACGCCCGACCCGGACTGCGACCTCGACTACACGCCCAACGAGGCCCGCGAGGCGAGGGTCGACGTGGCGATGAGCAACAGTTTCGGCTTCGGCGGCCACAACGCCTCGCTCGTGCTTGGCCGCTATTCCGGCTGACGCTCCGTCTCGCGCGCAAAAGCCCGGTGCGGCCCGCACCGGCGTTCGCTCGTCATTTCCACCGAGTCCTGCCCACCCCCCAAACCGCGGCAGAACCCCCGGCAGAACTCCGGCAGAACCCTCTTGCTCCGGCACCGGCACGAGGCCTACCCTCGCCCCGCTGTCCCCGCCCTCCTGCACGGAGCCCGTCGCGATGCCGCCGGTTTCCCGAAGCCTGTTCCCCGCGGTGCTCGCAGCGGCCTGGCTGCCGGCCGCCGCGTGTGCCCAGCAGGTGACCACGGCCGGCGGGCCGCCGCCGGCCACCGCCGTCACCCCCACGTCCTGGATCGACGGCAATCCTCTTCCAGACGAGGGCGGGCAGCTGCTCAAAACCTACGACATCTCGCCCTTCGTCGAGGAGGCCGGGCCGGGAAGTCAAAAGCTCGTCGTCGACTGGGTGCTCCAGGACACCGGCTACGCGACCTGGCACGGTGAGGTGGTCGCCTCGCTCTCGGCCGACGCCTCGAAGCTCACCTGCTACCACACCGAGGCGGTGCAGCAGCGGGTGGCGGCGGTTGTCGAACGATTTGTGACCGACGCCAAAGCGCCGCACCGCTTTGCGATCCGGGTGCTCGGGCTGAAGAGCCCCTCCTGGCGGGCCGACGCGGCTCCCAGCATGGTGCCCCTGCCGACAAGCACACCGGGCGTGCAGGCCTGGATGATGCCGCGGGAGACCGCGGCGGTGCTCGTCGCCTCGCTGCGAAGCCGTTCCGACTGCCGGGAGGTGCCGACCGGGCGGGTGCTCGCCGCCAACGGCCAGCCGGCCGCCATCTCCGGTGGCCGCCGCCGGCCCTACGTCCGCGACATCGCCGCGTCACCCAATGCCTGGCCCGGCTGGCAGCAGCTTTCCGGTGCCTGCGACGAGGGGCTTTCGGTCGACGTGCAGCCCCTCGTTGCCGATGGCGGGGCGGCGGTCGAGGCGATCGTCCGCTGCCGCATCGATCAGCTGGAGCGGCTCACGCCGGTCGTCGTCGACGTGCCGGCGGCCACGCAGGGCCGGGTGCAGATCGAGGTGCCGCAGGCGGCTGCGGTGCGGGTCGGCGAGCGGTTTCGCTGGCCCGCGAGCCACACGCTCCTGGTGGGCCTGGGGATCGTGCCCTGGCCGGTCCCCGAGCCCTCCGCGGGATCGCCCGCGCTGCTGCCCTCCACCGCCCGGCGGATGGACGTGGTCGTCGTCGTCGAGCCGCGGCTCTCCGCCGCCCCTTGAGCCGGTATACTCCGCGGATTCGCAGCAATCGATGCTGCGAGCGAGGAAACCGTACACCGAGGAACCGGGTGCATGAGCGCGGGATCGCGGCGGGTCGTTGTCACAGGCATCGGATTGATCACGCCGCTGGGCCTCGACCCTGAGTCGCTCTGGGAGGGGCTCGTTTCCGGCACGAGCGGCGTCGGTCCGATCACCCAGTTTCCGACCGACGGGCTGCCGATCACCCACGCCGCCGAAGCCTCCGGGTTCACCGGTGACATCGCCGACTTCGGGCCGCTGACGCCACCGGTCAAAAAGGCGATCCGCAAGGGCCAGAAGGTGATGTGCCGCGAGAGCCAGATGGCCGTCGCCGCCGCCCAGCGTGCGATCAGCGATGCGGGGCTCGTCGAGGCGGGGGTCGATCCCCGCCGCATCGGCTGCGTGTTCGGCTCGGACTACATGCTCACCCTTCCCGACGACTTCACCGCGAGCGTGGCCGCCTGCCGCGGCGACGACGGAGCGTTTGACTACGATCGCTGGGCGAGCGACGGGATGCCGCTGCTGGCACCCTTGTGGCTGCTGAAATACCTGCCCAACATGCCGGCGAGCCACATCGCGATTTACAACGACCTTCAGGGGCCGAGCAACTCGCTGACGCTCCGCGAGGCGAGCGGCCACGTGGCCGTGGGCGAGGCGGCCGTCACGATCCAGAGGGGATCGGCCGACGTGATGCTCGCCGGATCGACCGGCACGCGGATCCATCCGATGAAGACCGTGCACGCGCTGCTCTGCGAGGAGGTGGCCACCGGCGAGGGCGACCCGACCGGCTTCAGCCGGCCCTTCGACCGCGACCGCCACGGCATGGTGCTCGGTGAGGGGGCTGCGGTGTTCGTGCTGGAGGAACTCGAGCATGCCCGCAAGCGATCCGCGACGATCCACGCCGAGGTGATCGGCCATGCGTCACGAACCGCCGCCGACCGCCGCGGCGGCGATCCCGCACGGGCGATGGGGCTGGCGATGCGGGCCGCGTTGGCGATGGCCTCGCTGCAGGCCGCTGATCTGGGGCATCTCCATGCCCGTGGTCTGGGCACGACCGTTGGCGATCGAGAGGATGCCGCCGCCGCGTCCGCCGCCTTGGGTGATCGCGCAGGGAAGGTTCCCGCCGTGGCGGCCAAGGGACATTTCGGCAACCTCGGCGGAGCCTCGGGGCTGGTGGAACTCGCGGCAAGCGTGCTGGCGATGCGGCACGGGGAACTGTTTGCGGTTCGCAACTTCGAAACGCCCGACCCCGACTGTCCCTTGGCGGTCGCCCGTGGCGGCGAGCCGGCAGGCACCAGCTGTCTCTCGGTTGCGACGACACCCCAGGGCCAGGCCGCGGCGGTCGCCCTGCGGGCAGTCGATGGCTGACGAACCGGCCCGGGGGGGATCGTGGCCTGCGGCGGCGAAATCTTCCTGCCAGGGCTGCGTGGCTTGACAATCGTCGTCGGCCGGCCGTACCGTGCGTGATTCACGCGTCGAACGAGGATCGGGCAGAGCCGCCGATGGCGGCGGAGATTCGCGAGCTTGGGGGCTTCCCGAGGGAAGCCGCTCGGCGACCATGTCGTATGTGGCGTCGGCTGAGCCGATACGCCCGTCCCGTGCGATGCCCGATTGCTGCACGGGAGCGCCATGAAGCCCGATGAAATCCTGCGTATCGTCGACGCGATCCATCGCGACAAAAACATCGACAAGGAGATCGTCTTCCAGGCGATCGAGCAGGCGCTGATCACAGCCCTCGCCCGTCAGTATGGCGAGGAGTCGGTGATCGAGATCGTGATCGACCGCGAAACCGGCGGGGTCAGCGGTCGTCATGATGGTATCGAGATCGATACCGAGGAACTGACCGGGCGGATCGGGGCTCAGACCGCCAAGCAGGTCATCATCCAGAAGATTCGCGAGGCGGAACGCGACGCGATTCACGACGAGTTCGAGGAGCAGGTGGGGTTCATGATCTCCGGCGTCGTGACCCGCCACGAAGGGGCGACGGCCACCGTTTCCCTCGGCGGCACCGAGGCGATCCTGCCCCGCAGCGAGCAGATCCCCGGCGAGACCTACCACCCCAACGAGCGAATTCGGGCCACGATTTTCGAGGTCCGCAAGGTCGGTAGTCGCGTCAAGATCATCCTCTCGCGGATCAGGCCGCAACTGGTCCAGCGTCTGTTTGAGCAGGAGATTCCGGAGATCGCCGACGGGGTGATCGAGATCCGGGCGATCGCCCGCGAGCCCGGCTACCGCAGCAAGGTGGCGGTGCTCAGCTCCGATGCGAGGGTCGACTGCGTGGGGGCCTGCGTGGGCGTTCGCGGCAACCGTATCAAGAATATCGTCGAGGAACTCGGTGGTGAGCGGATCGACATTGTCCGCTGGAGCGACGACCTGCAGGTGCTCGTGCCCAACGCCCTGCAGCCCGCAGAGGTCGACGAGGTGATTCTCTGCCAGATGCTCGGCCGCGGGATCGTGCTGGTTCGGGAGGACCAGCTCTCCCTCGCGATCGGACGCCGCGGGCAGAACGTGCGGCTCGCCAGCAAGCTCTGCGGCTGGGACATCGAGATCATGACCCAGGAGGAACTCGACCAGCAGATCGAGCGGGCGACCGCGGGATTCTCTTCAATCGAGGGCCTCGATGAATCGCTCGCCGAGCGGCTCGTGGGCGAGGGCTTCCTCTCCTACGACGATCTGTCGGTGATCGAGCCGGACGACCTGATGGAGATGGGCGGGCTCAGCGAGGAGGCCGTGGAGAAGATCGTGGCGGTGGCTGAGGAACGGGCAGCGATCGCCGAGGAGGCGGCCGCCGACCAGCGGCGACGCCAGCGAGAGCAGGAGCGGCTCGAGGCGGCCGAGGCCGACGCGGCCGGCGGCGAGGCCACGGCGGGGGGAGGGGGGGGGGGCGGAGGGGGAGCCGATGGCCGACGCAGAGGCAGCCGGGGCCGATGCGGCTGCGGCGGGGGCCGAAGGGGCTTCACCGCAGGTGGAGCCTGCCGACCCTGAGAACCCGGGCTGAGGCAATTGACGGACAGGTTCGATTTTTCGAGGACGACGATGGTACAATCAACTCACGGAGGCGGACGTCCGCCAAGCACTCCCGGTCAGGTGACGAGATGAGCGACGTGACGACGGTGTCACCGTGGTGACATCCCGCCGCAACGCTGAAGCATCGATCGCATGGTCGCCGGTATCCCCGGAACCACGGTGGATTGGCCGTTACCCGGCAGGGGGTAGCGACTTCCGCGTCGCCGGTTTCGTGCTCGGGCAGTCGGATTCGCGAGGTAAGAGGCCCGTCCGGAGACGTGGCGGGAAAGGTTTCGAGTGGCAGTACGAATCTATACGCTGGCGAAGGAACTCAAGCTCGACAGCAAAGAGCTCGTGGAGTTGTGTGCCCGTGCAGGCATTCAAGACAAGGGTTCGGCCCTCGCAAGCCTGAGTGACGACGAGGTCGCGAAGCTCAGGGAATTCATGGCGGCGAAGTCGCGGCCGGCCGAACGGGCGGCACCCGCGGCCCCTGCCCGACCCGCGGCGGCGGGTGCGCTGCGGAAGGAAGATTACATCGCTCCAACCGGCGTGACCGGCCAGCCCGATGCGGCGGCTCCCAAGCCCAAGCCGGCCGCCGTCGATTCCGAAAAACCCAAGGCCAAGCCGACTCTCAAGCCAAAGACGACCGGCTCCAAGCCGGCGCCGCGACCGGCCTTCAAGCTGGCGCCGATGGCGGCTTCGAAGCCCCCCGTGGCCCGCAAGTCGCAGGAGCCGGCACCGCAGAAGCCCGACGTCAAGCTCCCCCTCGACGCGATTCGCAGCGCGAAAGCCGGTGGGGCCAAGCCGCTCGCCGAGCACATGCGAAAGCAGGAGCAGAGGCAGTCGGGTGGCCGCTCTGGCCAGCCTGCCGGCGGACTCGGCGGGCCGGGCGAGATGCCGGTGCCGCCGCTGATGGAGCCGGGCGGTCGACTGCGGCGGTCACCGCACAAGGGCTCCAATCGCCCCGCCGACGATCTCCTTGGCGGCCGTGAGGTGCGGCAGCTCGCCCGTAAGCGGGTCACCGAGCGGCGGCGGATGGGTGACGACGACGAACGGATGCTCCGCCGCCGGCGTCCGTCGCGGCAGCGAAAGAGCGTCTCCACCGCCGCGCCCCGCAAAACGACCGCCTCGATCCAGGTTCCCTGCACGGTGCGAGCCTTCTCCGAGGCGATCGGTCTCGCCGCGAGCGAGGTGCTGCGAAAGCTGCTCGGCTTCGGCCTCGATGCGATTCCCAACATGACCACCTCCCTCGATCGTGACACCGTCGAGCTGCTGGCGGCGGAATTGGGCGTCGAGCTGAACATCAAGACGGTGGAGGATCTCGAGCAGGAACTGCTCTCCGAGTTCGAGGCGGCCGACGAGGATCCCTCGCTGCGGGTGCCGCGGCCGCCGGTGGTCACGTTCCTGGGCCACGTCGACCACGGCAAGACTTCGCTCCTCGACCGGATCCTCGGCAGCGAGGTCGTGAAGCGGGAGAGCGGCGGGATCACCCAGCACATGCGGGCCTACACGATCGACCGCAACGGCAACGACATCACCTTCGTCGACACGCCCGGCCACGAGGCATTTACGCAGATGCGGGCCCGCGGGGCGAATGTCACCGACTGCGCGGTGATCGTGATCGCGGCCGATGACGGGCTGATGCCGCAGACCGAGGAGGCGATCAGCCACGCCCGGGCCGCCGAGGTGCCGCTGGTGGTCTGCATCAACAAGATCGACCTGCCCGGGGCCGATGTCGACCGCATCTACCAGCAGCTCGCCTCCAACGACCTGCTGCCCACCGAGTGGGGCGGCGACACCGAGGTGGTCAAGACCAGCGCCCTCACCGGCGAGGGCATCGATGCCCTGCTCGACACGCTGCTCACGATTGCCGAGCTTCACGACCTGCGAGCCAACCCCGAGCGGGCGGCGGCGGGGGTCTGTCTCGACGCCTCGGTCCACGAGGGCCGCGGGATCGTGGCCTGCCTGCTGGTGCAGAAGGGAACGCTCCACGTCGGCGACGCGGTCGTCTGCGGTGAGGCGAGCGGGCATGTCAAGTCGATGACCGATACGCTCCAAGCTCGTCGCAAGATCAAGGGGGCCGGCCCCTCCCACCCCGTCTACGTGACCGGCCTCGACGTCGCTCCCGGGCCGGGCGAGCGGTTCCATGTCGTCGACGAGATCGCCAAGGCCCGCGAGGTCGCCGAGAAGCGAACCGGGCTGCGGCGGCAGACCCACCTTGCAAAGACGCCGGTGCACGTGACCCTGGAGAATCTCCACGACCGGCTGGGGATCGAGAAGACGCCCACGCTCAACCTGATCCTGCGGGCGGATGTCCGCGGTTCGATCGAGGCGATCCTCAAGGAACTGGAGAAGCTCGAGCATCCCGAGGTGGCGATCCGCGTGCTGCAATCGACGGTGGGAGGCATTACCGAGGCCGACGTGGCTCTTGCCGATGCCTCTGATGCGGTGATCATCGGCTTCCATGTCGCTCCCGACGAGCGGGCCCGCTCGCTTGCCGAGGAACGCGGCGTGCAGATTCGCCGTTATGACATCATCTACCAGGTCACCGACGACCTGCGGGACGCCCTCGAGGGCATGCTCTCGCCGGAGAAACGGGAAACGGAACTCGGCCGGGCGTTGGTGCAGCGGACCTTCTCGATCAGCCGGCTTGGCGTGATCGCCGGCTGCCGCGTGATCGGGGGCGTGATCGCCCGCAACGCCCGGATCCGCGTGCTCCGCGACAGCGTGGTGATCGGCGATTATCCGATCGATTCACTCCGCCGCGAGAAGGACGACACCCGCGAGGTGCGGGACGGCCTGGAGTGCGGAATCAAACTCGCCGGCTTCAACGACGTGAAGGAGGCGGACATCCTCGAGTGCTACCGCATCGAGGAGGTCGCGAGAACGCTTTCGTGAGCACCCGAAGACTCCTCAAGGCTGCCGAGGCCGTCCGCGAGGTGGTGAGCATGGCGATTCTCACCAGCGTGCGGGATCCCCGCGTGCGGGATGTGACCGTGACGCGGGTCGAGATGGCCCCCGACATGCGTTCGGCCAAGGTCTACGTCTCGGTGATGGGCAGCCCGGCGAAGGCGGAACTGGCCCTGCGGGGCCTGGCACACTCGGCCGGCTTCCTGCAGTCGCGGATTGCCGACTCGATCGAGACACGGTATGTCCCGAGACTGCACTTCAGTCTCGATCCGGGCGTCAAGCAGTCGCTCGAAATCGATCGCGTTCTGCGGGAGGTGCTGCCCGCGGATGCCGATCCCACCGGCAACGACGATGGCGAGGCACCGCTTGCGGCCGAGCGGCCGCCGGGGCCCGCCTGAAAGAAACGTTCCCCAGGAAGACGCATGGCCACTTCAAACCGCACGCAACTGCTCAACAAACTGCAGAAAGTTCTCAAGCAGCATTACAAGCCTGTCTCGCCCGATACGGCCCGGCCCGTGCTCGAACAGGTGCTCTTTGCCTGTTGCCTCGAAAACGCGGCCTACGACCTCGCCGAGAAGGCCTTCTCGCGGCTCGGTGAAAACTACTTCGATCTCAACGAGGTGCGGGTCACCACGGTGGCCGAACTCGCCGAAACGCTCTCGCCCCTGCCCGATCCGCCGCGGGCGGCCCTTTCGCTGCGGCGGGCTCTGCAGAGCATCTTCGAATCGACCTACAGCTTTTCGCTCGAGCATGCCCGCAAGCACTCCATCGCCCATGGCATCAAGACCCTCGAGAGCCTCAAGGGCATCCCGCCGTTCGTCGTCTCCCACGTGGTCTCGACCGGTCTGGGGGGGCACACGATCCCGCTCGACGACGGGGCCCTCGCCGTCTTGTGGCTGACCGGGCTGATCACCGACGAGGAGTACGACGCCCGCTCGGTCCCCTGGATCGACCGGGCAATCCCGAAGAAGGCGGGTCGCGAGTTCAGTTCTTTGCTGCACCAGCTCGGGGCCGACCTGATGCGAAACGTGCACTCCCCCGCGGTCCGCAAGATGATCCTGGCGGTCGATCCCGCGGCCAAGGATCGCCTTCCCAAGCGGGGCGAGGCTCTGCCGCCGCCGAGCCCAGCCGTGGGCGGCGAGGATCCGCGGCGGACGCCCTCGGAGGAGCATCGTCCGGCCGGTCCCCAGGCCGCCGCGCGGCCGGTCGGCAAGACACCGATGCCGCCGCCGGGCTCCGGTCCCAAGCGCGACGGCAAGCCGGGGGGCAAGTCGGGGCCCAAGCCGTTCGTCGTCAAGCCGAACATCGGCAAGCCGCTGACGATCAAACCGGAGCTCGCCCGCCCGGCTCCGGCGGAGCCGGCCAAGCCTGCGGCGAAGCCGAAGTCAAAATCGACGCCGGCTGCCGACAAGAAGGCCGCTGCCAAGAAGGCTTCCTCGTCGAAGCGGGCAGCGAAGCCGGCCGCACCCGGCAAGGCTTCCAAGGCCAAGCCGGCCAAGCGAGCGGCCGACTCCACGAAGTCGAAGGCTCCCGCCGGCAAGCCCCGCCCGCCGCGGAGCTCCACCAAACAGCTCACCAAACGAAAGCCGAAGTAGCAGTCGTTTCGGCGAGGAGCAGGCCATGGCTGGACATTCCCACTGGGCCAACATCGCCCGCAAGAAGGCGGTCGTCGACGCCAAGCGGGGCAAGCTGTGGAGCAAGCTCGCCAAGGCGATCATCGTGGCCGCCAAGCATGGCGGAGGCGACCCCGACGCCAACCTGCGGCTGCGATACGCGATCGATGCGGCGAAGGCCGTGAGCATGCCGAAGGAGAACATCACCCGCGCGATCAAGGCGGGCACCGGAGAGCTCAAAGGTGGCAATCTCGAGGAGAGTCTCTACGAGGGCTATGCCGCCGGGGGCGTGGCCGTGCTCTGTGAGATTCTGACCGACAACCGCAACCGCACCGCCCCGGAGATCCGCAAGATCTTCGAGCTTTGCGACGGCAAACTCGGGGCGAGTGGCTGCGTGGGCTGGATGTTCGAGCGACGCGGCGTGGTGCGGGTGCCGCGGGATGCCTGCGGTGAGGATCGGCTCGTCGAACTGGCCCTCGAGGCCGGGGCGGAGGATGTCACAGCGGCCGACGACTGCTGGGAGATTCGCTGTGAGCCGGGGGCCACCAGCGGAGTCGTCGAGGCCGTCAGGGCCGCCGGCCTGCGGGTCGAATCGAGCGAGATCATTCGCGAGCCGAGCACGACCGTGGATGTCGAGAATCTTGAAGACGCCCGCAAGGTGCTGCAGCTGATGGAGCGTCTCGACGAGCACGACGACGTGCAGGCCGTCGCGGCGAATTTCAATATCCCCGACGAGTCGATGGCCGAGATCGAGGGCTCGGGCTGACTGGCCCGCACGGCATCAGCCCGCCTGCGGGCTCACTCGTCCGTCTCGGAATGGGCGACCGAGGGCCAGTATTCCTCGAAGTCAAACTCGGGGCTGTTGTCGAGGTCGTGGCATTCCAGGCAGTTGTTGATCGTCCGCTGCCGGCCCTCGGGAGTGTCGATCGTCATCGCCAGTTCGGCCCGCAGACGGTCGCGTTCGACCTCTTTGACCTCGACCTCGCCGAGCTCCACCGCCACATGGTCGGCCGCCGGCCCGTGGCAGTTCTCACAGCCCTGATGGACCAGCTGGGGCGTTGCCTCGCGGCTCACAAAGCCCCCGTCGTAGGGCTCGAACTTCTGCGGCGCCCAGCCGACGACGTGGCAGGAGAGGCACTCAGGATCGTGGTCCCGCCGTGGGTCGGCCTGCTCGAGGGTGTCGAGGGCGGTCGCATGCGGGGTCTGCTCCCAGACCTCGTAGGCGTAGTCGTGGCAGTCGGCGCAGGCCTCGCTGCCGGCAAAACGGCGGCCGGTCGGGTGCCGGACGGGGGCCAGTTCCAGCCCCTTGGGCCCGAGCGTCTCCAATTGCACCTGGTAGCTCCCCAGCAGGCGGATCATGTCGGCCGATTCACCCCAGCGGGCATCCAGCGGCACCCGCTGCACCCGGATTGGCTGCCGCTGGTCGTCGAAAAATCCGACGACCACCGCGTACATCCCCTTGTGGCCAAGCTCGAGCAGCCGCCGCCTGCCACCCTCCAGGGCCTGGGGTACCATGGGGGGTTCGTCGGCGCCCCCGGCGGTGGCCACCAGGTCGAACCGCGCGAAGCGGTCGGCGAGTGTGCGGGTGGCGTCGATCGAGGCCCAACACAGCAGCACCTGGTGGTCGCATTTCGCCGCAGCCAGTCGCGGCTCGACCTCCTCGAGGGCCTTGGCGGCCGACTTCAGTTCGAGGGAATCGTTGCGGATCGACTCGCCCGCCTCGTCGCCGAGTACGCTCGTGACACCGATCCGCAGGCCGCCCACCTCGACCACGCGAAATCGCGGTGTGATCCCGGCATCGAGCCCGAGCAGGCCGACGTTGGCGCTCACAAACGGTGTCGGCTCGTCGCCCACCGCCGCCACGGCGGCCACGAGTTCCTCGGCCGGGAGCCGCAGGTCGTCGGGGCCGAAGCCGACCGCACAATAGTCCATCTCGCGGAGCCCGTCGGCGATCGACTGAAACTTCACTTCCGCCTGCCGACCGAACCGCCGCACCTGATTGCCGAGATCGAATGCCACGCTCGGCCAGCCGACCGTGGCGAGGGCCCGCAGGAAGTTCTGCCGCCGGCTGAGCCCCCCCTTCTGGTTCTCCTTGCCGGTGCAGCCGCAGGGCTCGATGTAGCCCTCGAGTTCACCGGTGAACACGATCACCGCGCGAGGCTTTTCCCAGCCCTCGAAAACGGCACCGTTGCGTCGGCGGTAGGTGTCGGCAAGCAGTTCGGCGGTTTCCGGGCCGCGGTCGGGGATGGCCGACTCGTTCGCCATGGCCCGCGGCGGGCCGCCTGCCGCAATCGCCGTCACGATCGCCGTCAGGAGCATCGAAATCCGGACGGCCGCGGCCTGCGGGCGTGGCGACAGCATCAGGGCGACGGGCGGCATCGATGGCACCTTGGAGTGTCGTGGCGGCTGCCGGCTCAGGGGCCGACGGCGATCCGTACGGGGATGGTCATGGTCGGGGCGTCGGGATGCTGTGTCCGCAGGACGATCCGTCCGGCCGGCGCGAGCTTGGTCCCTAGATGATTGCACGGCGGGCTCCCCGGGGGAATGGAGATTGTCAGCGGAAGCCGCACGACCGAACCGCTTCCGACCGCCGCCGGTTCGCCCACCTCGACGACCATGCACGACGGCACGAGTTCCTCGACCTCCACCGAAAATTCATCGGCGGCCGCGCCCCTGGCGGTCAGGAAAATCCGGCCCCGAAAGCCTCTCGCCGAGGCCACGCTGCCGATCGAGAGAAGTTGGCGGCCGGAGTCCCAGCCGCTGCCGGCGACGGCAATCTCGCCCCGCACGCTGCCCTCGACGGGAATCTCGACGATGGTGGCCCGCCCGGAAGCGGTTTCTCCCTCGGCTGCGGTGCCCCCGGCAGCCCCCTCGCCCGGCTCACCGCAGACATAGCCGACCTCCAGCACGCCACGGAACGGGCCCAGCGGCAGCGGCGGCCGAGTGGTCAGGTTGATGCTCAATCCGCCGGTTGCCCCCGCGTGGCCTTCGATCTCCCCGGCGGGAAGTTCGGCCGCCTCGAAGCCGAGGAAGCCCGGCTCGGCATCACCGCCGCCCTCCCCCCGCCACCGCAGGCTCTCGACGCGTGGCGGCTCGTCGCCGTGGGTGAAGATTCGCACCGGCACCGATTCCTCGCTGGCCACGGCCAGCTTGCTGAACACGACCCGTGGCGGTACGACCTCAAAGGTGGGAATCACCCGGCCTTCGACCACGAACGCCACCTCGGACCGACGGGGATCACTGGTGAGGATCGTGGCCTGCTGCCGAAACGCCCCTCCCCCGCCCTTCGCCGTCCACTCGAGCGTCACCGTGGCGGACTCACCGGGCGGAACCTCGCTGCGATCCAGACCGCTGATCGTGCAGGTGCAGGAGGTGGCTCCCTTCTCGAGCGTCAACGGGCTGCCACCGGTGTTGGTGATGGTGAAGCGATGGCTCTGCGACTGCCCGCTGCCGAGGCCGCCGAAGTCGAAGCGGGTTTCCTTCACCTCAGCCCGGGGGGCCGATTCGGGGACATCGCCGACATCGACAAAGCCTCCAACCCGCAGCGGCCGCAGCAGTGATTCGCTGACCGCGATCCCACCGCCCACCACAATCCCTGCGACTGACGCCACGCAGGCCACCGCGAGGCTGCTCGGAGTCGGTTTCATCGCTCGTGTCGCCTCCGTCGGCGGTCGTCGGTCCGCTTCTTTCTTCAATGATAGCCCGGGGAGACCCCCGCGGCCGCGCGATCGCCGCTCAGTAGGCCTTGGCGAGCACGCTCCGCCGGGAGGTCGGCCTCCCGGTGACCACACACTTGCCGGGCTCGTCATCCCCCTCGATTGGCACGCAGCGAACCGTGACCTTCAGGGGGTCGAGGGCCGCGGTCACGGCCGGGTCGTCGGCCACGTGGACCAACGCGAAGCCGCCATGCATACCCCGGCCATTGGCGGGGGGCGTGAAGAACGCCTCCACCTCGGCGAGGCTCTCCAGTCGCCGGGTGTGGCTGTCGCGGAAGCTACCCGCCCTCGCGAGCAGACCTTCCTGGATCGCCTCGAGCTGGTCGGGCACCGCCTCGATGAAAGCATCCAACGCCATCGACTCGCGGTCCTTGACGCCACGATCGCGCCGGAAGAACGAGACGGCGTGTTCGGCGAGATCCCGCGGGCCGATCTCGACCCGCAACGGCACCCCCTGCTTGATGTGCTGCCACGATTTCTCACCGCCGCGGAGATCCCTGGCATCGATTCCGGCTCGCACGGGCTCGCCCCGCCAGCGCTGCTCGGCGAGCCGGTCCCGCAGCCGTTGGCAGGCCTCCATCACCGGCCCGCGGTCGTCGTCGCCCCGCACGATCGGCAGGATCACCACATGCTGCGGGGCGATCCTGGGCGGCAGCAGCAGGCCGTCGTCATCGGCGTGGGTCATGATCACGGCGCCGATGAGTCGCGTCGAGACTCCCCACGACGTGGTCCAACAGTATTCCTCGCCGCCCGAAGGTGATGCGAAGCGGATTTCCTGGGCCTTGGCGAAGTTCTGGCCCAGGAAGTGGGAGGTGCCCGCCTGGAGGGCACGCCGATCCTGCATCATCGCCTCGATCGACCAGGTTTCGACCGCTCCGGGAAACCGCTCGGCCGATGGCTTGACGCCCGTGATCACCGGCAGGGCGAGGTCGTCGCGGGCAAATCGCTCGTAGATCTTCAGGATTCTGAGCGTTTCCTCGATCGCCTCCTCGCTGGTGGCATGGGCCGTATGGCCTTCCTGCCAGAGAAACTCCGCGGTCCGCAGAAAGACCCTCGGCCGCATCTCCCAGCGGACCACGTTGGCCCACTGGTTGATCAACACCGGCAGATCCCTCCACGACTGGATCCACTTGGCGTACATCGCCCCGATGATCGTCTCGCTGGTGGGCCGCACCACCAACGGCTCCTCCAGCTTCCCCGTGGGCACCAGCCCCCCTTCGGGCCCCTGCTCGAGGCGGTGGTGGGTGACCACCGCGCACTCCTTGGCAAATCCCTCGACATGCTCCGCCTCCTTTTCGAGGAACGAGAGCGGGATGAACAGCGGGAAGTAGGCGTTGACGTGGCCGGTAGCCTTGAATTCCCTGTCGAGGATTCCCTGCATCCGCTCCCAGATCGCGTAGCCGTGGGGCTTGATCACCATGCAGCCGCGGACCGGCGAGGTCTCGGCGAGATCGGCGGCCCGCACGACCTGCTGATACCACTCCGGGTAGTCCTCTTCGCGGGTCGGGGAGATCGCGTGTCGGGCCATCGAGTTTCTCCGCAGTTCGGCTGATCCCCGAGTGCCGTGACGATGCGACCGGGGGCTGCGAGTCTAGCTTTTCGCCGTCCAGGCCATCCATGGCCCCGCAGGCCGGTGCGGCGATGCGAGTTTGTGGTGGGCATCGGCAAACCTCTACACTGCGACCGTTCCTTTTTCGTTCCCACGGGCTCCCATGTCACGTTCTTCCTCATCCACGCCGCCGGTGCCCGCCGCCCCGGTGCTGCTGCCCCCGGGTCGCTCCGGCCGCCGCAAGTTCATCACTGAACTGCCGCCGCAAGGGACGATCGACCAGGTCTTCCTGGCGACCCACAAGCAGCTGCGTCCAAATCGCAACGGGCAGCTCTATCTCCAGGTCGAACTCGCCGACCGCAGCGGTCTGATCACGGCCCGAATGTGGAACGCCGGCGAGGCGGAGTATGGGGCCTTCGAGGACGGCGACTATGTCCGTGTCGAGGGCAGCACCCAGCTCTACCAGGGCAACCTGCAGGTGATCGCCACCTCGATCCAGCGGGTCGATCCTCGCGGGATCGAGGAATCGGACTACAGGGTGCTCTCCGGTGGTGACATCGACCGGCTCGTGGAGGAGATGCGATCGACCTTCGCGGGGCTCTCGCGGGAGGAGCTGCGGCTGCTCGCCGATGCGGTCTTCGACGACGAGCGGCTGATGGAGTCTTTTCGACGCAGTCCGGCCGGCGTCAAACATCACCATGCCTACGCCGGCGGGCTGATCGACCACGTGGCGAGCCTGCTGCGGCTGGCGGACCGGGTGGCGACGCTCTATCCCGACGTCGACCGGGACTTGCTGCTGGTGGGCGTGCTCTTCCACGACATTGGCAAGACGGTCGAGCTGGAGAGCGAAAAGGGTTTTTCCTACACCGATTCCGGCCAGCTGCTCGGGCACGTGCTCCTGGGTCTGGAGATCCTCGACGACCGCATCGCCGAGGTCGAGACCAGGCTGGGAAGGCCCCTCGACGCCGAACTGGCGGTGCGGATCAAGCACATGGTCGCCAGTCACCATGGCCATTACGAATTTGGCAGCCCGAAGCTGCCGATGACGCTCGAGGCGATCGCCCTGCACCACCTCGATCACTTCGACGCCCAGATGGCATCGACGCTGCAGCTGCTGCAAAACGAGGCCTCGATGGACAGTGGCTGGACCCAGTACCACGCCAACCACGGCCGCAAGTTTTTCCGCGGTCGGGAGCGGTCGCAGGGCGAGGGGAGCGACGGCCGCTAGTCATGCCACGCACGCGGCCCCGTGGGGCCCCTGAGCTCGTCACGGGCGTCTACCAGCGGAAAAGCCGCGGGCACGGTTTCGTGCGACCCTCCTCGGCCCCCGCCCACTCCCGCGATTCGGATATTTACGTGCCCGCCACCGCCTCGCGGGACGCCGCCGACGGCGATACGGTGCGGGTGCGTGTTTTGACCGGCGACCACCGTCGCCCGGGGCCGGCCGGCGAGATCGTGGAGGTCGTCGCCCGGCGGACGACCCGTTTCGTGGGGACCTACTTCGAGGCGGCCGGCGGAGGATGGGTCACGATCGACGGCACCACCTTCGCCCGCCCGGTGGCTGTGGGCGACCCGGGTGCCAAGGGGGTGCGGCCGCGGGAAAAGGTTGTCCTGGAGATGGTGCGGTTCCCCACCGCGATCCGCGACGGCGAGGGGGTCGTGATCGAGGTGCTCGGCGATGCGGGCGAGCCCGGCGTCGACACCCGCTCGGTGATCCACGAGTTCGGCCTGCCCGGGTCCTTTCCAGAGGCGGCAATGGAGGAGGCCCGCCGGCAGGCGGCCCGCTTCGGCGAGCAGGTCGGCCGCGAAAGGGTCGACCGTACCGGTCTGGTGGTGATCACGATCGACCCCACCGACGCCCGCGACTTCGACGACGCGATCTCGCTGGAGCGGATCGAACGAGACCACTGGCTGCTCGGCGTGCATATCGCCGACGTGGCGGCCTTCGTCGAGGAGGGTTCCCCGCTCGATCAGGAGGCGCGGGCCCGGGGCACGAGCGTCTATCTGCCCGACCGGGTGATTCCGATGCTGCCGGAGATCATCTCCAACAACCTCGCCAGCCTGCAGCCCCAGAAGCTCCGCTATGCCCGCAGCTGCTGGATCGAGTTCACGCCTGACGGCGGCATGGTCGCCGCGGAGGTGGAGCGGACGGCGATCCGCAGCCGCCGTCGATTCACCTACGACGAGGTTGACTGCTTCCTCGAGGATGCGGAAACGACCGCCGTGTCGATGTCCCGCGAGGTGCGGGAGCTGCTCGGACGAATGCGAGACCTGGCCCGTCTGCTGCGGGATCGTCGCCGCCGTCGGGGCTCCCTGGAACTGGTGATGCCCGAGGTGAAGATCGATCTCGACCGCGACGGGCGGGTGACCGGGGCCCATGTCGAGCCCGACACCGAGAGCCACCAGATCATCGAGGAGTTCATGCTCTCGGCCAACGAGGCGGTGGCCGGTCTGCTCGCCGCCGCGGGCATCCCGTTTCTCCGCCGGATTCATCCCCAGCCCGACCTGCGGAAGCTGCGGCAGCTCACGGAGTTCGTCTCCGAACTCGGCTTCGAGACCGATTCGCTCGAAAGCCGCTTTGAACTGCAACGGCTGCTCGCGATGAGCCGTGGCAGGCCGGAGGCCCATGCGGTGCACTACGCGGTGCTCCGCAGCCTCGCCCGGGCGGTCTACGCACCCGCCGAGGAGGGCCACTACGCCCTTGCCAGCGACTGCTACTGCCACTTCACCTCGCCGATCCGTCGCTACCCCGATCTCACGATTCACCGGCAGCTCGACGCCCTCGGGCGGCGTCGCCGGCCGCCCGCCGACGGCCTCGCCGAACTCGGCGAGGCCTGTTCCCAGCTCGAACGGCGGGCGGAGGCGGCGGAACGCGAGCTGGTGAAGCTCAAGCTGCTGTTGTTCATGAGCGAGCGGATCGGCGAATCGATCGACGCGGTGATCACCGGTGTGGAAGCCTTCGGGCTGTTCGTGCAGGGCATCGAGCTGCCTGCCGAGGGACTGCTGCCCCGGGAGAGCCTGCCGGACGACGCCTACCGCTACGACCGCCGTCGACACACGCTCGCCGGCCACCGTGCCGGCAACAGCTTCCGGCTCGGTGACCGGCTGCGGGTGGAGGTGGCGAGCGTCGACCTCGAACGCCGGACGATGGAGTTTCGCCTCGAGGGACGCCACCGCCGTCCGCGGCGGGCCAAGCGGCCGCCCGGCGGTGGCCGCCGTCGCCGCTGAGCGGGTCGCCGCTGGTCGGGAGGCGGTCGATTCCTATACTCACCCTTTTTCCGGCGGCCACCGCTGCCGGGCTACGGCCGAGCCGGCCGGGGAGACGTGCATGTCCGCCGATGAATCCCGCCTGCGTGAAACGCCGCTTGCCGCCTGGCACCGCGACCATGGCGGACGCATGGTGCCCTTCGGCGGATGGTCGATGCCCGTGCAATATGGCTCGATCGTGGAGGAACATCGGGCCACCCGCAGCCACTGCGGTCTGTTCGACGTCTCCCACATGGGGCGGCTGACAGTCGCCGGTGCGGGGGCCCGCGACTGGCTCGAGTCGACCCTCACGCGCAGCGTGGCGGGGCTGTCCGCGGGCCGGGCTCGCTACACCCTTGTGACCGACGAGGGAGGGCCGCGAGGCCTGCGGGTTCTCGACGACGCCCTGGTCGCCTGCGAGGGAGACACGCTTTTCCAGCTGGTGGTCAATGCCGCCAACCGCGAGCGGGTCGTCGAATCGCTCGCCGCCCGACTGCCCGCGAATGCCTCGCTCGAAGACCGCACGGGCCAGACGGCGATGATCGCCGTGCAGGGTCCGCAGGCGGTCGGGATCGTGGCGGGCCTCTGCGAGCCTCGACAGCGGGAGGCGATCACGGCGATGCCGGTCTATCGAAC
The DNA here is from genome assembly GCA_964600785.1 of uncultured Chitinophagaceae bacterium. GTDB lineage: Bacteria > Planctomycetota > Planctomycetia > Pirellulales > UBA1268 > M30B53. Next base: position 24,790 of record CAZRKH010000048.1, read on the forward strand.
CGGCCGGGCCGAACTGGCGGGAGTCGACGCGGCGGGGAGCCGCACCGGCTACACCGGCGAGGACGGCTTCGAACTCGTAGTCGATGCCGACTGTGCGACGCGGGTCTGGGAGGCGTTGGTGTCGGCCGGCGGCCGTCCCTGCGGCCTCGGGGCCCGCGACACCCTGCGACTCGAGGCCGGCATGCCGCTCTACGGCCACGAACTCGTCGAGTCGAGCGATCCCTTCGCCGTCGGTCTGGGGTTCGCGGTGAACCTCGAGGGCCGCGAGTTTCCCGGCCGCAAGACGCTTGCGGAATTGTCCGCGACCGGGCCGACACGGCGGCGGGTCGGCCTGATACTCGCCTCGCGGCGGCCGGCCCGCGAGGGCTACCCGGTGGTCGCCTCGGCCGCTGCCCAGGCCGGGGAGATCGGGGTCGTCACCAGCGGCAGCTTCGCCCCCAGCCTCGAGGCCTCGGTGGCGATGGCGATGCTCGACGTGTCGCGGGCCGATGCCGGCGGCGAAGTGGCCGTCGAGATCCGTGGCAGCCGTGAGCCGGCCCGGATCGTCCCTCTCCCCTTCTACCGCAGGAAAACCTGAACGGCTCCGGCGTGATTGCGGTATTCTCCCGGCGACGGTCGGGCTCGACCGCCTGCCATGCTGCCACGCTGCCACACGAAGTCGCGGGAGGATTCGCCGATGAAGTTTGCCAAGTCTCATGAGTGGGTTCGCGTCGAGGGAGACCCGGCCCCCGGAGCGATCGCCACGATCGGCATTTCCGCCTATGCCGTCGAGGCCCTGACCGATCTGGTGTTCATGCAGCTGCCCCGCGTCGGCGACACCCTCACCGCCGGCGAGTCCTTCGGTGAGATCGAGAGCGTGAAGGCCGTCAGCGATCTCTACGCGCCGTGCTCCGGCGAGGTGGTGGAGGTTCACGAGGGCCTGCCCAACGATCTCGACATCCTCGGCCGGGATCCGTACGGCGAGGGCTGGATCGTGAAGCTGAAACTCGCCGATCCCTCCGAGCTCGACCAGCTGATGGACCAGACCGCCTACGACGCGGTCGTTCGGGAGCAGTCGCAGTAGTGCTCGTGGTCTGGCGGGATCCGCCGGCATCCGGCCCGGTCAACATGGCCGCCGACGAACTGCTCGCCTCCCGTGGCGAGACCGGGGGAATCGCGATTCGGCTCTACCGCTGGGAGGCTCCGACCTTCTCGCTCGGCGGCTTCCAGCGGGCCGATTCCGCCGCCTGGCTGGCCGACCACGGGATTCCGCTTGTGCGGCGACCCAGCGGAGGTGGCGGCATCCTCCACGGGGGTGATCTGACCTACGCTGCGGCCGTCTCGCGGGAGCATCCGCTGGGCCGTTCACCGCAGCGGTTCTACGACATGCTGCACGCCGCGATGGTCAAGGTGCTTTCTCCGCTTGGTCTTGCGGCGGGCCTGCATGGCGGGCCGGCGGAGGGTGAGCGGCCCGAAGGTCCGCTGTTCTGCTTCGATCGCCGCTCGGTGGGGGACGTGGTCGCCGGTCGCCACAAGCTTCTCGGCAGCGCCCAGCGGAGGCTGGCCGCCGCGGTGGTGCAGCATGGCAGCCTGCTGCTGCGCCGTGTCGACGTCTCGGCCGAGGTGGCCCGCCATCCTGGGCTCGAGGAACTTCTCGGCCGGGGCATCCACGCTGACACCCTCGGCCTGCAGTGGGTCCGGCAGGTGGCCGACGATCTCGGGCTGCCGCTGGAGGTCCGCGGCGAGTTGCTCGACCGGCAGGCTCGCGAGGCGATCGTCGGGCGGATCGCCCATTTCGCCTCGGATCGCTGGCTCCGCAGGCGGTAGCGGGCGGCCTCGGAGTGCGGGCCGCTTTTGATACACTCCAAGATGCGGGTGAGGCGACGGCGGTCCACTGCCGAACCGCCGCGGATTTCCAGGGAGTTTCGGGGCCATGCAGCCCAAGTTCATCGTCAATTCCGGCAGAAGTGCCGGCCGCGGAATCGCGATCAAGCGGCAGAAACTGCTCATCGGCCGGGCCGAGGAGTGCGACGTACGGCCGCTGAGCGAAGAGGTCAGCCGTCGCCACTGCGAGATTGTCCACGGGAGCGGCGAGGTCACCGTGGAGGACCTCGGCAGCCGCAACGGCACCTTTGTCAATGGCCGCAAGATCGAGGTCAAGACGACGCTTGCCGACGGCGACATCCTGCGGATCGGCTCACTGGAATTGAAGTTCGCCGCGGGAACTCCCCAGCATGAAACCGGGTCCGAGCAGGATGTCTCACGGTGGCTGATGGCGGACGACAGCGAGCCTGCCGGACTCGACACGACGCATGCCATTCGTAGCGAAGAAGATGCCGCACCGCAGGAGAATCCTGCCGAGCCTCAATCGGCAGACTCGCACGAGCCTCCACCGGAGGACATCAGCTCGACTCGCAGCACGATCCATGTCGAGGAGATTCGACAATCAAAGGAAAAGCCCGGCAGTCTGCCAGGGAACACGAAGAAGCAGGCGGAATCGTCGCGGGATGCCGCCGCGGAGGCCCTCAAGAAGTTTTTCGGGAATCGTTGATTCCCTTTGACGGGCCTGTCGCTGCCGCAGCAGGCCAACGCCCGTTGCGGACTGGATCGGTTGCAGCGGCTGGTGGGCCTGCCCGGCCGCCGCAGGGCTTCGCCGATCCGCTTCATCCGGAAAAACCGTCAGCTTTCCCGGGCCGGCAAACTCTGCCCAGGTTTCCTGACGATACGTCCCGTGCCAGGCCGGCGAACTTCCAGGAAAACGAGGATCCCATGTCGATCAACACCGTCACGACGCAGAACAAGGCGGCCCGCGAAGCGAGCCTCGCGGATCGCACCACCCGTGGAGATCGCGGACCCGCCGGGGTCGCCCCACCCCGCCGCGCGACGGCTCGGCGACGCCGGCAGATCGACCCCACGACATGCGAGCGGGACTATTCCGCCGACGAGATCGAGTTCATGCGTGCTCTCGAAGACTACAAGCGTCGCAACGGCAGGATGTTCCCCACCTGCAGCGAAGTGCTCGAGGTCGTGCGATCCCTCGGCTATACCCGCGGCGGAAGCATCTGATCCCAGCTGCCCGCCAGCCCCACGCGGCTTCCCCAGTTTCCCGCCGCGTCCGCGGTTTTCGCGGTTTCTCCTGCCTGCAGGCCGGCCCATCCTGCGGTGGCGGAATCCGGGCGTGCTTTGCTACCGTCCGCCCGCGAATCTCCCGGCTCGCCCCCACCGGGGGTTCGCGAGGTCGACGGAACGAAACAACGATGAGACCGACCGGACCGATGCAGCGGCAGGACTCGATGGCATGGCTCGCCGGGCTGTTTGCGGCTGCGGTGGTGGTCCTTGTTGCCGGCTGCGGCCGTTTCCACGGCAACGACAATGCCCAAGGTGTGCAGCTCTACCAGCAGGGCAACTATCAGGGCGCGGCGAACCATTTCCAGCGTGCCCTGGCCGAGCAGCCGGGCAGCCCCGACGCTTTCTACAACCTCGGGGCGACCTACCACCAGCAGTCGAAGCTCTTCGGACGACCCTCCGACATGCAGCTTGCAGAGCAGTACTATCATCTCTGTCTCGCCAGGGCACCGGACCATGCCGCCTGCCACCGGGCTCTGGCCGTGCTTTTGGTCGAGGAGGGCCGCGGTGAGGAGGCCGTCGCCAGCCTCGAGGCCTGGGCGGCCAGCCGGCCGGGCGACGCCGGGCCCCGGGTCGAACTCGCCCGGCTCTGCTATGAGCACGGCAGCACGCTCGACGCCGAGAACCATCTGATCGACGCGGTCGGCGTCGACCCCAACAACACCCGCGCCTTGGTCGCGCTCGGCCAAATTCGAGAGGCCAACGGCCAGGCATCGCAGGCCCTGGCAAACTACTCGCGGGCGCTCGCGATCGACGGCAATCAGCCGGTGGTTGCCGCCAAGGTCGCGGCCCTCTCCGCGCCGGTCGGGCAGGCCCGCATGGCGGCAGTCCCGCAGCAATCGGCCGCGCGGTAGCCTCGGTGGTGCGTCGCCGTGGCGGCCTGGCAGGCGATCCACAGCCCGGGGGCGTTGACCGGACTGGTCGAGCAGCCCTATTCTGCGGTCACCGCGGGCGATCGCGGGGCACGGACCAGGTCAGGACGGAGAGGTGATGGCGACGGACCACGCGGGCACCGCCGAGGCCGAGAGGCGGTTCAATTTCTCGCCCGGCCCCGCCGTGCTTCCCCTGGAGGTGCTGCAGCGAATCCAGCGGGAACTCGTCTGCCTGCCGGGCGTCGGCAGTTCGGTGCTCGAGATCAGCCACCGCAGCGCCGCCTTCGATGCGATCCTCGATTCGACCCGCCGCGAACTCGCGGGCCTGCTGGGGCTGCCCGAGACCCACGAGATCCTGTTTCTTCAAGGCGGCGCGAATCTCCAGTTTTCGATGGTCCCGATGAACCTTCTCCGCGGCCAAGGCTCTCCGGCGGGCTACCTGCTGACCGGCACCTGGGGTGCGATGGCCGCCGCCGAGGCTGCCCGCGAAGGGGAGGTCCGCGTGCTGTGGGATGGTCGCGATACCGGCTACGACCGGCTCCCCGAGGAGGGCATCGAGCCGCCAGGGGATCTGGCCTACCTGCACTTCACCAGCAACGAGACGATTCAGGGGGTGCAGTGGAAGCAGCTGCCGCAGTGCGACTCACCGCTGGTCTGCGACTGCTCGAGCGACTTCCTCTCGCGGCCGATCGATGTCGCGCGGCACGGGCTGATCTACGCCTGTGCCCAGAAAAATGCCGGGATCGCCGGCGTGACGGTGATCATCGTTCGCCGGGACCTGCTCCACCGCAGCGGCGACACGCTGCCGAAGATGCTCAGCTACCAGGTGCACGCCGAGAAAGGCTCGCGGGCCAACACGCCGCCGGTATTCGCGATCTACGTGCTCGGACTGCTGTGTGAATGGATCCGCGAATCATTCGGTGGGCTCGAATCGCTCGCCACCCACAACGCCGCCAAGGCGGGGCTGCTCTACGACGAGATCGACGCCTCGGGCGGCTTTTATCTCGGCCACGCCCGCACAACGTGCCGCTCCGAGATGAACGTCACCTTCAGGCTCGCCGATGAGGGCCGCGAGCGGGAGTTTCTCGAGGCCGCCGCGGCGCGGGGGCTCGTCGAACTCAAGGGCCATCGCTCGGTGGGAGGTATCCGGGCGAGCGTCTACAACGCGATGCCGCTCGAGGGCGTCGAGCGGCTGAGGGATTTCATGGCGGAGTTCCGGGGTTCCGCCAAGGCCGCCTCGACCGCCGCAGGATCGTCCGGGGAGACATGCTGACATGCCGTCAATCGTGGTGCTTGATTCGCTCAGCAAGGACGGGCTGGCCCTGCTCGACAAGGCGGCCGAACGCGGTATCGGCTACGAGCTGGCGACCGGCCTGGCCGGTGACGATCTCCGCGAGGTGTTGCTGCGTCACGACGGGGCGATCTGTCGCAGCGGCGTTAAGATCACCGCCGACGTGCTGGCAGGGAATCACCGGCTCAAGGCGATCGTGCGGGCCGGGGTGGGCACTGACAATATCGACAAGGAGGCTGCGACGAGGCTGGGGATCGTGGTCATGAACACCCCGGCTGGCAACACGGTGAGCACCGCCGAGCACACCCTCGCCCTCGTGCTGGCGTTGTCGAGGAATGTCGCTGTGGCCGACGCGAGCCTGCGCGATCACCGCTGGGACCGCGGCAAGTTCATGGGCGTGCAGCTGGCCGGGAAGACGCTCGGCATCGTGGGGCTTGGCCGAGTCGGTCAGGCGGTCGCCCGCCGGGCCCGGGCCTTCGACATGCGTGTCCTTGGCTACGACCCCTTCCTGTCGCCGGAGCGGGCGGCCGAGCTGGGAGTCGAACTGGTCGACGCGGTGCCGGCGATGTTCCCGGAGATCGACTACCTCACCGTACACACGCCGCTGACCGAGGAAACGCGGCACCTGGTCAACCGCGAGTCGCTCGAGGCCCTCAAGCCGGGTGTGAGGCTGATCAACTGCGCCCGCGGTGGAATCTACGACGAGCAGGCGTTGCTCGAGGGTCTCGAGCGAGGGATCATCGCCGGGGTGGCCCTCGATGTGTTCGAAAAGGAGCCCTGTACCGAGTCGCCGCTGTTCGGCAAGCCGGGCGTGCTCGTCACGCCGCACCTCGGGGCGAGTACCGAGGAGGCCCAGTCGCAGGTGGCGATCGAGGGTGTCGGCCTGCTGCTCGACTTCCTCTCCACCGGCACGATCCGGCATTCGGTGAACACCGGCTCGATCGACGCTGCGGCCCTGGAGGGCGTTCGTGGCTTCCTCGACCTGGCCTGGAGGCTCGGCCTGCTCGTCTCGCAGCTCGACGAGTCGCCGCCGCGGAGCTGCTCGATCGCCTTTCGCGGGGAGATCGCCTCGCGAAACACCAAACTGGTGACGGCGGCCTTCGCCGCCGGGCTGTTGGAGTCGGCAATCGAGAACGTGAACGTGGTCAACGCCGAGGTGCTCTTGCGGGAGCGGGGGATCGAACTGGTCGAGCAGAAGCGAACCGACCCGGGTGCCTTCAGCTCGGTGGTGGCGGTCGACCTGGTAGCCGCCGAGCGGGTCCACCGGGCTGCCGGCACGCTCTTCGGGCATTCGATGCCCAGGCTGGTGCAGCTCGAGGGCCACAGGCTGGAGGCCTACCTCGATGGCATCTTGTTGGTCTTCACCCACCAGGATCTGCCCGGCATCATCGGCCGGGTCGGCACGGCCTTCGGCGAACTGGGGGTCAATATCGCGCAGATGACCGTGGGCCGGTCGGCGCCCGGCGGTGACGCGATCGGCGTGCTGAACCTCGACCAGGAGCCGGACGCGGCGGCGGTCGCGGCGGTCACGAGCCTGACCGGAATTCGCTCGGCAAAAATCGTGCGGCTGCCCCCCGCCGGGCAACTGCCCTATTGGCTGGCCACCGCCGGCGCGGCCACCCGGGCCGGAGAGTCGGCCGCCGCCCGCGGCTGATACCAACCCGCCCATCAGCGGGGCGGCGGGGAATAATCGGCGGATCCGCAAGGGAATAGGCTTTCACTCGACGGGCCCGTTCGGCCAGGATGCGAAGCGTGCCTGACAAGAGCCCCCTCGGTGAAGGCGACTCCCGCCAGGCTGTGGCTCGGTTCGAGGACTGGGCTGACAGGCACCTGGAGTCGCTCTACAGACTGGCCTACCGCCTGCTGGGCAACGGCCACGATGCGGAGGATGTTGTGCAGGAGACCTTTCGTTCAGCATGGGCCAGTCGGCAGTTCTTTGACGGCCGGCGGAGCGAACGGGCGTGGCTGACCACGATCCTGCGGCGGCGTGTCGCCGATCACTATCGCAAGCGGAGCCGCGGCGAGGCCCCGCTGGGTGAGGCGGTGCATGCGATCACGGCCGCACCGCAGGCCGATCCCTTTGCCGATGAACTCTCCACAGCCGTGCAGCAGGCGGTCGACCGGCTCCCGCAGGAACTTCGCGAGACGCTGCTGCTGGTCGTGGTCGGCGAACTGACCCACCAGGAGGCGGCCGACATGCTCGGCGTGCCCCTGGGCACGGTGCTCTCGAGGGTCAGCCGCGGTCGTTCACGGCTGCGGCAATTCCTGACCTCGAGTGATGCCGCCGGTCGCAATGTCGATACCCCGCTACCCCGCGGCGGGCGGTAACCCCCGAGTCAAACCGCGAGCAAAACCGATGGATCACCACGAGAGCTTCAAGCCAGGCGAGCCGGGTGCCGGAAGGTCCGCCGGGCAAAGCCGCCAGCGGACCCGCGAAGGTGGCCCTGAAGACCCTCAGCTGCGGCGGCTGCTGAAAGTGGAACTGCCCCCGGCGCTGCGGCAGGCGATCACGATTGATCGGCTCTTCGACGATGACGGGGTCGATCGACTGTTGCGGGCGGTCGAGGTGCCGGCGAATCTCGCCGAGCGGGTCGTCCGCCGTGCCGCCCGGCGGAGCCGCGTGGTCGATCTGGAGGCCGCCGCCTCGAGGGTCGGTCTGCCGAACGGGCGGAATGCGGTGGCTTCGGCCGGCAGCCCGCGGGCCCTCCGCTGGGCCCGTGAGGTGCTCGCCGACTTTCTCGCTGCGGCCGCCGCGATCGCCGTGATGGTGGCAGTGGCCGTGGGTTCCTACACCCTGGCCAGGCGGGTCACGGCCGTCGCTCCCGGCCCGGATGCGGTGGTGGCGGTTCCCTCCGCGGTGGCGGCTGCCGACGGTGACCGGCGGTCGCCCCAATCGCCTGCGCCGGTGGTGGTGGGCCGGAGCGGTCGGGCTGCTGCTCTCCCCGCCGAACCTGTCGCTCCTTCGGCCGACGCGACGGCTACGTCGCGGCAGCCTTGGCCGGCAGTGACGGAGTTGCCAGATCGGCCGAAAGAGCCCGCAGCGGCTTCCACGCCGATTCTCGCCGCTCCGAATCGGGATCGATCGGTCGGTCCCGGCGAGATGATGATCGTGCCGGGACCCGCCGAAGTGCCGCGGGTGCCGCGGAGCGGCCGGGGGATCGATCTGGCATTCGAGATCACACACGGGGAAGCCTCCCCCGCAAGTCCGGCGGTCGCGGAGGAACTCGCGGTGGACCGGCCTCCCCTGAGCCTGCAGACCGACTCCTTCGATGCGGCCCTTGCCGCGGCAAGATCCTCAGATCGGTCGGGCCGGGACCTGCTGCGGACCGAGCACCTGCTCGCGGCGATGACACCGGGTCCTTACGCAAGCGGCCCTCAGGCAAAGCTGCCCGGCGGGGCCACGCTGCACCTGGAGCCGATCGTGACTGAATCGCTGAGGGGTCCGGGCCGCTCGCTCTTGGTGGAACTCTCGGTAACGGCTGCGGGCCCGCCCCCGCCCGGCGCTGCCAAGGAGTTGATCGTGGTGCTCGATCATTCATCGGCGCCGGGAAATTCGCAGCTCTGGTCGTCGCTTTTGCGGGGGTTGCGGCTGCTCGCCGGACGGCTGGCAGCGGATGACCGCGTGACACTCATGACCTTTGCCGAGCGGCCGACGACGGTGGTTTCGCGGGCGTCCGCGGAGCAGTTGGCAGCCGCGATTCACGGCCTCGGGAAACTCGCCCATGGGGGGCTTGCCGACATCGACCGCTGTTTCGAGGCGATCGGCCGCACGCGGCAGGCGGTGCTCGCCGAATCCGGACGCCGTCCGAGGGTCGTGGTCGTAGCCCACGACGACACGCTGCGGGCGGCATCGGGTGCGGCCGAGGCTGTCTTCGCCGATTGGCAGGCGGGGCGGGGCTCCGGCGGTGCCGAGCGTGAATGGGAGCGTGAATGGGAATTTGTCTGGATCGATCCCACCGCCGCGGTCGACGATGCCTCGGGAAGGGTCGGGATCGATTCGCTGGCGGTTCGTCGTCGGCTGCTCGCCGCGACCACCAGCGGGCGGCCGCTCGTGCGGGACTGCCGTCTGGAAGTCCACTTCGATCCGGCCACCGTCTCTGCCTACCGGATCGTCGGCTTCCGCATCGACTCAATCGCCCTGCCCGGAGCGTTCGTCCCGCCGGTGGACCTCTGTGCCGGCGAGACGGTGCGGGCGGTCTATGAGGTCGTCGCGCGGGGTGAGGATTCCCTCGGGACCGCCGTGCTGCGTTGGCGGGCGTCGGGCTCGGGCAGTTCCATGAAGAGCCTGCGGGCTGAGATCCCCGCCGCGGCGGCCGGGGCGGTGCCCCGGTGGCATCTGCGGGAGTTGCTGCTCGCCGTGGGCACTGGCGAACTTGCCGGACGCTCCAAGCTCGCCGGCAGCCTGCCGGATCTCGCCGCGAGCGTCGCCGAGATGGCCGGGCAGTGGGTGGCCGAAGCTGGCCTGACCGAGGCGGGCGAGGAGTTGTACGAGGTGTTCCTGTCGATCGCCGGGGGCGGACGTGGACAACAGCGGTTCGACCGGCGGTGATCCTGCCGCCCCGCGAGGGGTCTCGTTTGACGAGTTTTCTTCGGAAAAACACAATAGAATTCAGGGACGTCGCGGCGGGCTCCATGGCGGCGGGCTCCATGTTCGATGCCAGAAGCCGACACCCCGGGCCGGACACTCTCACGATGCACCAGGAATTCCACCCCGTCTTGTGCCTGCTGCGGCGGCTGGCAGCCGCCGTGGTGCTCCTGCTTTTTTTGACTGTCGCCGGTGGCCACCGGGTGGCGGCTGCCGAGGATGACGCCCCGTCGGTCCGAGAGATCACCGCCCGTCGGCTGCTCGACCGGCTCGAGGAAAAAGAGTACGCGGACATGATGCTCGCGGTTCTCGACCGCCTCTCGCAGGAGCAGCGAATCTCCGCCGGCCTCAAGCAGGAGATTCCCTTCCGCCGGGCCGTGGCGTTGGTGCTCGAGAGCCGCACCGAGGCCAACACCGACAAGCGGGCGGCCCAACTTGCCGACGCACGCCAAGCGATCGACGCCTTCCTGGCGAGCAAGCCCTCCCTCGAGAGCACGGTGGATGCCAACATCCAGCGGGGCAACCTGCTCGTCGAGCAGGGCCGGCTCCTCGTCCGCCAGGCTGACCGGCCCGGCGCCGACAGCGAGGCGATTCTCGCCAAGGCGGCGCCGTTGCTTGGTGACGCGGTGAAGAGCTTCGTCGCGGCAGAGAATGCCCTCTACACACCCGGTGACGGGGAGCCCGGCGGTCTGCTCACGAAGCTGCGGAAACAAATCGGCGACCTTCAGGAGGAGGAGAAGACGCTCAAAGAAAACAAAAAGCCACCCGCCGGGATGTCATCCCTGGAGCGTGGCAAGTTGATTCGCCGGCTCAAAGATGAGATTCCCCGGCTCGTCGAGGAGCAGGATCGCTTCCGCAGCAAACTGTTGCAGGTGCGGCTGCTGGTGGGCACGGCCGGCTTCGAACTGTCGAGGTCGCTCGAGCCCGGCTCGAAGGCCTGGCGGGAGGCGATCGAGGCCTCTTCAAGTGCCTTTGAGACGATGTATGAAAAATACCGAACGCTGCTCGCCGGCCAATTCGCCCGTTACTACCAGGGCCGCAACTCGGTGAGCCTGGCCTTCGACCCGCCGTTCGATCCCGACGACAAGAAGGCGGCCGAGCAGCGGGAGAAGGATATCGACGCCGCCCTGAACGTGCTTGGCGACCTGCGGCTGCTCGAGGGTGGCGGGCCGATCGCCGACCTGAGGGCCAAGGCCTTCAACCTCTCGCTGCAGTGCTGGCTGGAGACGCTTCCCGAGGCTGAATACGCCTCCTTCGAGGGTGTCAATCTCGACACCTTGAAGCTGGCCCTCCCGGAGCTTCCCGATGCCAAGCTCGATGCCGACTGGCTGGGCTTCAAATATCGTCTCGCGGTGATGATCAAGCGGATGGACGAAGCCGCCAAGGAGGCCAAGGGGTCCGACCGCAATCCGCTGCTCAACTCGGCCGCCAACAGCATCCGGCGGCTGGCGATGCAGGTGGCCAAGGCCAATCGGGAGTTTGCCGACGAGGCTCGGGATCTGCTCGGAGATCTCCCCGAGGCGGCCGTGGATGAGACCTTCGCGACCCTCATGGACGAGGCGGGCGTCGCGATCACCACGATGCAGCAGAAGAAGCAGGAGGCGGCCAGCCTCTCCGCCGCGGGCAAGGCGGAGGAGTCGAAGGCCGCCGCCGAAGAGGCGATCAAGTCTCGCGACGGGGCGATCGCGGCGATTCGCAAGGCGGTGCCGCTGGCCACCGAGGATGAGGCTGCCGCGGTCAACCGGGCCCGCTACCTGCTCACGTTTTTGATGTACGACAGCGGCCGTCTCGAGGAGGCGGCGACGGTCGGTGAGTTCCTCGCCCGCTGGTATCCCAACGCCGCCGGCAGCGAGCAGGCGGCGAAGATCGCGATGGCCTCCTGGCAGAAGCTCGCCAAAAACGATTCGCCCTGGGCCGCCGACGCGATGCGACGCTGCGGGAGGATGGCCGAACGGATTCTCGAGACCTGGCCCGATGGCAGTTCGGTGGCCGACGCGGCCAACGTGGCGATCGCCGCGGCGGCCGATGCGGAGGATGCCGAGAGGATCGTGGCGATCTTCAAGCGGATGCCCGCCGATTCCCCGCTGCGTGGACAGGTTGCCCTGCGGGCCGGGCTCTCGCTGTGGAAGCTCGTGACCCAGAAGCGGCGGCTCGAGGGGGAGGGCCGGCCCTCCGACGAGACCCTCGCCGCCTGGACCGCGGCTGCGGCGGCGGCCTTCGACGAAGGGCTCGCGGCCAGCAAGGGGGGCAACAAGCTCGCCGTGGCCGCGGCGGTGAGTCGCTGCCAGATCGGCATGGAGGCCGGCGACACCCAGACGGTGGCGGCGGTGCTCGAAAACCCGGCCTACGGGCCCTGGACGGTCGTCACCGCGGAGGGCGGTTCCTTCTCCAAGGGGCCGGTGGCCGAGGAGATTCTGCGGCTGGCCCTGCGGTTTTTCATCCAGTCCGAGGAGATTCCCAAGGCTGAGGAGGCGATGGCCCGGCTGGAGGCGGTGGCCGGTGATGCCACCAATCTGACCACGATGTACCTCGCCATGGGCCGGGACCTTCAGGAGCAGCTCGAGGGCATCGTCGGTGCAGGCGACGGGGAGGTCAGCGAGCAGGCCAGGGCCAGGGCCCAGAAGATTCTCAGCGGTTTCGAGGCCTTCCTCGATCGCGTGGCGGCCCAGGACGCGAAGGTGTCCTCTCGGATGTGGGTGGCGACCACCTACCTCACGCTCGGATCCGGCTCGGACGCCGAGGGTTCCGGCGGCATCGCCGCGGTCGTGCCCAAGACGAAGGCCGACGAATATCTCGGCAAGGCGGCGGCCGTCTATGAAAAACTGCTCGAGAACCCCGGAGACGAGATGGCGAAGTTCGAGCCCTCGATCCGCTTCAAGCTTGCCGACGTCTACCGCCAGCTCGGCCGTTACGACGAGGCGATGGGCCACCTCGACTGGATTCTCGGAGATTCCAAGCGGGTCAACTGGCGGGATGCCCAGATCGAGGCGGCCCGGTTGCTCCAGGATGCCGGCATCGCTTCGGAGAACCCGGGCGAGGCCGAGGAGAAGCTCTCGCTGGCGATCAGTGGCCGCAGGGGCGGCCCCGCGGAACTCTGGGGCTGGGGCGGGATCGCCAACAAGCTCTCACGCGTGGCGTTTCGGGGCGATGGCGACGATCCGAAGTCGCGGCAGTTGCGTGACCAGTTCTTCGATGCCCGGCTGAACCTGGCAAAGTGTCGTCGGGCATTGGCGGAGAAATCCGCCGGCAGCCGGGACGCGATGCTCGACAAAGCAGAACGTGACATCGCCATCACCCTGCGGTTCTATCCCGACCTCGGCGGTGAGGTCTTTCGTGAACGCTTTGACAAACTGCTCAAGGAAATCCAGAGGGCCCGCGGCGACGAAACCGCCGAGGGGCTGGCTGGTCTCGAGAAAAACCAGGAAAGCTGACGCCATGCCCACGACATCCCTGCCGACGAAGATTTCCCGGGCCGGTCAAGCCCCGCAGCTGCGGTGGATCGCCTTTGCCGTGCTCGCCCTGCTTGCCGGATCGCCCTCGGCCCGCGCGGTCGACGTGGTCCGTGTGATCGGGGGAACGCGGCTCTCGGGGACGGTGATCAGCGGCTCACCCAATTCGATCGATCTCGAGCAACGCGGCGGTGACATCGCGTCGATCCCCGTGGAGCAGATCGAGGCGGTGCAGTTCGACGGCGAGCCCCGCGAGATGACCGATGCCCGCAATCTGCTGGCTCGGGGCCGTCCGGTCGATGCCGCGGCGGAACTGGAGAAGATCGAGCCCGACGCTTTCGACGGGGCGCCGCCGCTGGTGCTCGAGGAGCGGGATTACCTTGTCGCGGCGTCGAAGGCGATCTCCGCCCTCCAGGGGACCGGCGAGATCAAGGAGGCCGGCGGCCTCGCCGCGGGCTTTCTCAAGAAGTATCCGCGGAGTTTTCATACCTACCGGATGGAGGAGATTACGGGTGATTTGCTTGCCGCGATCGGCAACACGAAGGCGGCCGCGGCCTACTACGGCAAGCTCGCCGAGGGCCCGGCGGCGATGAAGGTGCGGGCGGCGTCGGCCGAGGGGCGGATGCTCCTGGCTGCCGGTGATTTCAACGGTGCCGCAGCCGCCTTCGGCAAGGCCCGTGGCGTGCCCTCCCCGCCGGCTGCCGGCGGGGACGAGGCGGCTCAGAACGCGGCCGAGGTGGTCGATGCCCAGAAGCGGATGGCGTCGGTCGGGCTCGCCCGAGCCCAGGTCGGCCTCGGCAAGCAGGACGAGGCCGTGGCCACGATCAACCAGGTGATCGACGCGGCGAGCCCGGAGGATCACGATCTCCTCGGCCCCGCCTACAACGCCCTGGGGGAAGCCGAGGCGGCGCGGGGGAAAATCCCCGACGCCCTGATCGCGTACCTCACCGTCGATCTCGTCTACAACTCGAATCCACAGGCCCATGCGGAGGCTCTGGCAAATCTCGCCGAACTCTGGGAGAAATCGAAGCAGCCCGAGCGTTCCCGGCAGGCCCGGGCTATGCTCAAGTCGAGCTATCCGACGAGCCGTTGGGCCAAGCAGGCGGGCTGACACAAGACAGGAATTCACAGGCCGGAGCGACTCCGGCGGACCACGAGGAGCAGATAAGCATGCGGCACGACGACAACGAGGGTGCGACGATGAAGCGAGCCAAAACGGGACGGTGTGGCCGGCGGGTGGTGGCCTGGTGGCTGGCGGCGATCCTCGCCGTGTCGGCATTGGCCCCGCCGGAGATGGTCGCCTGGCTGCCGGTCGGCCCGGCGTCTGCCGTTGCCCAGGATGGCGGCTTCGCTGACCCGGGCCCGCCGCCTTCCATGGACGATGGGGGCGGTGACTCGGAGGGCGGCGGTGAGAACCTCCTGATGTTCTTCGCCCGTTCGCTGGGCATGGTCTTCGCGACGGTGTTTCTGCTCCTTTCTTTCGCCCTGGTGTCGCTGGTGGTGATGTGCTTCTTGCAGCTTCGCCGTTCGGCTCTGATGCCGCCTGACCTTTCGGAGCAGTTTGAGGAGCACCTCGCCAACAAGCAGTACCAGGAAGCCTATGAACTCGCCAAGAACGACGATTCCTATCTCGGCCACGTGCTCTCCGCCGGCATTATCAAACTCCAGGGCGGCTTCAGTCAGGCCCTCGAAGCGATGCAGGAGGCCGAGGCCGATGAGGGCATGCGGCTGGAGCACAAGATCAGCTACGTCGCCCTGATTGGAGCCCTTTCGCCGATGTTCGGGCTGCTCGGCACGGTGAACGGCATGGTCTCCAGCTTCATGGTCATCGCCCAGTCGACGACGGCTCCCAAGCCGACCGAACTGGCCGCCGGTATCTCGACGGCTCTGGTGACCACGCTCGTGGGGCTGTGGCTGGCGATCCCGGCCGTGGCCGCCTTTGCGATGTTCAAAAACTGGCTGCAGCGGCTCAATTCCGACGTCGACGCCGAGGCGATGCGGCTGATGGGCCGCTTCCAGGGGGGCGGCAAGAAGTAGCGGGAAACGGAGCAAGCGATGGCGAAGCGGAAGAGCGAAGGCCCGTCGATGGTCGACATCGACATGACGCCGATGATCGACATGACCTTCCAGTTGATCGCGTTTTTCATGTTTGTGGTCAACTTCTCGGAAGCGGAGCAGGACGATCGCATCCAGCTGCCCTCGAGCCAGCTCGCCAAGCCGGCCGAGGCGCCGTTTGACACTCCGATCACCCTTCAGCTCACCGACCAGGGATCGGTCGTCTACTCAGGGGAGCTGTTTGAGATGGGCTCCCTTGGCAGCATGCTCGAGCGGGAAAAGTCGGCGATCCTCGATGCCGGCAAGGAGCCGGTGGCGGCCACGGTGATCGTGCGGGCCGACGGCCGGAGCAAGACCGGGCAGGTGCAGGAGATCATCCGAGTCTGCCAGGAGAAGGGTTTTGAGAAATTCGCCCTGCGGGCCAAGTACGACGAGGGTGGGTAGACCGATGGAAGGAACAGACGACACACCACGGGAGCGGAAGAAGTCGGAACTGGCCGACAAGATCGACATCAACATGACCCCGATGATCGACATCGTCTTCCAGCTTCTCGCCTTCTTCATCATGTCGCTGAAGATCGTCCAGCCGGAGGGCGACTTCGACGTCCGCATGCCCCTGGGTGCTGCGGCGGCCGCGGCCCCGGACGACGACCAGATTCCCCCGATTCGAATCCGGCTGATGTCGGGCGGTGACGGGCTCGCCGGCATTTCGATGAATGGCAGCCCGGTGGGTGATTTCGACGAATTACGGGAGAAGGTCATCGGTCTGGTGGGAACCAACTCCGGCCCCAATTCCCTGGCCGACAAGACCGAGGTTGAACTCGACTGCGACTATTCCCTGCCCTACCGCTATGTCGTCAACGCGATCTCGGCGGTCTCCGGCAAGGTGCAGGATGGGCAGGTGATCGAACTGATCAAGAAGATCAAGTTCGCCCCGCCAAAGAAGCGCTAGCGGCCCAAGTAGTCCGGTGCGGCTCGCACCGGCACAGCCGGTTGCAACGCAACCGGCCTACTGAGCCCGCACCGGCACAGCCGGTTGCAGCGCAACCGGCCTACTGAGCCCGCGCCGGCACAGCCGGTTGCAGCGCAACCGGCCTACTGAGCCCGCACCGGCACAGCCGGTTGCAGCGCAACCGGCCTGCGACCGGCTCGGTGCATTTTCCTTATCACCGCAATCGAGTGCCGGCTCACCGTCGCGGGTGGAACTTGGCGTGGACGCTCCGGAGCCGGCCGGCATCGACGTGGGTGTACCGCTGCGTGGTGGCGATGCTGGCGTGGCCGAGCATTTCCTGCACATGCCGCAGGTCGACGCCGTTGCTCACGAGATGTGTGGCAAAACTGTGCCGCAGCATGTGCGGGTGCAGGTCGCCAGGCAGCCCGGCGGCCACCGCATGAAGCCGCACGATCTCCCAGATCCGCTTGCGGTCGAGACGGTTGCCGCGGCTCGAGAGCACCATCCAGTCGCCGAGCCTGCGGCTGCGGGCCGCGTACTTCTGCCTCGCCCCCCCGCTCCACTGCCTCAGCGTGTCGATCGCTCGCTCGCCCAACGGCACCACCCGCTCCTTGTCGCCTTTCCCGCGGCAGGTGCAGAAGCCCTCGTCGAGGTGGGTCTCGGTGAGGCGGAGCCCCGAGACCTCGCTCGCCCGGCATCCGGTCGCGTAGAGCAGCTCGAGGGTCGCGGCATCGCGAAGCCCCTCGAGCGAGCGGCGGTTCGGGGCCGCAAGCAGCCGGTCGACCTGCCCGGCGGTCAGGCTGCCAGGCACCCGGAAGTCGGGCCGGCCACCGCCGACAAGGTCGGCCGGGCTCTCGGTGATCCATTCCTCGAGCTGGAGGAACCGGTAGAAGGTTCGCAGGCTCGCCGCATGCCGGGCAATGCTCGACCGGGAGAGCGAGCGGCGATGGAGCCAGCCGAGGTAGTCGCCCAGGTCACGGGCGGAGAGTCGCGTGGGATCGCGGCCGTCGAGCCAGGCGGTGAAGTCAGCCAGATCGCGACGGTAGGCCTCGAGCGTGTTGCCCGAAAGCCCGCGCTCGTGACGCACATGGTCGAGAAAACCTGCGGCAAGTTCGGCGATGCCGCATCCCGCCGACTCGCGACGGGCCGCGGCCGGGTCGAGCACGATCCGCCGCGGCCCCCGCGGCCGCGGCGATGAAACCGGTTTTCCTGATGGCGGCGGCATGATCGGAAGCTCCCTATCGGGAATCGGCCGATCGCGACCGCTGGCCGTGGTCGAATCCCCCGGGCCGAAACAATCCGCACGCCCGGCCCCCAAGGGGCCACGGGCCCGTTCAGGCCTTGGAGGGGTCGTAGCCGAGATTCGGTGCGAGCCACTGCTCGATCTCGGGCACGCTCATCCCCTTGCGGGCGGCGTAGGCCTCGACCTGGTCTCGCGTGATTCGGTCGACCGCGAAGTAGCGGCTCTCAGGGTGGGCGAGGTAGATCCCGCTGACGCTCGCCGCGGGCATCATCGCACAGCTCTCGGTGAGGCTCATGCCCGCGTGCCGTTGGGCCTCGAGCCAGGCAAAGAGGTTCCGTTTCTCGGTGTGATCGGGGCAGGCTGGATAGCCGGGGGCCGGGCGGATGCCGCGATACCGTTCCTCGATCAGTTCCTCCGCCGAGAGACTCTCCTCGCGGCCATAGCCCCACTCTCGTCGCACCCGCTCGTGGAGCCACTCGGCAAAGGCCTCAGCCAGGCGGTCGGCCAGGGCCTTGGCCATGATCGAGGAGTAGTCGTCGTGGGCGGCATCGTATTCCCGGCAGATCTCCTCGCAGCCGTGGCCGGTGGTCACGGCAAAGCCGCCAATGTAGTCGGCGCGACCGCTGGCGACCGGGGCCACGAAGTCGGACAGGGCACAAAAGGCGTCCTGCCCACGCCGCTCCCACTGCTGGCGGAGCGTGTGGATCCGTCCCACCTCCTGCTTTCGCGTGTCGTCGGTGTAGAGAATGATGTCGTCGCCGCAGGCATTGGCCGGAAAGAATCCATAGACGCCGCGGGCGGTGAGCAGCCGCTTCTCCACGATCTCGTCGAGCATCCGCCGCGCGTCGTCATAGAGCTTCCGGGCTTCCTCGCCGACAAACGCATCCTGGAAGATCGCGGGAAACTTCCCCTTCAGCTCCCAGGCCATGAAGAAGGGTGACCAGTCGATGTAGGGCACGAGATCCGCGAGAGGCACCTCGCCAAGCGGGGCGAGGCCCAGGAAGTCGGGCTTGTCGATCGGCGTCGTTTCCCAGTCGATCGCCCACTTCTTCTCGCAGGCGGTCGCATACGGCACGAGGTTCACCTGCTGCCGTTGCTCAAACGAGGCCACCGCCTTGGCCTGTTCCTCGCGGTTACGGCGGACGAAGTCCTCGCGGCTTGCGGGATTGATCAGCTTGTCGACCACGCCCGCCGCCCGCGAGGCGTCGAGCACGTGCACCACGTCACCGGAGTATTTGGGCGCGATCTTGACCGCGGTGTGCCTGGCCGAAGTCGTGGCCCCACCGATCAGGATCGGGATTTGCAGTTTTTCATGCTCGAACTCCTCCGCCACGTGGACCATCTCTCCAAGGCTCGGTGTGATCAGCCCGCTGAGGCCGACCACGTCGACCTTCTCCTCTTTGGCCTTCTCCACGATCTGGGCCGAGGGGATCATCACGCCCATGTCGATCACCTCGAAGCCGTTGCAGCCGAGCACGACGCCCACGATGTTCTTGCCGATGTCGTGCACGTCACCCTTGACCGTGGCCATCAGCACCCGGCCGCGGGAGGACTGCTCCTCGCCGGAGGCCTTCCGCTCCTCCTCCATGTAGGGCAGCAGGTAGGCCACCGCCCGCTTCATCACCCGGGCGCTCTTGACGACCTGCGGCAGGAACATCTTCCCCTCGCCGAAGAGGTCGCCCACGGTCTGCATGCCCCGCATCAGCGGCCCTTCGATGATCTCCAGACTCGTGGCGTATTCGCCGCGGGCCTCCTCGACATCGGTCTCGATGTGGTCGACGATGCCCCTGATCAGGGAGTGGCAGAGCCGCTCCTCAACGGTGCCGCTCCGCCAGGCGTCCGCCTTGGCCGTGTCGCCGCCATCGGTCTGCTTGACCTGTTCGGCGAACTCGATCAGCCGCTCGGTCGCGTCCTCCCGGCGATTGAAGAGCACATCCTCGATCCGCTCTTTGAGTTCCGGCTCGATCTCTTCATAGACCGCGAGTTGGCCGGCATTCACGATGCCCATCTCCATCCCGGCCTTGATCGCGTGGTAGAGGAAGACCGCGTGCATCGCCTCCCGCACGACGTCGTTGCCGCGGAAAGAGAAGGAGATGTTGCTCACCCCGCCGGAGACCTTGACCAGCGGCATCGCCTCCTTGATCTGCCTCACTGCCTCGATGAAGTTCACCGCATAGTCGGCATGCTCCTCCATCCCGGTGGCGACGGTCAGGATGTTGGGGTCGAAGATGATGTCCTGCGGAGGGAAGCCCGCCTGCTCGGTGAGCAGGCGATAGGCACGCTTGCAGATCGCCAGTTTGTGATCGACCTCCGTGGCCTGGCCGGTCTCGTCGAAGGCCATCACCACCACGGCCGCCCCGTAGCGGCGGGCCACGCGGGCCTGGCGGAGAAACTCCTCCTCCCCCTCCTTGAGGCTGATCGAATTGACCACTCCCTTGCCCTGCAGGCACTTCAGCCCCGCCTCGAGCACCTCGAAGTTGGAGCTGTCGATCATGATCGGGACGCGGGCCACCTCCGGCTCACTGGCGAGCAGGATCAGGAACTTCGTCATCACCGCCGGCCCGTCGAGCATCCCCTCATCGACGTTGATATCGATCAGGTTCGCGCCCCCCTCGACCTGCTGCCGGGCGATCCCGACCGCCTCCTCGTAGAGCTCCTCGCGGATCAGCCGGGCAAAGGCCCGCGAGCCGGTGACATTGGTCCGCTCGCCGATGATCGTGAAACTGCTCTCGGGCCGGATCTCGTAGAGTTCGAGCCCCGAGAAACGCGTGGCCGGCTCACGCGTCGGGGGCTTCCGCGGCGGATACTTGGCGACCGCCTCGCCGATCGCCCGCAGGTGGTCGGGGGTCGTGCCGCAGCAGCCACCGACCATGTTGAGCCAGCCCTCGGCGGCAAACTCCTCGAGCACCTTCGCCATCATCTCAGGCGTCTCGTCGAAGCCGCCCAGGGCGTTGGGCAGCCCCGCATTCGGGTAGCAGCTGGTGTAGACCGGCGCGATACGGGCCAGCTCGGCCATGTAGGGCCGCAGCTTTTCCGGGCCGAGGGCGCAGTTGAGCCCGATTGAGAGCAGGTTGAAATGCTCGAGGCTCGTCCAGCAGGCCTCAACCGTCTGCGCCGAAAGGGTGCGGCCGCCTTCGAAGACGGTGAAGGAGGCCATCACCGGCAGCCGCAGGTTACGCTCGGTGAACACCTCCTCGATCGCGAAGAGGCAGCTCTTGAGGACGAGGGTGTCGAAGGCCGTCTCGGCAAGCAGGATGTCGACGCCGCCGTCGATGAGGGCCTCGATCTGCTCGCGGTAGGCGGCCACCATCTCATCGAAGGTCACGTCACGGTGGCCGGGGTCGGCCACGTTGCCGGCGATCGAAAGCTGCTTGTTGGTCGGACCGATCGAGCCGGCCACGAAGCGGGGCTTGTCCGGGGTCGAGTAGGCGTCAGCCGCCTCGCGGGCGAGCTTGGCGGCGGTCAGGTTGAGTTCCCGAACCAGGCCCTCGAGGCCGAAGTCCGCCATCGCCACCGAGGTGCCGCCGAAGGTGTTGGTCTCGATGATGTCGCTGCCCGCGGCGAGATAGGCCTCGTGGATGCCGCGGATCGCCTCGCCCTGCGAGAGGGTCAGGATGTCGATGTTGTTCTTGAGGTCCCGGTCATGGTCACGGAACCGCTCGCCGCGGAAGCCGGCCTCGTCGAAGCCGAGGGAATGGACCATCGTGCCCATGGCCCCGTCGAGGATCAAAATCCGCTCTTCGAGCAGACTGCGGAGGGTGGCTTCGTTGGATCCGGTGGGGGGGGTGGGGTGCGTCATCCGTTCCTGAAATCGAGCGGGTGGAGGCTCGCCGCCCGGCCGGTGATCCGGGGGGCGACGGCAAAAAGCCAGGGGTTTTGGAGGGGAAAAAACGGGTTTTCCATTCTCTGTGAACACCATGATAGACGCTTGCAATCGCGAGGCCTACTGCATTGCCGCCGGGGCCCGTACTTCCGAGCAGCGGATCCAGGCAATCTGGTGAAGCCACTGCAAAGCCGCCTCGGGGGCCGGCGAAAGCCATTGTGCGGGGGAGAGAGGGCGGCTGGCTCCTCAAGTCGGCGGTATGTTCGCGACGAACCATTCTGGCAGGGTGAGGCCATGTGAGGTCTTTTGCCCCGCAGTGCCCCGCTGGCAGATCGATGAAAACGCTCGCCCGCTTTCCCCGCTCGACCTTCGAGCCGCCACCGCGGATCGATTCGACACCGTCGCCCGTGGCCCCGGCAGTTCTCCGAAAGCCGGAGGCCGGCCGCCGTCGCCCGCGGGCGGGCTGGCGGTCGATCACGGTCCTCGCAATCCTGGCTGCCGCGGTCTGGGTGACCAACTGGTGGATTGACCCCGCCGGCCACGAGATCGCTCGACAACTCGATGAGCAGGCAAGCGAGCGGATCGCGAGCACTCCCGACACTGCCGGCTCCACGCGGTGAACGGGGGCATGATGCGAATCTCCGCAGAGCGTCACGACCTGCTCGACACCGCGTTTCTCGTGGAGGCCCGTCGGCACGACTCCCGCCGCCGGGAGCCGATGCCTCGAGTGGACTCCCAGCCCGAGCCTCCCGCCGGGGTGGCCGTCGAGGTTGCCTGGCGGCAGCTGGGCTCGGCCGTCGAGGCCGCCCTGGCTCGGGGCCATCGCGTGATCGCCCTGGCATCGGCTCGCGCCGAGGCCCGCAGCGGACCACTGGTGGAGGGCCTCGCCGCCGGGCTCGGACAAGCCGGCCGGCGGGTGGCCACGGCCGATACCGCCCGCTGGAGCCACGGTGGCGAAGACGCGGCCGGTTGCGATGCCGAACTCCTGCTCGTCGATGCGACCGGCTGGCTCGGCCCCGGCCGCCTCCGCCGCGACAGGCTCGCCTCGCGATGCCGCGGCTGCGATGCGGTGATCGTGGTGCGGCCGGAGGAGCGGCCCTTTGCGACGGGCCTGGAGAAGCTCCTCGAGGCGGTCGGGGTGGAATGCCTCGGCGAGGTGGTCACCGGCTGCGACGAACTCCTTCCAGCTCCCGAGTGAGGACGACCCGATGCCCGGATCGACCAGCCCCACTCTGCTCCCCCCGGCGGAGGCTGCCTTGGCCAGGCTCCTGCACGCGATCGACGTCGGTGGGCTGGCGGTGCTCTGCGGACCGCCCGGAACCGGCAAGACCTTCGTGCTCGACGAGCTGGCCGGTCGGGCCGCCGCCGCGGGCCACACGGTGCTCCGGGCCGCGGCCGCGGTGACCGAGGCGGTCGGGGAGGCGGTCCTGCTGGTCGATGCGGCCGATGCGGCCCGCGATCCAAGCGAGCTGCGGCAGCTGGCGGCGGGATCAGGTCGCGATCGCCACGCGGCCTCGCACCGCTGCGTGATCCTCGCCGGCGCCGGCCGGCTGCTCACGCTCGTCGCCCGTGACGCCCAGCTGCGGGAGGCGGTGCGGCTTCGCGGAGTGCTGCGGCCCTGGCGATTCGAGGAGACCCACCGCTACGCCCAGACGCGGCCCACGGTGGCCGAAGCTCTTGACGTGGAGGCGATGCGGACGCTCCACGAACTTGCCGCCGGCGTGCCACGGATGGTGGTGCGGCTGCTCGAGACGGCCGCCGTCGTACTGCGTGGTCACCCCGGCCGCCGACTCATGGCCGCTGATATCGAGTCGTTCCACCGTCGGCTGTTCATTGACGCGGCGTGACCGCAGCGGCGGCCTCCACCATCATCGCCACCACGTCGGGGCGGCCAGATTCGCGGCTGCGGCCCGGGGCGAAGGGAGCGGGATCGAGCGCCGGCGCGCGTTTGGTCATGAGGTCGGCGATCAACTCGGCAGTCCCCGTCGACTGGTGCAGGCCCGCGCGGAAGTGGCCCGCGGCAAGATAGCCGTTGGCGTATCGGGGTGAGAGGCCCAGATAGGGCAGCCCGTCGGGTGAGCCGGGCCTGAGGCCCGACCAGCTGGCCTCCAGCTCCGCGTGGGCCAGGGCTGGCACCAGTCCGCGGGCCATCGCCAGCAGCCGCTCGATGACCTCGGGCGTGGTGCGAGGATCGTAGCCGATGTCCTCGATCGTCGAACCTGCCAGGATGCGGCCGTCAGGCCGGGGCACGAGGTAGTCGAGGCCGAGGTTGATCACCCTCCACAGCAGCGGTTCGGTCGGTCGCACCAGCGCGATCTGCCCCCGCACCGGCCGCGTCTCGATCGTCACCCCGAAGCCCTCGGCAAGCTTTTGCGACCAGGCGCCCGCCGCGAGCACCCATCGCTCGGCGGCAAACACGCCCCGCGGGGTGCGCACCGCAGCGATCGAGTCTCCGCGGGTCTCGATCGCCTCGACACCCGCAGCCTCCACAATGCTCACGCCCCGCCGCCGGCAGCTTGCCGCGAGCGCCTCGAGCTGCCTCGGCGGGCGGATCTGGGTTTCCTCCGGCAAGAGCATGCCGCCGGCGATCCGGCCACTGCTGACGGCCTCGGCGAGTGCCGGCTCGAGGTCGGCGACCTCCCTGGGGGCGAGCAGCTCCGCAGTCGCCCCCAGGCATCGCCAGGCTTCAGCCTTCGATCGCAGCGATTCGACCGCCGGGGCATCAGCTGCCAGGTGCAGCCCGCCGCAGGCCCGCAGGCCGTTGTCGATGCCGGTCTCCTCGAGCAGTTCGGCTGCCCATTGCCGGTGCAGCCGGTCGCTACGGGCGGTGAGGGCGTCGCCGGGGGGCGAGTCGCACTCCGGGGCCGGCGGGAGGATGCCCGCGGCGGCCCAGGAGCAGCTCGAGCGGGCCGGCGCGTCGGTGAGCACGCGAACCTGCAGCCCGCGGCCGGCGAGTTCGCGGGCGATCGAGAGGCCGATCACCCCGCCCCCGATCACGCAGCAATCGACGGCGGACTTTTCATGACGCGACAGGCTCTTCGACATCGGCTGCGGATCAGGCGTTGGTGACCACGGAGGGGTCGTCGGCAATGTTGACCCACACGTGCACGTGCGGGGCGCCGCGGAAGTGCCAGACAAACGACGGACCCTCCAGCCGCCAGTTGTCCCACACGCCGTCGTTGCCGATATCACCCCCCTTGTAAAAGGTGAGCCGGCAGGCCTCGAGACCCCCCTGCCTGGCCAGGCAGGCCTTGGCCTCCGAGCGATCACTCCGCCGAAACGGCTCGAGCAGCAGCCCGAGCACCTTGACCAGCTCCTGTTGCTGGTCGTCGGAGAGTTCCGAGACCGCAATCCCGGTGGGCACCGAGGCGACCGCGGGGCCCCTGAAGGCGATCGCGTTCTCCGCCGGCGGCCGGCCGGCGAGGGCCTGCTTCCGCTGCCGGCCGTCGAGCATCTCGAAAACGCCGTTGGCGGCCATCGCCTGTGGCCAGAAGACATTGCCGGGATGGTCCTTCTCCTCGTTGAATCCACCGGCGTCGTGGCCGTAGAAGATCGGCCCTCCGAAGGCGACGTGCTCGGCGGAATCTCCGTCGCACCGCAGCGTCATGTGTCGCCCGGTGAGGAGGAACTGGTAGGGTCCATCGCCGGGGGTGCCGAGGATGGCGATCGACTGCTGGTGGCCAAAGCCACCGGTATCGTCCTCGAGTTGCCTGTCGAACCGATCGTGCCAGGCGGGATTGGTGAGCCGTTCGAAGACGGCCCTGGTCAGCTTCCGCTGGTCTGCGGTGAAGAAGTCGCTCGAGAGGTCGGTGTCGGTGCACTGCCAGTTGTTGGCGACCCGCGTGCGGAGCAGGCCGAATTTCGGATGGCGGTAGTCCCAGGGCAGGCAGATCCGCGACCGCTGCTGCGGGCTCAGGGAGTCGTGAAGCTGCCTGACGAGATCCTCGGCGACGCCGTCGGTGGCCGGCTCCGTGGCCGAAGCGACGCCGGTGGCAAGGCCCGCGGCGAGGGAACCACCAACAGCCGACCGCTCGAGGAATCGCCGCCGGGAGATTGTCGGCTCGAGGGTGTCAAGGGGCATGGGTCTGTGGGACATGATCCGCTGGAACTCCGACGGTCGAGAACTGGGCACTCCGCGGCGAAACGTGATGGGCACGGCTGGTCGGCCGGTCCCGCGGACCCGCCAGCCCCAATCATACCCGGATTTCCAAGCGGACCGGATTTCAGGGCGGACCGGATTTCAGGCCGCCCCGGATTTCAAGACCGCGCCAGATTTCATCGATGGTGGCCGGGGGCCGACGGGCTACAATCAAAGGCGAGAACGCCCGCCCTGACCCGGAAAATCGGGCCGTCCGCCCAACGCGATCGGGCGATCGCGGGCGGGCGTCCACCACGCAGTCCTCGAGTACGAGCCGCCGCGATGTCGATTGCAGAGCCGACCACCAGATTCTCACAAGGCCCCGATGCCCTCGGGCGTTTTGGGTCCTTCGGCGGTCGATACGTCCCCGAAACGCTTTCCGCGGCCCTCGATGAACTGGAGCAGGCCTACGCCGAGGCGCGGGTCGACACCGCGTTCCGCGAAGAACTCGACGGACTCTTGGCGAGTTTCGTGGGTCGACAGACGCCGCTGATGCATGCCCGACGGCTGACCGCCCATGCCGGCGGGGCGGAGATCGTCTTCAAGCGGGAGGATCTCAGCCACACCGGTGCCCACAAGATCAACAACACCCTCGGTCAGGCCCTGCTCGCGAAGCGGATGGGCAAGCGACGGATCATCGCCGAGACCGGCGCGGGACAGCACGGGGTGGCCACGGCCACCGCCTGCGCGTTGTTCGGGCTGGAGTGCGTGGTCTACATGGGGGCCGAGGACGTTCGGCGGCAGAGCCCCAACGTGCGGAACATGCGGCTGATGGGGGCCGAGGTGCGGCCGGTGGAGAGCGGCTCCCGGACACTCCGCGACGCGATCAACGAGGCGATGCGGGACTGGATGGGCTCGGTTGCCACGAGCCACTACATCATCGGCTCGGTGGTCGGGCCGCATCCCTTCCCGAGGATCGTGCGGGACTTTCAAAGCGTGATCGGCCGAGAGACCGTGGCCCAGTCACGCGAACTGCTCGGCCGCCTGCCCGAGGTGGTGGTGGCCTGCGTCGGTGGCGGCAGCAACGCAGCGGGCATGTTCCATCCTTTCGTCGACCATGCCGGCGTGCGGCTGGTGGGCGTCGAGGCGGGCGGCCGCTCGGCCGACCCGGGGAGCCATGCGGCCAGCCTCAGCCACGGCAGCCCCGGCGTGCTGCATGGCAGCCTCAGCTACGTGCTTCAGGACGGCGACGGCCAGACCTCCGACGTGCATTCGGTGTCGGCGGGCCTCGACTATCCAGGGGTCGGCCCCGAGCATGCCTACTGGCGTGATGCCGGCCGCGTCGAGTACACGAGCGTGACGGATGCCGAGGCTCTGGACGCCTTCGATCTCGTGGCCCGCAAGGAGGGCATCCTGCCTGCCCTGGAAACCTCCCATGCACTCGCCTGGACGGTGCGGGCGGCCGCCTCGATGCCGCGGGATGCCGCGGTGGTGGTCTGTCTTTCCGGCCGGGGCGACAAGGATGCCGCTGAAATCGCGAGGCTGCGGGGCATGTCCGAGGGGGCTGGCGATGGCTGAGGCGGCGGCCGGCTGCGGGGCGACGGCGATCGTCGAGGCGATCCGCGGGCGGCGAGAGGCGGGTCTCGCGGCGGTCGCTCCCTTCCTCACCGTCGGTGACCCGGACTGCCGATTCACCGTGGAGTGCCTGGCAGGAATCGACTCAGCCGGCGCCGCAGTCTGTGAACTCGGCGTGCCCTACAGCGATCCGATCGCCGACGGCCCGGTGATTCAGGCCTCCTACACCCGGGCCCTCTCAGCCGGCGGCACACTCGCGGACACCTTCGACGTGGCCCGTCAAACGGCTGCCAGCCTCACCATGCCGCTGGTGGCGATGACCAGTTATTCGATCATCTTTCGTCGCGGGATCGACAGCTTCACCGCCGAGGCGAGAACGGCCGGGCTGGCCGGTCTGGTGGTGCCCGATCTCCCGCTGGAGGAGAGTGCAACGCTCGCGGCTGCCTGCCGCGAGCATGGGCTGGCCCTCGTTCGCCTCGTCACGCCCACGACCCCGCCGGAGCGGGCGGCCCGGATCGCCGCCGAGAGCACCGGGTTTCTCTATTGCGTGTCGGTGGCGGGCGTCACCGGCGAGCGGGCCATGCTTCCCGAAGAGCTCATCGAACGGGTGGCCTGGCTGCGGCAGCGGTGTGAGGTGCCGATCATGGTCGGCTTCGGGATTCGTGATGCAACGCAGGTGCGGGCGGTCTGCGAGGTCGCCGACGGGGCGATCGTGGGTTCGGCCGTCGTGCGTCAGCTCGCACGCTGCGTCGGGGGCGGCGAGGGCGGCCGCGAGGAGGTGCTCGCGGCGATCCGCGAGCAGGTGGCGGGGCTCGTCAATGCGACCCGCAGCCCGGGTTCGCCGTGAGGCACGAGCCGCGGGCAGCCGAACCGATGCGTCGTCTGCTATAATACGCGTGATTGAGCGGGTTCTACCTCGAGACAGGGAGGTCACCCATTCATGGATCCCGTACGGCATCCGGACGACATCACGCGGTTCTTCCAGGGGCTCACCGAGCATGCCTTCCAGGCCACGCTCGGTGTCGTTGATCCTCCCCTTGTCGACTACGTGTCGGTGTTGCTCGTCCGCTATGTGAGGAGCGACTCGATCGCCTCCTGGCCGGGCTGCGGCCGCAAGCCCCGCCCCGCGATCCCGGCGGTCGAGCAGCTTTGGCGGGCTGAGGCCTCGGCGACCGATTCACCGGCCGACCCGCCACTCCAACGCGAGGGCTACCGGGAATTGGGCGACGCGGCCCTGTTTTGGACCGGTCTCTACCCGGAGGCCGTGCGTCGACCCCGCGGCGGCCTGGCGGAAGAACTGACGCCCTCGGTG
The DNA here is from genome assembly GCA_964600785.1 of uncultured Chitinophagaceae bacterium. GTDB lineage: Bacteria > Planctomycetota > Planctomycetia > Pirellulales > UBA1268 > M30B53. Next base: position 53,130 of record CAZRKH010000048.1, read on the forward strand.
GCCGACTACCGTGCGGTCGGCCGCAGAGCCTACTGGCTTGCCAGCCGTCTTCCGGCGGCCGACCCCGACGACGAGGGCAGGCTGCTGGCCCGCCTCAGCCGGGAGTTCGATCTGTGCGTGGCGGGCCTGGCGGAGGTCAGAAAAAGCTGGGCCGACTAACTGCTCGTGCAAAAAGCACTCCGACGCGGCTGATCTGTGTGGCCGTCAAGTCCCACGAAAGCTATCGGGGCATGCAGGGGCCGCGGTGTGACGGGGTGCTGCGGATCGTGACCAACCGCCTCGACCTGTCGGCGAAACTGATCGCCGAGATGTATCGGCTCCGCTGGCTGTTGCCAGCGGAGCCATGGATGGCGGAGCGCAGGCAGCTTCGAACGAGCGAAGGCCTGGAGGGCCGCAGCGAGTGCCCGGCGACAGGGCATGGGCACCCCGACCCCCACTGGACGCTTGTGTCCCCTTCTGAAAAACAACTCTCCAACACCGGCCACCTGGGGCGGCACGTATCGTGCCGAACAGAATTGCCACGGAGGGCTTTTTCCACAGTCTGCTACCGCCGACGATGCCAGTCGGCGAGGAGCGATCGGCTCCATTCCGGCCAGTCGGCCGCCCCTTGTGCCGAGGTGTCGAGGAGTCCTCCGGCTTCGAGCAGGATCGCCCGGCCGAAGCAGTTTTCGATGCCGCCGCCGTCAGCCGTGGCGAGCACCACGCCGCCGGCGAGAGTGAAGTCGGCGATCGCCCTCGAGACATCCTGGCGGCCGGGAGCGTCGAGCAGAGCGAAGGGATTGTCGAGCAGGAGAATCTCCGGATCGTGGAGCATCGCCGAGGCGATCAGCAACTGCTTCCGCCGGCCGTCGGGGAGCCGATCGATCCGCTCGTCGCGTCGGTGACCGCAGCCGGCAAAGTCCAGACCCCGCCTGATCGCCTCCCGCAGCGGCTGGCCGGCGAGCCCCCGGGGCCGGGCCACGAGTTCGAGAAATTCGTCGCAGCGGATCACCGGCCAGGCGGCCGGTAAGGCCCCGGCGTAGCCGACGCGGGGTGGCTCCTGACCGGTCGAGCCGAGCACGACTCGGCCCGCCGCCGGCGGAAGGTTGCCGGCGATCACTTCCAAAAGCAGGCTCTTTCCGCTCCCCGAGAGTCCCAGCAGGGCCACCGCCTCGCCGGCGTTGATCGTCAGCGAGGCGGCTTCCAGCAGCGGACCGTCGCGGTTGCGTACGCCGAGCCCCTCGAGCTTGATCATTGGTGCTCGGCCGCTGCGGGGCCGGCCGCGAGTCGCTTGCGGGTCAGTTCCAATGCCACCAGCAGCCCCCGGGCCTTGTTGAGGGTTTCCTCGTATTCCGCCTGCGGGTCGCTCTCAGCGACGATTCCCGCCCCAGCCTGCACGAAGGCCCGCCCCTCGTGGAGCACGAACGTTCGCAGGGTGATGCAGGTGTCCATCGAGCCGCCGAAGTCGATGTAGCCCACCGCACCGGCATAGGGGCCGCGACGGGTTGGTTCGAGTTCGTCGATGATCTCCATGGCGCGGATCTTGGGGGCTCCCGAGACGGTTCCCGCCGGCAGGCAGGCCCGCAGGGCGTCGAGCGCGGTGCGGCCGGCGGCCAGCCGTCCCGTGACATTGCTGGTGATGTGCATGACGTGACTGTACCGCTCGATCGTCATCACGTCGGAAAGCGTCACCGTGCCGATCTCCGCCACGCGTCCGACGTCGTTGCGGCCGAGGTCGATGAGCATCACATGCTCGGCCCGCTCCTTGGGATCGGCCAGCAGCGAGGCGGCAAGTTGTTCGTCCTCCACGGCCGAATTGCCGCGGCGGCGGGTGCCGGCGAGCGGCCGCACCGTGACCTCGCCGTCGGCCACGCGAACCATGATCTCCGGAGAGCTGCCGACGAGCGTCGTCGAGGGCGTCCGCAGGTGAAACATGAACGGGCTGGGGTTGACCACCCGCAGCGTGCGATAAAGCTCGAGTGAGGGAGCGGTGAAGTTCGCCTCGAGACGCTGGCTGAGTACGACCTGGAAGACATCGCCGCTGCGGATGTAGTCGATCGCCCGCTGCACCGCGGCGATGAACGCCTCCCGCGTGAGGTTTGACTCGGCCTCGGCCGGTGCCAGGGCGGTGTCGATATCGGCCGGCAGCGGCCCGCCGGGTCGCCCCAGGGTCTCGACCGTCTCGTCGATCCGGCGACAGGCCTCGGCGTAGCCAAGGTCGACCGCCGCCGCGTCGTCTCCCTCGAGGCGGGCGAGGACCACGACATCGAGCGTCTTGTTGACATTGTCGAAGATCAGCATCCGGTCGTAGAAGGCGAACGAGAGATCGGGCAGATGGCGGTCGTCGGGAGGTGGGGTGGGCAGTCGCTCCACGTAGCGGACCGCGTCGTAGCCAAAGTAGCCCACCACGCCGCTGGAGAAGGGAGGCAGTCCCGGCAGTCGGGCCGGGGCGAAGGGGGCCATCCTGCGGCGCAGCTCCTCGAGCGGATCGTCACAGATCTGCCGCTCGTCGAAGGGTCGGCCGTCGGGATCTTGGCCGAAGATTCGAACCTCGTTCCCCCGAGCCTCGAGGTTCATGAAGGGCTCGGCGGCCAGGAAACTCCAGCGGCCGACCCGTTCGCCCCCGACCACGCTCTCAAAGAGGCAGCTGCTCTCGCCGGCGTCGAGCCTGGCGTAGGCGGAAAGCGGCGTGAGGCTGTCGGAAAGCAGCCGGCGGTAGACCGGAATCAGCCGATGACGCTTCGCGAGCGAGGCAAACTCGAGGCGATCCGGGAGGTGTGGCATGGATTCCGCACGGGATTCGGTGGAATCCACGAAGCCTAGTCGCCGCCACGGTGGGCAACAACGCGGTGCCCTCGGAAGCGGGTCGCGGGCGGGAAACCGGGCCGCGGCCGAGCCGGTAGAGAGCGGCACGCCGGCCGCAGGCGGTATGATGCAGATGGCTTTGCAGGCCGGGCCTCGGCGGAGAGAATGCGACTCGCGGGTTTCAGGCAGGAGGTGCTCCACGATGAAATGCCAGCAGTGCGACAAAGTGGCCGTTTTTCACATCACCGAACTCGAGGAGGGCGGTGTCCGCGAACTGCACCTCTGCGAAGACCATGCACGCGGCTACCTGACCCAAGCCGAGCCGGTCGCCGGAGAGCCGAAGTCATCGACCGGGGGGGCGATCTCGGGCCCCCTCTCGGTGAGCCACACCGCCGACGAACTCGCCGCCCTCGACCAGAAACAGTGCAGCATGTGCGGGATCACCTTTTTCGAATTCCGCAACCAGGGGCGGCTTGGCTGCCCGCACGACTACGCCCAGTTCGAGAAGGAGCTGGAACCGCTGATCTCCAACATCCACGGGGCGACCGAGCATGTCGGCCGCAGGCCTCGCCGGTATCCCGAGGGCACCGAGTCGCTGACGCGGGCGATCGGGATGCGGCGCGAGATGCAGCAGGCGGTGGAGTGCGAAGACTACGAGCACGCCGGCAGACTGCGGGACACCCTCAGGAAAATTGACGAGACGGTCCGCGGGTCGGCCGATCCGCCCGCTGATGCCGCCGGTTCGCAGGGAGGGTCTGGCGGTGGCGAATGAACCCCACGATGCAACCTCGGGTCCACCTTCCCAGGAGGGCTCCCAGGTGAAACTCGACACCCTCAGCCGGGCGATCGGCGAATGGCTGCGTGGCACCGGCCCGGAATCGGACATCGTGATGAGCAGCCGCGTGCGGCTGGCACGCAACGTGGCCCACTACCCATTCGTGAGCCGGGCGAGTGAAACGGAGCGTGGCGAGATCGAGCAGTTCCTCCGCGAGCAGGTGGCGGTGTCTCCCGCCGGCGGCGGGCTGGAGTACATCGATGTCGGGCACCTCGAAGAGGTCGATCGGCAGTTCCTCGTGGAGCGGCAGCTGATCAGCCGTGAGCATGCCGAGGCCGAAGGGGCCCGCGGTGTCGCGATCGACGGTCGTGAGCAGGTCAGCCTGATGATCAACGAGGAAGACCATCTCCGCATCCAGTGCATGCACAGCGGTCTCGATCTTGCCGGTGCCTTCGAGCAGATTCGGCGGGTCGACGAGCGGATCGAGGAGGTCGTGCCCTACGCCTTCCATCCACGCTGGGGCTACCTCACCGCCTGTCCCACCAACGTGGGCACGGGTATTCGCGTGAGCGTGATGCTCCACCTGCCGGCGCTGGTCATCACCCGGCAGATCGACAAGGTCTTTCGCAGCCTGCACAAGATCCACCTGGCGGTGCGAGGCCTCTACGGGGAGGGGTCGCAGGCGACCGGGGATTTCTACCAGATCTCCAACCAGACCACGCTCGGCAAGACCGAGGAGGATCTGATCTCGCAGGTGGGCGACGTGGTGCCCGTGCTCATCGAGTATGAGCGAAAGGCCAGGGACTACCTGATCAAGGAGACGGAACTCAACATCCACGACCAGGTCAGCCGGGCCATCGGCATCCTCCGCACGGCCCAGACGATCAGCGCCGAGGAGACGATGCAGCACCTCTCGCGGGTGCGGATGGGCGTCTTCTTGGGCCTGCTCGGGGACGTCAAGATCTCCGATATCAACGCTTTGTTGGTGCGGACCCAGCCGGCCCATCTGCAGAAACTGCGGGGTATCGAACTCGATTCCAACGATCGCAACATCGAGCGGGCCCGTTATCTGCGACAGTATTTTGAGAATGCGGAAACCGGCGGCACGAGCGTCAATTGACGTTCCCCTGCCCCGCCCCGCCAGCTCGAAACTTCTCCCTCAGCGCCGCGATCACAGGGCCGGGCACGAACTGCTCGAGCGACGCGTCGTCGGCGAGCGGGGTGATCTGCTTCAGCAGCGATGACGAGACGTGGGAGAACTGGGCGTCGGTCATCAAAAACACCGTTTCGATTTCGGGATCGAGTTTGCGATTGGCCAACGACATCGTGAACTCCGCCTCGATGTCGGTCAGCGAACGCATGCCCCGCAGGAGCACCCGGGCGCCGTGCCGGCGAACGAAGGAGACCGCCAGGCCGTCAAACCGTTCGACCCGCACGTTGGCCAGGTCGGCCACCGAATCCCGCACCAGCCGCACCCGTTCGTCTGGCGAGAAGAGCGGGTCTTTGTCGGGGTTGATGCCGACGCCCACCACGACCGTGCGGAAGATTCGCGCGGCCCGCTGGATCACGTCAAGATGACCCAGCGTGACGGGATCGAAGGAGCCGGTGTAGACCGCGGCGGAATCTGCGGGATGTGTCTGCTGCATCGGTTCTCCGCCCGGGAAGGCGATCGGGCGACGGGGATTGCGTGGTCGACGGGTGGCCGTGGACGCTTCAGGATCCGAAGGTATTGTAGGGAACTTCAGGGAGGTCCGGCCGGGCGGCCGGGCGGTGAATCATGCACAACGCGGGAGGCCTCGCTCAGTGTCGAAGCCGCTGTCCCTGACGGGCATGGTGATCGCCGGGCTCGTCGGGGTCGTCTTTCTCGCCGATCTTGCCGTGGGATTTCCTTTTGCCCGTGCGAGCCTGGTGATCGATATCTGCCTGTTGATCGCCTCGCTGATCCTCGGCTACCTCGCCTGGACCATCATGCCGGTCAGGCGGTAGCAGACTGTGCAACAAGTCCGCCGCCGCCGGATGCGACCGGCGACCCCTGGAACCTCGGCTTGTCGGGGAGTCGCTCACGTGGGCCTCGCGTGGGCCTCGCGTGAACTTTGTTCGCCCGCGTCCCCGCGGGGCAGGTGGCCATGGAGTGCTTTTTCAACGGGCAGTCGCGTGTCGCGCGTCCCGCTACGCCGCCCGCAGGATGTTTCCCCGCCCGGCAGTCGAGTCTCGGCCCTCGATCCGCGCGGGCAGTTCGCCCAGTCGGATGGTTCGGCAGCGGCCACGCCCCTCGTCCCGCGACACCCGGCGGAGTGCATGCTCGAGTTTTCGCAGGGCCACCGCGGCTGATTCCCGGGACGTTGAGCCGGTTTCGATGAATCGCAGGCTCGCGGCGGGCATCTCGCCGCTCCACGGCAAGCGAAGCCGCCGCCGCGGCGGCTCGAGCGAGGTCTCCCAAAGGCCCCACAGCAGGCTCCGGCAGGCCCAGCCCTGCGGGGGTGGTCGGCGACTCCTGCGTGGCTCGGGGTCGAACTGCCTCACGGCCGCGACACTGATCCCCTCGGCGAGCAGCAGATCACGGTGGTCGAGCAGATGCGGGTCGTCCACGAAGGCCGCCGTCACCCCCGGGAGGCCGCGAATCGCCAGTCGCATCGCCGCACGGGAGGCTTGGCGGCGACATCCGCCGCGGCCGGCTTCGAGCCGCACCGCGAGGTCGCCCGCCGCGGTCGATGAGAGCCAGGCATCGGCATCCGACGCGGAAACGATCCAGGTCACCCGCTGGCCTTCCCGCTCCGCGGCCTGTCGCCATGCCGCGGCCTCGCTCGGCCCGATTCCCCGAGGCGGATGGCAGCAGATGACGAGGGTTGCGGGCTGTCGCTCGTTGTGTGCCATGCGGACCTCGGCAGACCATCGGAATCGTGACGGGCCGAAAATGCCGTGGCATCCCCGACCGCAGGGGAATCGGTCAGGAGAGCGGCCGGCTTCAGTCGCTCCCGCGGCCGCCCGCACGGTCCGCAGAGGCGGAGCGAAGCTTCGCGGGTCAGCCCGATTGTGCGGCCCGGCGACCCCCCTGCTCGTGACCGTGGCGAGACTCCCAGTTGGCGATCGCCTCCACGAGACTGGCCATCGTCGGCTCCGCCGAAACCACCGTCGCGGTGAGCCCCTCGGCCGCGAGACGCTCGGCGGAGGCGGGGCTGTTGCAGGCCACTCGCCAGCCCGGTAGGAGGTCTCGGAAGAGCCGCACCGCAGCGGCGGTGATCGCCGGGCTCGTGAAGACGATCCAGTCGATGCCGGCCTTGGCGAGCTGCTCGTGTTCTCCTGGCTCGAGGGCCTCGACATCGCGGGTGGCGTAGGCGGCCACGCGGTCCACCTGGTGACCACGCCCGGCAAGCTGCCGCTGGAGCGTCTCGCGGCCACGGTCGGCCTGCAGAAGCAGGAACCGTCCTCCCGGCGGGACGGAGGCAAAGGCCTCGAGCAGGCCCTCCGACGACTGGACCTGTGGCAGCAGGTCGCAGGCAAGCCCCCGCTGAGCCAGCTCCGCGGCGGTCCGTTCGCCGACCGCGGCGAGCCTCGCCGTGCCGAGCAGACGGGCGTCGCCCCACTGACCGAGCTGATCGGTAAACGCGGCCACCGCGTTGACGCTCGAGAACACGATCCAGTCGAAGGAGGCAGCCTGCCGCACCGCCTCCTCGAGCAGGTCGGGTTGTGGCGGAGGTTCGATGGTCGTCACCGGCCTGTGCAGGCACTCGGCGCCCTCGGCTGCCAGGGCCGCGGCGAAAAGGCCGGCCTGGCCGGCCGGCCGGGTGACAAGCACCCTTCGTCCGGCAAGTCGTCCTGGTGAGGCGGGCTCGCGGCCGGCTACCGATGCGACGCGGCCCACGATGATCACCGCCGGCGACGGCCAGCCCCGGAGCTGGGAATCATCCCGCAGGCCCGCCAGCGTGGTCGCTCGCATTTTCTCATCGGGCCAGCCGCAGCGGCTTACGGCCACCACGGGAGTCGCCGGGTCGGCTCCGGCGGCCAGCAGGGATTTCGTCCAGGCATCGATCCGCTCCAGCCCCATGTAGACCACGAGCGTTCCGGGGAGCCGGGCGAGGCTGGGGAAATCACAGCCGCCCTCGGCGTCGGCCCGGTGGCCGGTGGTGAGGGTCAAACTCGAGGCGTCGCTGCGGCTGGTGAGTGGCACACCCGCGGCGGCGGCGGCGGCCACCGCCGCTGTCACGCCGGGCACGATCTCGATGGGGATGCCCGCCTCCCGCAGCGGCTGCAGTTCTTCGGCAAGCCTGGCGAACACTGTCGGGTCGCCCCCTTTGAGCCGCACGACCCGCTGACCACCGCCGGCGAGTTTTGCGAGCAACCGCCCTGTCGCCTCCCCCGGGTCGATTCCCGCAGCAGGCTGCCGGTCGGCCCCGGCGGCCGGATCAATGCCATGGCTCCCTTCGCCGCTGCCACGGACCACCGGAATCCGCTCGGCGAGCGTCGAGGCGGCGTCGAGCACCGCGGGGGGCACCAGGCTGTCGTGCACGATCACGTCGGCCTCCTGCAGACACCGCAGGGCCCGCAGCGTGAGCAGTTGGGGATCACCCGGCCCGGCCCCCACGAACCGCACCACGCCCCGGGCTGAGGACACATTACCGCGGGGGCCGTCTGGTGGGGCTGGAGTCATCGGGGAAATTCGAAACCGTCCTTGAAAAGCAGTCTGAATTGAGGGCGGCGAGCCTGCCGACTACAGTACCCAGGTGACGGGCTTTGAAAAGATGGTACCGCGTGCGAAGGATGACCGGTCCGACTGGGCACCATGGCGAACGAACCGACGGAGGAATCCCACGCCGCGGCCGATCCCCTATCCTCGGCAGAGAGGTCGAGGCTGACCCAGTGCTTCCAGCGGGGCCAGCAGAACGCCGACGCGAACGTCGACTACGCGGTCGAGATGTTCGCCACCTGCGTGCGGGGAGACCCCGCCAGCGCCGTCTATCTGCAGCACTTGCTCGGCGCTTTGAAGATGAAGTTCGTCGGCAAGCGGCCGGGCGGGCTCTCGGCGGTCTGGGCGATCCAGCCCAAGGCCAAAATGCGAAAGGCCGCCTCCGCCGCCCAGTGGCTCGATGTCCTCGCCACGGGTCTCGAGATCCTCAAGAAGAACCCCTTCGACCACGGCTGCCTGCTGGCGATGGCCGAGGCCTGCGGGAACATGCTCTATCTCGAGTCTCAGCGAACCTACCTCAAAGCGGCGCTCGACGCGGCCCCCAACGATGTGGAGGTCAACCGCCAGTGCGCCCGCTTCCTCGCCGACCGCGGGGAGTTCGACCAGGCGATCGCCTGCTGGGTGCGGGTCTCGACCAATCGCTCGGTGGCCGAGGAGGCTCAGAAGGAAATCGCCCGGCTGCAGGTCGAGAAGACGATCGTCGCCGGCAGGGGCAAACGCGGCGGTGACGAGAGCGGTGGGAAGGTCACGCCCGCCGACCGGCTGGCCGGCCTTCAGGCCCGGCATGGCGAGGATCCGGCGAACATCGACGTGGCGTTGGAGTTGGCCGACCTGCTCGAGCGGGAGGCCACGGCGGAACAGGCGGAGAAGGTGCTCACCGACACGCTCGCTGCGAGCGGCAACGATCTGAAGGTTCGTGAGCATCTCGAGGACCGCCAGATGCGATGGGCCCGGCAGCGGGTGCTCGTGGCCGAGAAGCGGTATGCCGAGCAGAAGAGCGAGCCGCACCAGCACTCGCTCGAACGGCTCCGCCGGGAACTGCTCAAACTCGAGATCGACGTCTATGCCGCCCGGGCGGCACGCTACCCGGAGAACATCACCTGGAAATACGAACTCGCCCTGCGGCTCAAGCAGGCCGGCAAGTTCGCCGAAGCGATCCAGCACTTCCAGGAGGTGCTTCAGGATCCCCGGCGGCAGGGCCTTGTGGCATTGGAACTCGGGGAATGCTTCCAGAAAATCAAGCAATACCCCCTGGCGATGCAGAACTACACGCTCGCGGTCAACAGCCTCTCCGACCGCGAGATTGACCATCGCAAGCGGGCCCTCTACCGGGCGGGGGTGCTCGCCACGGGCCTCAACGACCACGACGCGGCCCGCAAACACCTCTCGACCCTCGCCGGGCTCGATTTCGGCTACCGAGACGTGGCCACCCGGCTGGACAAGCTCTCGGGGATGGGTGATAACTGAGGCGAGCGGGGATCGGCCAGCCGATCCCGTGCTTGTGCCCCGAGAGCGATAGCGAGGTGCCGGGAGATTCCGGCAAGCGACACGATGCCCAACACCGCCAGCGCCAAAAAACGGCTTCGCCAGAATGTCCACCGCCGCGAGCGGAACCGGATTGCCAAGTCGAGGATCAAGACGGAAGCTCGCAAACTGTTCGAAGCGATCGACTCTGGCGATCTTGCGGCCGCCCGCGACGCCTTCCGCGGCGTGGCCAAGCGTGCCGATCGGGCCGCGGCCCACGGGGTGATCCACGCCAACCGCGCCGCCCGCATCAAGTCGCGGCTTTCGGCAAGGGTGCGGAAGCTCGCCCTGCCGCAGGATGCCTGAGAGGAATTCGCGAGGGCTTCCGAACCCTCGCGGGTCAGGTCTCCCAGACGACGTCGGCTGCATCAAAGACGGGTCCCTCGACGCAGGTGCGGCGATAGTCCCAGCCTCCCTGGCCGTCGCGGATCGGTGCGACGCAGGTGAAGCAGATGCCCACCCCGCAGGCCATCGGTGTCTCGAGCGAGACATCACAGCCAATGTGATGTCCGGCTGCCCAGCGGCTGACCGCGGCCATCATCGCCTCGGGGCCGCAGCAGGCGATGCGGGTTGTGTCCGCACCGCCGGAGAGCTGAGGGCCGAGCATGTCGTCGAGCAGGTCGACCACCGTGCCGGTGGTTCCGTGGGAGCCGTCGATCGTGGCGGTGCGGACATCGATCCCCGCACCGCGAAATTCCTCGATTCCCGCAAAGAGCCCGGCGTGCCGGGCACCCCAGGCCATGCTCACACGCTTCGCCCGTGGGGCCGCCCGCGGAACAAGGCCGTAGGACGCCCCGCCAAGCCGCTCGCGGCCGAGCATCAAAAGGGCGGTCTGGCCAATGCCACCGGCCACGAGCACCAGGTGGTCGACCGGCGGTGGATCGTAGCCGTTGCCCAGGGGCCCCCAGGCCAGCAGCTCGCAGCCCGCGGCGACGCCGGCAAGAGCCCGGGTGAAGCGGCCCTGGACGAGGTAGAGAAGGTCGAGTGTCTCCGCTTTTGGTCCGCCACATGGCCTCCCGTCGGGCCCGTGGGTGTCGAAGACCGCCAGAGGCCGGGCCAGTAACGGGTCGTCGCGGCCCGGCAGGCGAAGCATCACGAACTGCCCTGGCAGCGACGCCGCCGCCAGTGCCGGACAGGCGAGCCTGATTCTCCATGTCCGCTCGGCCACCTGCTCGTGGGCTGTCACCAGCGGACGGTGGACGGCCCGAGCGGCCATTGACGGCGGGGATTCGTGCTGCTGGGTCTCGTGCATCTTCGGTGGCCTTCGGTGGAGGGCCTTGCGGTGTCAGCCGGCCGGCCTCGGCTTCCGCCAGGAACTCGCCCGGCCCGGTCGCCGCCGTCTCGGCGGGGCTCCGCCAGCCGGCCTTTTCCTGCCGGGGGTGCCGCGACTGCGAGGTCGTTCCTGCTGCCGGCGATCGGTCGCCGGCCCGCCGGCCTGCTCGAGTGATCGAATCTCCCCCCAGCTCAGCGGTCGTGACTCTCCCGGGAGCAAAGTCCCCAGCGAGAGCGGCCCGATTGCGATCCGCTTGAGCTGCTGGACCTTGTGGCCGCAGGCGGCGAGCATCCGACGGATCTCGCGGTTTTTTCCCTCGTCGAGCACCAGCTCGACCACCGCGCTGTGCTTGTGCCGTGACCGGACCGCGACCCGCCGGGCCTGGGCCCTGCCCTCGGCGAGGCGGATGCCCCGCCGCAGCTGGTCGAGCGTCTCCTCGGAGGGCAGGCCGGCGACCTGCACGAGATAGGTTTTCTCCACGCCATAGCGTGGGTGGGCGAGCCGGTTGGCCAGTTCGCCATCGTTGGTCAGCAGGATCAGGCCCTCACTGGAACGATCCAGCCGGCCCACCGCGAAGAGCCGTTCTCGGCTGGGCACCAGGTCGATCACCCGCGGCCTGCCTGAGGGATCGTAGTTGGTGGTCACGACACCGACCGGCTTGTTGAGCATGATCACCACCCGCCGCGGCGAGGGCAGCCGCTCGCCGTCAACGCGGATTTCCTGCCGCGACGGATCGACTTTGGTGCCAAGTTCGGTGACGGTTTCACGGTCCACCTCGACACGCCCTTGTTCGATCAGGGTCTCGCATTGACGACGGCTTCCAATCCCCGCCGCAGCAAGCGCCTTGTGCAGTCGTTGAAGCTCCGGCTCATCGGTAAGCCTGTCGGGGGAATCGGGTCGCTCGGGCCGGGCGGCCGTCGGCTCTGCACCCCTCCGCACAATTCGCGATGGGCGGCGACGGGCAGGTCCTGCGGAACCGCCCGGAGGACGCCGAGAGGGCCTGGGGGATCGCGAAGGTCGCTCTCTGGCGGGCACGGGCAGGACTGCCTGCGGGGTGGTGATGGAAGCGAAGCCGATACCAGGATCATACCGGTCGGCCGCAGGCCGGGAAGCGAGCGGTGCTCAACGGCCGTTGGACCACCATCGCGAGCGTTCCACCTCGGTGATCGGCTCGGCATAGTCCCGCGGTCGGGTGCCGTCCATCAGCGGCAGGCGAAACTGGTAGGGACCGATGTCGTTCTGCAGAAAAGGGTCGAATCGAACCGCCCTTCGTCGCTGCGTTGCCTCGGGGCCGGGCCGCAACCAGTCTGGGCGGCCCAGCGCCGCGCAGCCCCCGCCGGCCAGGAGGCCGCAGGCCGCGAGGAGGGCCGCAGCCTGGATTCTCAGCATCGGTTGACGGAGCATGCGAAGACTGCTGTCGGGGGAGCGGGCCGGGCGGAGTGTAGGGAAGCCCCGGCCGATTCCCAATCCGGTTTTCCCGCCTGGAATCGCGGTCCCGAGGGTCGCGACAGCCGCATCGCGTGGCGGGCCTGTCGCCGAGACTGCTACGGGAGGCTGATTTCCAGGAGCACCGAACCCGGCCGGGTGGAGATCACCTGCTTCCCGAGGCATGCCGGCAGCAGCACGCAGCGACCGACTCCCAGCGGTGGCATCGACCAGGCGGGGAGAGTCGCGTCGCCGGCGAGCACCGCCAGGAAGTGCGGGACATCGTCACCGCCGACCTCGAAGCGGCCGGCCGGCCCCGCGGTGAGCCTTGCGAGCGTGAAGTAGTCGCAGGAGACAAGCAGTGATCGCTCCCCGTCCCCTTCGGCGAGTGCCGCCGGCCGTGGCTCGACCGGCTCGACCGGAGTGAAGCGGGTCACTGCCTCGAGTCCCGCCTCGACATGCAGTTCCCGTGGCTTTCCGTCGGGGCCGACGCGGTTCCAGTCGAAGAGACGGTAGGTCACGTCGCTGGCCTGCTGGATTTCCGCAACCAACAGGCCCGCCCCGATCGCGTGCAGTGTTCCCGCGGGAATGAACACGCAATCCCCGGGACGTGGCTCAAAGGCATGCAGGCAATTCGCGAGCGTGCCGGTCTCGATGCCCCGACGGAGGGCCGCCGTGTCGACGCCCTGCCGGAGCCCGGCATAGATCCTGCTGCCGGGCTCGGCATCGACGACATACCAGGCCTCGGTCTTGCCGCGATCCGGGGGGCTGAGCCTCGCTGCCCGGCTGTCGTCGGGATGCACCTGCACCGAGAGGTCGGCCGCGGCGTCGAGAAACTTGAACAGCAGCGGGAAGGACGGGCAGCCTGCGTGTCGGCCGAGCAGTTCCTCGCCGCGGGTCCGCACGAGGTCGCCGAGGCTGGTGCCCTCGAGTTCGCCCCATGCCACCAGGCTCTGGTCGCGGCCGTGATCGACAAGTTCCCACGACTCGGCAAAAAGCCCTTCTCCGGGCAGTTCCCGGCCAAGGGCGGTCGCGAAGCGGCGGCCTCCCCAGAGGTAGTTGCGGTAGATCGGTCGGAAGATCAGGGGGTGCATTCAGCCGGCGAGTCCTTCGAGGATACGGCCGATCCAAAAGCAGCAGACCGCTGCCACGAGCATCACGAGCATCTGTCCGAGGCTGATCTGGTGGGCGAGTTCGAGCATGATCGCAAGGAACGGTACCACGAGGCCGAACAGTTGCAGCAGTCGGGCCAGCGGTCTCATCGTGCCAACGGCCGTCCAGGCATGCCCGTCCGCGGTCCGGCCGCCTCGAGCCGACCGGCGAAGTGTGGCATGTCCGCCAGCCCTGATCGCGTGCGGAGTCTGGCGAGGTTCGCCTCGGAGAGCCCGCAGATTCGCAGCGTGCCACCGCCGTTTCCGAGCCGGCGATCAAGCTCGGCGATCGCGTCGACAAGCGTGTCATCGAGGGTGCCGATGTCGTCAAGTTCGAGCACGACCCGCTGCACGAGGTTTTCCCGCAGCGTGGCAAGCACGGCGTCGCTGACTTCAGTTCCGTCGGAATTGGCCCCGGCGGCGATTCCGTCGGCAGGCCGTTCCAGCCGAACGAAGAGCCACTCCGGTCCTCTGTCGATGCCGTAAACCCAGCCCTCCCGGGCGGGTGTCGTGTCCTGCCGCTGCATGCTCTCCTCCGTGACTGCGGATGGCGGCCACGCGTTTCCTTCCGCGGGCCGTGAGGGGGTGCGGGCACGGTCAGCCCGCAGGCGACCCCCGAGACAAGATCGTACGGGCCGCCGGCTGGCGGGCAAGGTTGGTTTTTCGGGGCTTGCCTGGCGGCGAGCCATGGTGATACTGCACGCACGAGCGACGCCCGATATTTCCCGGAAAAACCCCCGAAACAGAAAGACGGATCACAGATGCCGCAGCACAACGCAGTCACGTTCAAAGGCAACCCGCTGACCCTCCTTGGCGAGCCGGTGAAGGTCGGGGAGTCGGCGCCCGATTTCGACCTCCTCTGCTACGCAGACGGCGGCATGCACCACATCCGCAAGGCCGATCTTGCCGGCAAGCCGACGATCGTCAGCGTGGTGCCCTCGCTCGACACGCCGGTCTGTCAGTTGCAGACCAAGACCTTCAACGAGCGACTCGCCGCCCTCGGCGACCGCGTGAACGCCCTCACGGTGAGCCTCGATCTCCCCTTCGCAATGAACCGCTTCTGCGGGGCCGAGCAGATCGAGCGGATGAAGGTCGGCAGCGACTACATGGATCGAAGCTTCGGCACGAACTGGGGCGTGCTCATCGACGAGCTGAAGATTCTCGCCCGGGCGGTGTTCGTGCTCGACTCCAAGGGCACCCTCGTGTACGCCGAGGTCGTGCCGGAGGTCGCCGAGGAGCCCGACTACGCCGCGGCCCTCGCCGCCCTCGAGCAGGCTGCCTGAGCGAATGCCGTTCAGCCTTGCGGCTGCTCGAGAGCCCGTTCGATCCAGGCCTTGCCGGCGGCAAGGGCCTCGTCGAGTTTTTCGGCGAGCTTGCCGCCGGCCTGAGCGAGGTCGCGGCGGCCGCCCCCCCTTCCGCCGACGATCGTGGCCGGCTCGCGGATCCACTCGTTGGCAGCGAGGCCGCGAGCCTCGAGTTCGCGGCTGAGCCCGGCCACCAGCGTGACCTTGCCGTCCTCGCTGCCGCCGAGCAGCACCGCTATCGGGGCTGCCTTCCTCCGCAGCTGGTCGAGGCATTGCCGCATCGCGGCGGCATCACCGCTCCCCGTGGAGGCCACCACCACCCGCGCATCGCCCACGCGGGAAGCGTTCGCCAGCAGGGCCTCGGCCGAGACGGCCGCCTCGGCCGGGCTGGCCCGACCCTTGCGGAGTTCCTTGAGTTCCTTGACGACCGCCGCGATGCGCGAAGGCACCTCGGCGGCGGGCACCCGCAGAGCTGCCGCCGCCTCGGCGAGCTGTTCTTCCGCGGCCCGGAAGCGATCGACCGCGGCAAGGCCGGTGACCGCCGTGATCCGCCGCACGCCGGCCGACACGCTCTCTTCCCCGGTGATCCGCACCACGCCGATTTCCCCGGTGTTGGCAACGTGAGTGCCGCCGCAAAGCTCCCGGCTGACCCGCTGCACCTCGTCGCCCATCGTGACCATCCGCACCACGTCGGGATATTTCTCGCCGAAGAGCATCATCGCCCCGGCATGCCGGGCCTCGGCGAGCGGCAGGCGGGCGGCGGTCACCGGCACTGCGGCAAGAACCTGGCTGTTGACCCGCCGCTCGATGTCGCCGAGCAGTTCGGGCTCGATTCGGCTGGTGTTGGTGAAGTCAAACCGCAGCCAGTCGGCATCGACCTTCGAGCCCTGTTGGACCGCGTGCGGACCGAGGAAATGCTGCAACGAGGCATGCAGCAGATGGGTCGCGGAGTGGGCCCGCCGCACGGCGAGGCGGCGGGCCGGATCGACGGCCGCATGCACGACGCCGCCGAGGCGGAGCAGACCCTTCCGCAGATGGCCGACATGCAGCATGAAGTCACCCTCTCGGCGGGTATTAGACACCTCGAAGAGCAGCGATTCGTCGGTCGACGCCGAACTGAGCCTGCCGGTATCGCCAACCTGTCCGCCCGCTTCGCCGTAGAAGGGCGTGCGATCGAGCACGACAACCACGGGGTCGTCGTGGTCGATCTCGTCGAGCGATTCGCAGAGCCGGTCGTGGGCGATGATTCCCACGACCCGGCCCTCCGCCTCGATGCTTTCGTAGCCGAGGAATTCCGAGCCGTGCATCGCCTTTTTCAAGGCGTCGAGCGGGCCCGAGGCGAAAAGCTCCATCCTGCTGCCCGCCCCGGAACGCTGGCCGTGGGCCTCCATGTGCTCGCGAAATCCCTCCCAGTCGAAAGCGCAGTTCCGCTCGGCCGCGAGGGTCTCGAGCAGCTCCGGGGGAAAGCCGTAGGTGGTGTAGAGCTCGGCGGCGTCCTGCCCCGAGACCAGGGCGGTGCCGGAGGCCTCGATGGCCTTGAAAAGCCCCTCGATGCGAGCCAGGCCGCCTTCGATCGTGTCGAGAAACGCTTCCTCCTCCCGCCGGATCACCGCGGCGACCCGCTCGCTGGTCTCGGTCAGCTCCGGGTAGGGCCTCCGCATCAGTCCGGCCACCACCGTCGGCAGCGAATGGAGGAAAGGCTCCCGCAGGCCCATCTGATGGCCGTCGAGCACGGCCCGTCGCAGCAGCCGCTTGACGACGTATTTCTCCTCGTTGTTGCCGGGCATCACATTCTCGTGGATCGCGAAGCTGCAGGCCCGGGCATGGTCGGCAATCCGCCGCATCCGGCGGCCGTCGTCGCTGTCGGGCTCGTAGCGGCGGCCGCAGATTTCCGCCACCGCCTCCACCAGCGGCCGGAGAATGTCGATGTGGAAGTTGCTCTCGACGCCCTGCAACACCGCGGCAGTCCGCTCGAGGCCCATCCCGGTGTCGATGTTGCGGCTGGGAAGGGGCCGCAGATTGTCCGGAGGGCCGCCGACCCGGTTGAACTGCGTGAACACGAGGTTCCAGATCTCGACCTCGCTCCCGTCGGGCATGGTGTAGAAAATTTCGCTGCAGGGGCCGCAGACGCCATCGGGGCCCTGGCTGGGGGCGGAGGCGGGCCAGAAGTTGTCTTCCTCGCCGAGTCGCGTGATCCGAGAGCCGGGCAGCCCGATTTCATTCGACCAGATGGTGTAGGCCTCGGTGTCGTCCTCGTAGACCGAGACAGTCAGCCGCTGGGGGTCGATCGCCAGCCAGTCGCGGCTGGTGAGAAACTCCCAGGCCCACTGAATCGTATCCCGTTTGAAATAATCACCGAAGCTGAAGTTGCCGAGCATCTCGAAGAAGGTGTGATGCCTCGCGGTTCGTCCGACGTTCTCGATGTCGCCGGTGCGGAGGCATTTCTGGCAGGTCGTGGCCCGGGTGAACTCCAGCTTGCACTTGCCGAGGAAGTGATCCTTGAACTGGTTCATCCCTGCCGGTGTGAAAAGCACCGAGGGATCCCATCGCGGGACGAGCACGTCGCTCGGGCGGCGGACACAGCCTTTTGACTCAAAAAAGGCGAGGTAGGCTTCGCGGAGGTCGTCAGCTTTCATGGGGCTCGGCGGGTTCTCGGGCGTGGTCGGAGGCGGCAATCGACAACTGCCGACCACTATACCGCGGCCGCATCGCCCTGCCTTGGTGCCGTCGCGCTCCCGGCGGCGGCGGGGCCGCCACCGGGAGCGACGGGGGAACGCTCACTCCGACTCGGCCTCATCGGCCGCCGCAGCCGGCACGTGGTGGGCCATCACCTTGTCACGGATCTCGGCGGCCACCTCCGGGTTGTCGCGAAGAAACTGGCGGGCTTTCTCCCGACCCTGGCCGAGATGGGTGTCGCCAAAGCGGATCCAGGTGCCGCTCTTCTCCAGCAGTTTCGCGGCGAGGGCCATGTCGATGATGTCGCCCTCGAGGCTGATGCCGTCGGCATGCATCATGTCGAACTCGGCCACCCGAAACGGCGGAGCGACCTTGTTCTTCACGACCTTGACGCGAACACGCTGGCCGACCACGGCCTCGCCGTCCTTGATCGTGCCGATCCGGCGAACATCGACCCGGCACGAGGAGTAGAACTTCAAGGCGCGACCGCCCGGCGTCGTTTCCGGGCTGCCGAACATCACGCCGATCTTCTCGCGAATCTGGTTGATGAAGATCACGCAGGTCTTGCTCTTGGCGATCGCGCCGGTGAGCTTTCGCATCGTCTGACTCATCAGCCGGGCCTGGAGCCCCACAAAGGAGTCGCCGATCTCACCGTCGAGCTCCTTCTGCGGCGTCAGCGCGGCGACTGAGTCGATCACGATGATGTCGACCGCATTGCTCTTGATCAGCATCTCCACGATGTGCATCGCCTCTTCGCCGGAGGTCGGCTGGCTGACGAGCAGGTCTTCAAGCGAGATACCGACCTTCTTCGCCCAGCTTGGATCGAGCGCATGCTCGGCGTCGATGAAGGCCGCGATCCCTCCGGTTTTCTGGGCCGCAGCCACCGCGTGCAGGGCGAGCGTGGTCTTGCCGGAGGATTCCGGGCCAAAGACCTCGATGATCCGTCCACGAGGAAAGCCGTGGCCGCCGAGGGCCAGATCGACCGAAAGACTCCCGGTGGGAATGCCCTCGACCATCACAAAACTATCGTCGCCAAGCGGCATGATCGAACCCTGCCCAAACTCTTTCTCAATCTGGGCGAGGGTCGCCTTGAGGGCCGCGTTGTCGTCGAGCCCAGACTTGCCCGACTTGCCCGACGCGGCTTGGCCGCGATCAGACTTTGCTGCCTTGCGGGATTTCGCCATCGGTTCTTTTGCTCCACGGGGGGCTGCCCGGCGGTCGGAGGCGGTCGTGGCGGCCTTCGATTTACCACTCGGGGTGCTGCTGGTCGTGCCGTCGGTCGTGCCGTCGGTCGTGCTGGCGGTCGTGCTGGCGGTCGTGCTCTCGAGGAGGGCCCCATTCAACTCAGACATACTCAAAACTCCTGCGTCGGCCAGATGAACGGGACGTCGGGGCGGCAGCCACTGCCGCCAGAGATCGATCGCCCGCATCACGCTCGGCCGGATGCTGAACGCCGGTATAGTATCGGCTTCCGCCCGGCTTGGCAAGAGGATTTTCAGAATGTCAGCATTGTGCGGTATTCGGCCAGCCGGCCGTCGACGTCCTGGCGGTCGAGCCGGCCGAGCCGGTCGAGGCTGAAATCCTCGACCGTGAAACTCGCTGTCACGATCCCGTGGGCCAGGGCCTCTTTGAGGGTCTGGGGATCGGAGCGGCCCTTCTCGGCCAGGTAGCCCATCATCCCCCCGGCAAAACTGTCGCCGGCTCCGGTCGGGTCGAGCACCTGCGGGGTCGGGTAGGCGGGCATCACGTAGGTCTCGTGTTCGCTGAAGAACATCGCCCCGTGCTCCCCCTTCTTGATGACGACGAACTTCGGCCCCATCGCGCGTACCGCGTGGCCGGCCCGCACGAGATTCTCATCCTCGGCGAGCAGTTTCGCCTCGGCATCATTGAGCACGAGGCCGTCGATCCGCTTGAGGAGTTCCTCCAGCTCGTCCCGTTGGATGTTGATCCAGAGATCCATGGTGTCGGCGACGGTCAGCGTGGCCGAGGTTGCCTGCTCGAGCACCTTCAGTTGCACCGTGGGGGAGGCGTTGCCCAGAAACAGGAACCGGCAGTCGCGATGGTTGCCATTGAGCACAGGACTGAAGTGCTCGAGCACGTTGAGATGGACTTCGAGCGTTTCGCGATCGTTCATATTGGGCAGATAGCGGCCCCGCCAGCGAAAGGTCTGCCCGCCAGGGATCACTTCCAGACCCGAGGTGTCGATTCCCCTGCCCTCGAGCAGCCTGGTGTGCTCGGCCGGCCAGTCTTCCCCGACCGCGCCGATCATTCGCACCGGTGAGAAGAAACTCGCCGCATAGGAGAAAAAGACGGCGGATCCCCCAAGCACGTCGTCGCGGCTGTCGGTGGGCGTTTCCACGCAGTCCAGGGCCACACTTCCAACGACGAGCAGCGGCATCAGCGAATCCTTTGAGGTTTGTGGGTCCGGGGGTGGGGAGGGGCTTACGGGCCGCCTGAGAATCTCGGAAGCGTGTGAGCCTACCGGCTCACCCCTCGCTGCGCCTACGCAACGCTGATTCGTCCATACCGCCGCCGCACGGGCTCACTCCCCGCACAGCGGCAGAGCCTCCTCGATGCGGGCCAACGACCGCTCGCGGCCGAGGATCGCCAGGCAGTCGTAGAGCCCCGGGCCCACCGTCTTACCGGTCACGGCGACCCGCACCGCGTGGACCAGATCCCCCGCTTTCTTGCCAGCCTCCGCCACCACGTCTTTGAGGGCTTTTTCCAATTCGGCCGGGGCGAAGTCGGCCAGCGACCCGATCCGTCCGGCATAGGCCGCCAGCAGCGGCCGCACGCCGGCCCCGGCGAGCCGCTTGGCCACCGCGGTTTCCTCGCGGGGCAGCGGGTCGAGGAAGAAGAAGTCGGCGTACACCAGGATGTCGCCCGCCACCTTGAGCCGATCCCCGGCTGCCCCGATCACGCGGCGGAGCGTCTCGACCGCCGCAGGCGGGGGGTTCTCGTTCACAAGGCCCGCCTTCACGAGGTACGGCAGCATCAGCGAGAGCTTTTCCTCGATTGTGAGCCGGGCCATGTAGTGGTCCTGAATCGCCCAGAGCTTTTTGGGATCAAAGCTCGCCGCCGACGAGCCGACCCGCTCGAGCGTGAAATGGGCCACGAGTTCTTCCCGGCTGAAAAACTCGGTGGAGTCATCGAGCGACCAGCCCAGCAGGGCCAGGTAGTTGTCGATTGCCCAGGGCAGATAGCCGACCTCGCGATAGAAATCGACGATCACCGGATTGAAGGTTTCGGCGTCGGCGGCCAGGCCGATCCGTTCGGCGATCCGCTGGCCATGCTCGGTGACCTGCCGGAAGTCGGGATTCTTCAGATACTTCACGAGTTTTCGCTTGCTGAGCTTGGTGCGGCTGCCCGGTTCGGCCACCAGCGGAAGGTGGGCGTAGACGGGCCGCGGATAGCCGAGTGATTCGGCGATAAAGACCTGCCGCGGCGTGTTGGAGAGATGCTCCTCGGCCCGGATCACGTGCGAGATCGCGAAGTCGTGGTCGTCGACGACCGTGGCGAGATGGTAGAGGCAGGTGCCGTCGGCCCGCTGGATCACATGGTCCTGCTCGCGGTCCCAGGCAAACTCCACCCTCCCCCGCACCGCGTCGTCGAGCAGGAGCGTTCCCTCGCGAGGCATTTTCAGCCGGACCACCGCCGGCCGGCCCTCCGCCTCGAATTCGTCGCACTGCCGTTCGCTCAGGCCCGCAAAGCGGCGGCTGTAGAGAAAGGGCCGGCCCGCCTGCTGGGCCGCTTGGCGTTCGGCGTCGAGTTCCTCCGGACGGGCGAAGTCGCGGTAGGCATGGCCCGAGGCGAGCAGCGCCGTCACCGCTTCGGCATACCGGCTTCCGCGTTGCGACTGGTAGTACGGCCCGTGGGGGCCGCCCACGTCGGGCCCCTCGTCCCAGTCGATGCCCAGCCAGCGAAGCCCTGCGAGAATCGGGGCGAGTGCCTCCTCGAGGTTGCGGGCCACGTCGGTGTCGTCGATTCGCAGGACGAAGCTCCCGCCGTGGCGGCGGGCAAAGAGCCAGTTGAACAGGGCGGTTCGCACCCCGCCGATGTGCAGGTAGCCGGTGGGACTCGGCGCGAAACGGGTGCGGACTTTCATCGGTCAGGCTCCTCTCGGCGGGCTCGGAAAATCGCAGCGGCACGATAATCGCAGCGGCACGATAGCAGACCGGGCGGCGTGAGGCGTCGCCGCGAGAACAGGCTCCCGCTCAGGCGGCGCGGTGTTTGCGAGCCTCGCGGCGAAGCCGCTTCCGTTCGGCCTTGCTGAGCTTGCGTCGCGAGGGTTCGTGGGCCGCCGTGTCGAGATTGTCGTCGCTGGAGCCATCCGATTCGTCCACCCCGGCAGACGGCAACGGCTCGTCGAGCGGGGCCTCCGCGGGCGGCTCGGCTTCCGCGTCGGGCTCGTCGGCTGCGTCGGGCTCGTCGGCCGCGTC